>DASZPA010000255.1:0-26402 GCA_035550555.1 Fimbriimonas sp.
TGGCGGGCGCCACCCGTTGGGCCTCCAAAGCGAAGCCGAGGCTTTCTTCTGGGTTCCCCTCGATCAAGGATGCGTGAGCAAGACTAGTAAGAGCTCGAACGCGGTTGCCATCGAACTTCGCCGCCGTTCTGAACTCCCTTACGGCTTCTTCTCGGTGTCCCGTTTTAAGAAGCAAATGCGCCAGGAAGACTCTGGAAGAGACAGCCGTTGAATCCATGTTGACTGCCCTTCGCCCCGCCTCTTTGGCGGCAGCGAGGTCCCCCAGATCAGATTCGCACTGCGACAACAGCGAGTAAGCTGCCGCCGATTGAGCTATACGGATGGACCTTTGGCAAGCCTCCCGCGCAGCCTCAGGTCGGCCCAACCGTCGCTCCGCCGAGGCAAGTGAGAGCCAAACGTCGAAGTCGTTCGGATGATTTGCCGACGCACGGCGGAGAAGTTCGGCAGCCTCGTGCAAGTCTCCTTGCTGCAAAGCCCGCTGGACACTCTGAAGCTCGGATTCGAGACTCATGGATGGGTGGTTTTGCGTGCGACCGCCGCGTGCATCGGCATGTAGCCCATCCAGCCCATGAGCTGCTTCGTTGGATCTTCGACGTCCAATTGCCGGAGGTCAGATACGTATTCGCTCACATTCCGAAAGTCGCACATCAACAGTTGTCCGCCGGGCTTGACAACCCGCACGATCTCCCGAAGCGCCTGCCGTCGATCTTCTCGTTTCGAGAGGTTATGAAGCACGTTGAGGGACATCGCCGCGTCAAACGTGTCGTTCTCAAAGGGAAGGTTCCGAACATCGGCTTCTGTTATGCGGATTCGGTCCAGAACACCCTCCAAACGCGCATTTCTTTCGGTTGTCTCGCGGCCATTGTTTGCCAGATCTTCTTTGCGCCAAATATCCACACCTTCCGCGATTCCATTCGGGACTCGCTTGGCCGCCGCATTCAGCAGAAGCCCGCTTCCGCAGCCCACATCCAGAACCCGCTCGTCGCCACTCCACTTCAACGAATCCATGATCTTCTCGCGGAGGCGGGGCTTGCCGAACCGGCTTCCGAGAACGAAAAACACTGCGCTTACCAATAGGCTGACGCCCGGCCAAACCATAAACTGCAGGACCGGAAGGAGGAATGCCACGAGAAGGCACGCCAAGCCGCTGCCACCGAGCCACCACATGACGTAGGGAGCGTCTTGGCCGTAATCGGGCCGCTCCGTCGCCCGTGATTTCATGTTTGAGGTTGGACCATACTTGTGGACAAAGCCGGGCGACGAGGCCCGCGCGTAACTAAAGAGAGGAGCAACGAAGCTCGAGCGCCATGCAAACCATTGGAGAGCACACCCATCATAACGCCGGCGAGGGTCTGACGACGACCGAAGCTCCGTTTATCGAAGATGCGAGGGCCCACGGCCAGCTCTACATCGAGCAACCCTACGAACTCTACTCTGAGGAGAATCACTGCGCGTGGCAGAAGCTTTTCGCACGAATGGGTGACAGGTGGCAGAAGTACGCGAACGAGTGGTTCCTCAAAGGAATCGAGTCACTCTGCTTCGATCCGAACCGCGTGGCGCGGCTTTCAGACGTGAACGAATTCCTCTGCCCGCTGACAGGCTTCAAAGCAAAGGCCGTCAGCGGATACGTGCCGGCGTTTCTGTTCTTCGATTGCCTCCGAAACCGCGAGTTTCCGACCACGATCACGATCCGCCGGTCGGACAAGCTCGACTATCTTCCGGAGCCGGACATCTTCCACGACATCGCCGGCCATGTGCCGATGCACACTGACAATGCGTTTGCCAACGCATTGGTCAGGTTCGGAGACTGCGCCCATACAGCGGCCGAGTTGGTTGCCGAAGTAAGGGATCCTGAGGAGCGGCTTAAGCGGCTCCACAGCATTATCCAAGCGATGGCGCGCTTCTTCTGGTTCACCGTTGAGTTCGGATTGATGAAGTCCGGCAAAGAGCTGAAAGTGTATGGAAGCGGCCTGCTCAGCTCCTACGGCGAGATCGAGCATTGCATCGAGTCCCCCGACGTCCAGCGATATCCGATCCAACTCGAGTGGGTCATCAACCAGAGCTTCGAGATCGACCACTATCAGCCCCTCCTCTTCTGGGTCGACTCGTTTGACCACCTGTTTGATCTGGTCGATCAACTGGAGAAATGGATGCGAGAAGGCAAGCTCAACAACGTCGCCCCCGGCGAGCCAGGCGTGAACGATCAAGATTTGGCGAGTTTCCTGAAGAGTTCAGCCTGATATGGGATTCCGGGCACGCGCGCGTCCTTCATTTCGCCGAAGGCGAGACCCTTCAATCATTTCCGGGTCGCGGCGCGACGGGCCTGCCTCCGGCGGAAATCGAAGACGCGCACATGTGCGCGGAGTCCCAAGCTACGTCCCAGATAGGCTCCCATTCACTATCGCGTTGGCCGCCTCGATCACGACATACCCGTCGATGATCAGCTGCGTCTTCTTCGGCGTGACCTTGACCTCGAACTTCCGCCCATTCAAAACCACGTTCTGAAGATCCATGGTCACGTTCAGTGTGCCGTTCACGCGGACCGTGCCGTCGGGATTCTGAACGCACGCGTTTTCAAGGCCGATCAGGCATAGCAAGGCGCCCCAGGTGTAGTGGGCGTCGGAGCTCTGGGCGCCGGTCGTGCTCAGGTAGTTCTCGCCACAGACGCCGTTCGCAGTCCAGTTCTTCATGAACAGCTTCACGCTCTTGTCGGCGAACTCGTTGAGCTGATCCGTCGAGGCGTATTTGAGCAGACCCTGGAACACCAGATAGTTAACCGGCGCCCACACCTTGCCCTTCCAGTAATCCTGCTTCGCAAAATCGGGATCATCGCGTGAGAGAGTCGGCAAGATGAAGTCTCCCCAGAACTTCTTGGGGTCGAACAGGATGGCGAGCATCGATTTCGCCTTGGCGGCATCTGGCGCGCCGGCGATCATAGGATAGAAGTTCATCGGAGTGAGACGAGTGAGGAAAGTGCCATCCCAAAGCCGGCTGCAGTAGATTCCGAGCGTCGGATTCCAAAGCTTGTCGTTGATCAGCTTCAGCGTCCTATCGCGCTCTGCCTGCAGGTCCTTTGCGTCCTGCTTGTGTCCAATCGCGTTGGCGATGTGCGCCAGGTATTCGGCATCCATAGCCCAGAGCGAATTCAAATCGACGGCGTAGGCGTTGAGGGTTTGGCCGGACATCTGAGCCGCCTCATAGTGCGGCGTGTCGTCCCACCCCGTTTCCCAAAGCGCGCCCTGCTTACCGGCCTTCGAGCTTCCCCATTCGAGCAGGCCGTCATGCTTGCCGTCGCGGGCTATCGGCCACCATCGATGCCACTTGAGCAACTTAGGATAGATCTCCTCCAAGAACGCCCTGTCCGGCCATCTCTGATAGATCTTCCAAACGCAAAGAGATCCAACAGGCGGTTGCGAGCGGTCGTCGCTGGCTCGGCCATTGTCGAACTTCCAGTGCCCGAAGTTCGGTACCAATCCTTCGGGTGTCTGCCAGCTCAGAATCGCGCGGACGGTCTCTTTCGCAGTCTTCGGATCGTCGAGAGCGGCCAGGTTTCCGTTAAAGAAGCTGTCCCAGCAGAAGTAGGGCGAGTCGTTAACCGTCGGCGCCCATTTCCGGCTGACCGTGATGGCCACCCGGTGGTCGTCCGAGGAGTACACCCGGCTGTTGTTGAGGTTGTCCGAGACCGGCCGAAGAAAGTCTCCCCAATCGCCACTGGCCTGTACCCGGTGCGTCTCGTATGCGGTCGAGGTGTCGTAGAGCGTGTGGTCGACTCCCTTGAGATCGGGCAGCCTGCGAAAGCCCGCCACGAAGTGGCTTGGCGTCTTCCCGTCAAGGAGGAAGGAGATGCCTTCGGCGCTCACAACTGGGGCTCCGTCGGCTCTAAGCTCCCAATCCTTTCCCGCAACGATGCTCGTCGCGCCGTGTTCGGCAGCGGTGACGGGGCAGGAAAACCCGGGCCAGTGGTTCTGAGGGAACTTGAAGGTGACGGCCGTCGGATGGTCCGCGTTGAGGCGAGCCACGACGGTTTCTCCAACCCTCCCCCACTCGAACGTGACCGTTGCTCCTCCGGCTTTGAACTGAGTCTTGTGATAGCTGTCGTCGGGCGCCGCGGGGCCCGCGAAATACTCCCCGCCCGGGTCCATAACCAAGGCTGCCTTGTCGCCGACGATGAAAGCCAGCGCGTTGGGACTTGAGACGAGATAGTTGCCGATGTGGAGGGTGGAGCCTGTTTGCATGGCGAGGGTGATGAGCGGACAGACCATCGTCCTCACCGTACCGCAAGCTATTTAGCTTTCTGCTTGATAAGCTGATCCAGGCTCCATGTACCCGGCCCTGTGAAGACGAACCCAAGAAAGAGAAAACAGTAGAGGATCGCCGGCTCGCCCTTGTTGACAACTGGATAGAGCCCATGCGGCGCGTGTTGCATGAAGTAGGCGACCGCCATTTCGCCGGCGAGTATGAACGCAACCGGGCGGGTGAAAAGTCCAAGCAGCATCAAACCGCCTCCGATCAACTCCAGCAAGCCCGCAATGCCAAGCAGACTCATCGTCGGCGGTGTTCCGTGTCCCGCGGGGAAGTTGAGGACCTTCTGAGTTCCGTGCTCGCCAAAGCTGAGGCTGACCACAATCCGAGCGACGGACAGCATGCGGGACTCCCAAACGTTTCGTTCCCCGTGCGAAAAACTGAGCGAACTCACGCAGATTTAGACTGCAATGGCAAGTCCTTTGATCTCCCTTTCGGGAGGCAGCTACATGCTGTCGGGCTCTTCGAAGTAGTCGTCTCGGACCATCATGCGGATTGCCGCCGCGGCAAAGACTCCGCCGACCACCGCCAAGGCGCCAACGATCAGCACGAAAAACACAATCCCGTACCAGAAGTTCAGGCCTTCGCTCATTCAGGTTCCAATTTACCGCATGATCGGTCCGCGGTTCTCGAAGGCACGATTTGGGCGACAATGTTAAGGCCTCATGACTCCTCCCGCCCCTCCGGAGCCCAAAATCGCCATTCGGGGCCTGAGCTTTTTCTACGGCACGGTCCAGGCGCTTCGAAATGTCTCGATCGATGTGCCGGCGAGTGCGGTAACCGCGCTGATCGGGCCCTCGGGATGCGGAAAGACGACGCTGCTGCGCTGCGTGAATCGGATGAACGATCTCATCGAAGGAGGCCGTCGGGAGGGTCAGATCCTGGTGGATGGCGCCGACGTCTACGACCGCTCCTTGCCGCCCGAGCAGCTTCGAAAAGACGTGGGAATGGTCTTCCAAAGGCCGAATCCTTTCCCAACAAGCATCTACAAGAACGTCGCGTATGGACCGCAGATCCACGGCGTGAAGAAGGGTAGGGATCTCGATGCCCTGGTGGAGGACTGCCTTCGGAAGACGGTGCTCTGGGAGGAGGTGAAAGACAGCCTCCACGCAAGCGCCATGAACTTGTCGGGAGGTCAGCAGCAGCGTCTTTGCATCGCGCGAGCGCTCGCGGTGGGACCCAAAGTGCTCCTCATGGATGAGCCATGCTCGGCTCTCGACCCGATCGCGACGGCTCGAATCGAAGACCTGATGTACGACCTGAAGCAGACGCTGACGGTGGTTTTGGTGACGCATAACATGCAGCAGGCCCAGCGGGCCAGCGACCATACGGCGTTCATGATGGGTGGCCGAGTGCTCGAATTCGGCGCAACGCGCCAAATCTTCCTCCATCCCGAACAGAAGCAGACGGATGATTACATCAGTGGGAGGTTTGGATAGGACCGTGTTTGCCACTTTGTAAGTCTTAAGAGCGAACTCTGTTTCGATGCTTGCTAACTCGCCAACCGACAAACTGAATCCTTTCCCCGGCCATACTCAGCCGTGGATTCCACCAAGCCGGCTTGGGATGAAGGGATGCCTTTGGCGGCCCGGATGCGGCCGAAGTCGTTCGACGAGTTCTTTGGCCAAGGGCATCTGGTGGGGCCGTCGGCGGCATTTCGCCGCGCTGTTGAGGCGGACCGCCTTGGGTCGGTGATCTTATGGGGACCGCCGGGAGTTGGGAAGACAACGCTCGCGGAAATCGTGGCGAACGTGACTCACGCGCGGTTTGAGCGGGTCAGTGCCGTCACGGCGGGTGTGGCTGACTTGCGCCGGATCGTCGACGAGGCGAAGCTGGCGCGAGCGCCGAAGAAGCCGGACCCTTCGGACCTCTTCGCCGAGCAGTCTGCGCCGTCCAAGCCCAACCGGACGATTCTCTTCATTGACGAGATCCATCGCTTTAACAAGGCCCAGCAGGACGCTATTCTGCCCCACGTCGAGAACGGGACCGTCACGCTGATCGGAGCGACCACGGAGAATCCGTCGTTCGAAGTCAACGCGGCCATCCTCTCCCGCTGCAGAGTTTTTGTGCTCAAAGCTCTCACCGAGGACGAAGTGCGTTCCGTCATCGAGCGGGCGCTCAACGATCCACAACGTGGTTACGGACGCTTGGAGCTTGAGATCAGCGGCGAGGCGGAGGAGGCGTTGGTGGGATTGGCCAACGGAGACGCCAGGAGCGCGCTGAACATGCTGGAACTGTGCGTAAGCGTCGCCGAGGCGGAGGCGTCGGGCAACCCAGCCAAAGTGGAGCTGCCTCTGCTCGAATCCGCCGTCCAGCGGCGCCTCCTTCTTTACGACAAGGGCGGCGAGCAGCACTTTGACCTCATCTCAGCGCTTCACAAGACAGTAAGGGGCTCCGACGTGGATGCCTCACTCTACTGGCTGGCGCGGATGCTCGAATCGGGCGAAGACCCCCTCTATCTGGCTCGGCGGATCGTTCGCATGGCGTCGGAGGACATCGGATTGGCCGATCCCCAAGCCCTCGGACTCTGCATCGCGGCGCAGCAGGCCGTCCACTTCATCGGAATGCCCGAAGGAGCGCTCGCCCTCGCCGAGGCGGTGGCCTATCTTGCGGCCGCGCCCAAGAGCAACGCGCTTTACGCGGCCTATGGAAAGGCACGGTCCGACGTGGAGCAGACGCGGAACGACCCTCCTCCGCTCCACCTACGAAACGCGCCCACGAGGCTCATGAAGGAGATCGGCTATGGTGAGGGCTATAAATATGCCCAAGACTACGAGGGAGGCATCGTGTACCAGCAGAACCTGCCAGACTCGATCGCCGGGCGCTCGTACTATCAGCCCACAAACCGAGGATATGAAGAGGTCCTTGCGAAACGCATTGCAAAGATCAAGGCCATCTATGCTGCAGGCGAACAGAATACAGAGCGAGATTCGTCAGAATAATGGGTCTTTAGGCCTAGCAGAAGCTGGATGTTCTCGTTGAACTAAGGAACTGCCAGGCCTCCGGACCTAACTGAGCTCGACCTATACAATGGCCTCCGACGCACGACTGATCCAAGCGGTACAACGCGCTACCCGAAAGTTGGCAAGCTCCGGCAACTTCGACGTGCTGATGCGCGACGTGTTGGGCATTTGTGTGGACGCCGTGGGCGCCTCCGGTGGAACCATCTACCTTCACGAGGATACGACCAACCGGCTTAGGTTCCAGTATGTTTTGCCCGCGGACATCGCCGACAGACTGCCTTCGAAAGACATTCCCGACGACTTCGGCATGGCCGGCGAGGCCTTTCAGAGACAGCAGACCATCCTCCACGAGTTCGAGGAGAAGCTGCCGGCAGATTGGAACGCGTTTGAGGTGGCGACGGGTGTGCAGGTGCGCTCGATGGTGACGACGCCGCTAATGATCGAAGGCGAGCCTCCGATCGGAGTCGTGCAGCTTATCAATAAGAACGGCGCGGCGTTTACTTCTTCCGATGCGGCGGTTCTGGACATCGTCGCCTCGGTCGCGACGATGGCTTTTCTCAATTTCAAGCTGTCGGAAGAGTCCAGCCGAGCCTCCACCTTGCTCGGAATGGGCAAGGTGGGGCACGACATCGGCAACCTCGCCGCATCGCTTCACGCCACGCTCAGTGCCGGGGACCTCACGAAAAACCATCTTCTCGCGAAGCACCAATCTTCGCCAAAGAACCTGACGATCGAAGACTGCATTGAGACGATCAGCCCGATCTTTGACGATCTCAGGAACTCCGTCGACCGGATCGTGGGCTACGCGCACCTGATCTCCGACATGTCGGCGGGCCGCCCTCTGCGGCCCGAGAAGCGCGTTTCTCCCTTGGCGCAGACCATCGAGTCGAGCGCGCAGTATTTGGAGACGGATGCGAGATCGAACCATGTGGGCATCCGATACGACATCGACATGGACGCTCCGCCGATGCTCCATGACGACCTCTACGTCTTCCGAATCGTCCAGAACCTCGTAGGCAACGCAATCAAGGCCGTCAAGGAGGTCCTGCCGGAGAACTGGACGCCAGGCGATCCCTATGAGGACAACGTGCCGATCTTCGGGGATGTCACGGTTCGTTACTGCTTTGATGGAGAGCTTCACACCATCGAGGTCCACGATTGCGGCCCGGGCATGTCTAAAGAAACGATTCGCCGAATCCTAAGCGGAAACGCCCGCTCGCAGTGGGACAAGGCAGGCGGTTCAGGGTGGGGAACGAAGATCGTTCTGGAGCTTGCGGCAACGCACAATGGTGTCGTATCGATCGACAGCACGCCCGGGAAAGGAACCACTTTCCGCGTGGCATTCCCTCACAAAGTTGAATAACTGCTCGGGAACCCCTTCGTACGGGCCGACGTTTGACGATGTGTCTGCCATACTCTCGCTTCCGTCCGTTTATGAAGCCTAAAACGAAACCAACGCGTTCAGCACCTGTGTGGGGCAACCTTGCCTATGGCCTCTTCCTCCTTTGCGCGTTAGGCGTGGGCTCGGTATTTGGGTGGGCCAGCAGGAACAAGATTCTGACCGACATCGTGACGAACCCTATCGGCTTCCTCACGATGGATCCGAGACGCGCGTTTGGCGGAGACGACTCGACGACCTTGCTTATTCTGGGTTGCGACGAGGACCGCCTGTATCACGGTGTTCTCAAGAATGGCCACAACGTCCTAAGGAAATACTCTCGAAGCGACATGATTCTCATTGCGAGACTGGATTTCCTGAAAAACGAGATCACCGGTATCTCAATACCCAGGGACACTATGTGCAACGTGCCCGGATGGCCTAACCCGCCTCACAAGATCAATTCGTACCACGCCATCGCGAAGGAGTCGCAGGCGGACGAAGCCGAAAAGCAGGCTGTGGAGTACTTGATTCCCCAAGTCCATATCGATAAGGTGGTAGTCCTCGACTTTGAAGCCATGCAAAGGCTTGTCAACATGGTGGGTGGAGTGACTGTCAATGTGCCCGAAAAGATGGACTACGACGACACTGCCGGCTTTCTTCACATCCATCTAACGCCGGGCACTCACCATCTAGATGGCTATAACGCCATGGGCTATGTGCGGTTTCGGCACGATACCGAAGGAGACTTTGGCAGGCAGCAGCGCCAAAAAGACTTGCTGAACGCATTTAAGGAATCCGCCTTCCGCAACGTAATGGCTCTGCCCGAAGTGTTGTCGCAAGGAAAGATCGCCCTAAACAACGCTTTGAACGATGATCAGCTCGAGGCGTTGGCTGCCTTCGCAAGAAGAGTTCCCAAAGAGAAGATACGAATGGGAATGGTTCCCGTGGTGGATGGCCCACATACCTTCTTATTGCTCGACAAGAAGAGATTGCCTAAGGTTCTCGAGCAGTACGGGTTCATTGCCCCGCAGGCGCCATCGGAGACGGCCGCAACCCAATGAGCCAGAACAACGACGCTTACGACCCGAACGCTCCGGAAGGAGAGATTTCCAGCCGCGGTCAATACATGACCAAAAGGGACCTCAGGAGTATCGCCATCGTTCTGGTGGTCTTGGGAGCCTTGGGGTACCCGATCTACCTCTTTATGCTGAAACGCAGCGAGAGCTCTCGCTGCACGCAAAACATGAAGGCTATCCAGGAAGCGATCGCGCTTTACGAGGATGAGCACGATGGCAGGTTGCCCCCCATCGACAGAACTGAGAACGTCGATAGTCTTACTCCGAGCCTTGGCGATTCTGGCCATGTCTATACGTGGGCAAGCGACGTTGCAGGTTATAAGACGGCCCGAGCAAGCTTCCTATGCCCGTCGGCTAAACCCGAAGAGGTCACATGGATCGAGGACCCAGACAATGCCAAGCAGTTTCTGCCGCTAAGTTACGGCATGTATGCACCCTATGGGGGATTCTTGGCTTCGCTGATTGAGAACCCGGACCAAACGATTATCGTAGCCGAGACCTCGAATAGCGGCGCCCTCAGCACCTATGATCCCATGCCGTTCAAATCCTCCGATGGGAAGCCGCTGCCGGACGGATTTGTGATCGGCTGGAACGACGGCAACGACGCCCCCACAAAGAGCTCGCAATGGATGACCAGGCTCGCACTGCCCGGCACCGCGGACGGGAAGTTCAGCAAGGATGGCGATGCGAGACATGGAGACACTATCCATATGCTGACCGCTTCCGGTCAGGAGGTCAACGGCAACCAGATGTCGGCCAAGTTCAAGGAAGCGATGGGTGTCAGCGCAAGCTGGACGGTTCCTCCCACCACCCGGGCCACGCGCTAAGCCGTCATATCTTTCGGCACCGCCAGACTTCCTCGCTGGGCCAGCGGCGCGACCACTCCTTCGTGATGTAGGCGAAGCGGGTTTCGGGTGCGTCCGCTGGCGCCTGGATCTCGATCAGGGCTTCGATCTCGAATCCGTTTGCTCGCAGCAAAGCAATCATTTCCCCGTGCGGAAGATGAAACTCGGTGGCCCCGTCCCACTCGAGACGATGCATTCCAAACTGGTCGCGACAAAGAGTCTCCGTTGCCGGAAGTTCATCTTCATCCGGAGAGCACAGCATGCTGATCACACTGTTGCAGAGAAAGATCAGTCGCCCACCGGGCCGGACAAGGCGCGATGCTTCTGGGATCCACTTATAGGGGTCGCACCAGATGCTCGCGCCGTACTCACTGATGGCGAGGTCGAAACTCTCATCCGGATAGGGCACCTCTTCGGCGTTCCCTTCAAGCAGCGGGAATTCGATGCCGAACTCCTTCTGGAATCCGCGCGCGGTCTCCAGTTGCGCAGGAGTTATGTCGATTCCGACGGGCTTCACCCCGAGCCGGGCAAGCCAAGCCGAGACGTATGCGGTCCCACACCCCATTTCGATCGCGTCCACGCCCTTGTACCAGTCGAGGTTGTCGAGGACGTGAATCTCCGACTCCGGCACTCTCCAAATCCCCCAATGGATCGAGTTGCCCGCCCAGCTAGCGCGGCCGGGCTCGACGAAGTCTTTGCTGTATCCAGTCCAGCTTTCGCGGTTCTTGAGGACGTAGTCAGGGAGCATGGTAGTCAGTCGTGAACTTAAGAAGGCCCCTGTAGCCGCAACCTGGGAGGCTGTTGCATTTGAATTGGCCGCGACGCCATCGACTCAACTAAGGCCATCACCTCGCCCCTCCGAGGGAGAGGTCGGTGAACTTGCGAACCGGGAGAAGGGCTCCGGTTCGTCAACGCAAGGGTCCGCGGTATCTCCTCGATTTCCAATGCAACAGTCCCCTGGTTTGTGGTCGCGTAAGCCACCCGCACGCCTTCGGATGCAATCGAACCGACTCGACGCTGCAACGATCCGCGCGACCACAATCCAGGTCGCTGCTACAGGAGATAACCCTCCAACCTATTCCGCCACCCACTTCTCAAACACCTCCCAACGCGCTGCGTCGATGCCCCCGAACAGGCTGACTCCAGTCGCTCCGTTGAATCTTGCAACCTTCAAGCCCTCCGCGAACTCTTCGGGTTTTTCGAACGCAGGCATGTAGAGGCCGGCGAAAATAGGGGCTTGCACGGAGTGGATGTTCTCCAAGACGCAGTCCCCGATCCAAGGCACCTTCTCGTTATAGAAGCTGTGGTAGATCATCGGGCAGAACGCGTCGAGCGGCCACTTGTCCCAGTCCTGCCGGCAGATCTTGCGCGCCATGTGAGGCGTGGGAAAGACCGCGGCCGTGATCTGCTTGTGATGGTCGTGTGCCACCTTGGTTAGTTTCTTCACAAGCTCTGTCACCGAATCGTAGCGGAAATGCAGCCACTCTTGGTCATGCGCCGGATCGGCGATGTCCATCGGATCGCGACCGCTTTGGCGCTTGAACGCATCGCGCGTGTGCTTGCTGTAGCAGAAGTCGTAGTCGGGGAGCTCGTTCGTCTGGTCGAGATGGTAATGCTCCCACAATGCGCGGGGCAGGATCACGTCGGGGTACCGCACGTAGTCCAGATGCACACCGGTCACTGCCTCGTGTTTGGCCAGTTCATCGACGCGGTCCTCCAGATAGCGCTGGACTCCCGGAATCACCGGCGAGATCCAGCGATAGTAGTCCACATAGGGCGGTTGGTCGAAGCATGATTTTCCGGTGCGGCTGACCTGGTACCAATCCGGGTGGTTCTTGCGGATCCACTCATCGCCCCGGTTCGTCGTCCACATCCATGTGTGGAGCTCGAGACCGCTCTCGCGTACGATGCCGAACTCCCGGTCGTCGATCCCGCCCCCCAAGAACACCCCGGTAATGCCGTGGGACTTGAGGTCGTGGTATTTGGTCTTTAGCGCTTGGTCAGTCGCTTTGTGATCGACGCCGGTCCAAACGAAGTTGCGCTTGGCGGCGGGCCGTGTTTCTTCGGGCATAGGGCTACTCTTCAGTCCAAGCAGGGGCAAGCTCAAGCCGGCATAGGCAGCCGCCTTGAGCAGCTCTCTGCGGGGAATTTCAGGGGGCATCAGTAAGTGTAGTTGCCGTTGTGGGCGTCCTCAATATAGCGCGCCAGCAGATCGATGCTTGCCTGCACGTCTTCTTCATGCACTGTCTCGTTCACGGTATGGACATAGCGTGTGGGAACGGAAAGCGTGAAAGAGGGGATACCGCCATGGAGCCGTTGGATTCCGCCCGCGTCGGTACCACCCATCGGAAGGATCTCCATCTGGTGCCTGATGTTTTCGCGCTCTGCGATCGAGCGGAAATGGTCTACAACCTTCGGATGGCAGATGAGAGAGCTGTCGTAGATCTTGATCGCCGTGCCGGCGCCAAGTTTGGTGATCTGATCCTGCTCCGGGATTCCGGGGATGTCGTTGGCAAGCGTCACATCGAGGGCGACCACGATGTCGGGCGCGATAGCCGAGCCAGCAGCTGCCGCACCGCGTAGGCCGATCTCCTCTTGGACCGTCGCGACCGCGTAGACGTCGACGTTGTTCGATCGGGCCGCCTTCACAGCTTCGATCATCACAAACACACCGACCCGGTCGTCCATGGTTTTGCAGGTCAGGTGACGCCCCAACTGGATCAGGTCTCGGTCCATGGTGACCTGATCGCCAATCCGGATCTTCTCCTTGACCTCATCCGCAGAGAGGCCGGTATCGACGAAGAAATTGTCGTGCTTCTGACCTTCTTTGCCTTCGCCTTCTGAGAGGAGGTGCTTAGGCTTGGTGCCGTACATCAGAACGCCTCGGATCGGACCGGACTTCGCCCCTACGATCACGCGCTGCGCGTTCATCTGGCGCGGGTCCCAACCGCCAACCGTTTGCAGACGGAGGAAGCCATCCTTGTCGATGAACTTGACCATAAAGCCGATCTCATCCATGTGCGCTGCAATCATCAGCTTCTTGCCGCCGCCCGAACCCTTCTTCAAGCAGATCACGCTGCCCATCCGGTCGGTGGAAAGCTCGCCCAGGCCATTCAACTCTCGGACCACGATCTCTCGGATCGCGTCCTCTTGACCGGAGATTCCCCGCGCTTCGGTCAGCTCTTTGAGAAGGTCGATATTCACGCCTCCCTTTTACCTGCTTGGCCAATTTGTAACGTTAGGGCGGGGTGACAGCTTGTGGCAGTATGCTTTCACGTCATGTCCGGACTCACCTTCCGCGAGTACGAGCCGCATGATGAAGAGGGTTACTACCGAGTCCGGAGCCTGACCTACAACGACGGCCTGCCCATTCCGCCGGAGCACCGCAGCGAGTTCAAATATGGCACGCGATACGTGGCGATTCAAGACGGCGAAGTGGCTGGAGCGTTCAACGCTCTCCACATGACTGCAACCCGAGGCAAGGCACTGTTGACTTGCGCCGGCGTGGCTGGAGTAGCGGTGTCGCCGCACACTCGGCGCAGCGGAATCGGACTGAAGATGATGCAGTGGTCCGTAGCCCAGTTCCGCAGCGAGGGCTTTCATTTGGCCTCGCTCTACCCTTTTCGAGAGACCTTCTACTCCCGCGCCGGCTATGCGGTTGCCGGGAAGCGGTTCGAGATCTCGGTCCCGGTGCATCGGCTTCCGAAGATCGACTCCGATCTGACCGTCCGTCTGCTTGGGCCCGACGACTGGCAGGAGATCGCGGTTTGCTACGACGCTTTCGGGTACGCGAGATCTGGGGTGACGATTCGTAACGAGCTCTTATGGGGCAGAAGGCTGAACGAGAACCGCCCGCTGACTATCTATGCCGCTGGCGACCCTATCGAGGGTTACGTCGCTATCAGCCATAAGGTCAACTTCTGGGAGGGCCAGTCGCTCAGCGAAGTTGTCTGGTCGACCAGCCGAGGCTACGAGGCGTGCCTTGGCATCATGCACCAGATCGGCATCAACAAGACCTCGCTCAACTGGTACGAGCCGAGCGACAGCCCCTACTACGCGGAGTACCTCGATCAGGGGGTCGAGGTTGGTGTTGTGAGGCCCATCATGTTTCGGGTCTGCGACGTGCCGAAGTCGCTTGAGAAGCTACAACCCTCAGGAGCCGGTTCGTTTTCGATCCGGGTGAGTGACCCGCAGATTCCAGAGAACGAGGGGCCGTGGCGGGTCGAGTGGGAATCTGGAATGGTGAGTGTCTCGCCGGCTAACGATGCCGACTTGGAGATGGAGATCGGACCGTTTTCGCAGGCGTTTCTGGGCGAACCGAGCTTGGCGGACTTGGCTCGGTACGGGAGCGTGCTGGTCCGGTCTGAAAGGGGGTTGGCTGCGGCGGAGCAACTGCTTCCGCCGTCGCCCACGTACTGTGGCGACTTCTTCTAGCCACACTGCCCGCGCTGACGCAGCGCGTGGTCGGCCAACACGAGCGCTACCATCGCCTCGACCATCGGCACTGCTCGCGGCAGCACGCACGGATCGTGACGGCCCCGGCCGGCGAGGGTCGTGTTCTCATGCTCGGTCGTCACCGTGTGCTGCTCCGACATGATCGTCGCCACGGGCTTGAACGCGGCTTGAAGCGTAATCGGCATGCCGTTGGATATCCCGCCTTGGATTCCTCCAGAGCGGTTTGATTCGGTGGTAACGAGCGGTTTGCCATCCGGTCCTATTTCGGACGGCGAGGCGAAGAACTCGTCGTTGTGCTGCCTTCCCGTCAGAAGCGTGCCGCCGAAGCCGCTCCCAACCTCGAACCCCTTGCAAGCCGGCAGCGACATGACTGCTTTTGCGAGATCGGCCTCCAGCTTGTCGAACACCGGCTCGCCCCATCCGGCGGGGACACCCCTAGCCACGCACGAGACCACGCCCCCAACCGAGTCGCCTTCCTTGCGGGTTGTTTCGATCAGCTCCAGCATTTGAGCTGCAGCCTCGGCGTCCGGGCATCGGACGATGTTCGACTCGACGTCCCCAAGGGAGACGGTAGATGGGTCGACGGTCGCCGAGATGTCTTTCACCTTGGAGACCCAGGCAAGAATCTCAACACCAAACGACGCCAACATCTCTTTCGCGACGGCTCCCGCGGCTACGCGTCCGATGGTCTCACGAGCGGACGCCCGGCCCCCTCCTGACCAGGCTCGGATTCCAAATTTCTGATCGTAGGCGAAGTCGGCGTGAGAGGGCCGATATTTATCGCGCATCTCGCCGTAGTCGCGCGAGCGCTGGTCTTCGTTGCGCACAAGCAAGGCAATGGGCGTTCCCAAGGACACTCCATCCAAGACACCGGAAAGAATCTCAACCTGATCGGCCTCTTTGCGCTGGGTCGTGATTTTCGATTGGCCCGGGCGACGGCGGTCGAGCTCTTTTTGGATGGCCTCGGCTGAGATTGGCAGGCGCGGCGGACAGCCGTCGATCACGACTCCGACGGCGGGTCCGTGAGACTCGCCGAAAGTCGAGATTCGAAACAGGGTGCCGAACGTGCTGGCCATGTGAAAAGGAGTCTACCGACGCGGCAACCGGAAGGGTCGTAGAAGGAGCCAAACGGTAGACTTTAGAAAACCTATGACAACTTACAAAGCGCGGAATTACATCAACGGCGAGTGGATCGAAGGGGACCAGCAATTCGAGAGTCTGAACCCCGCGAACAGCCGAGACACAGTCGGAACTGCCCCTCTTAGCACGTCCAAAGAGGTCGATCAGGCCGTCGCCGCCGCGAAGCACGCCTATGAGAGCTGGCGAGATCTGAGCTGGGTGAAGCGCGCGGAGTACATCGACACCTTTGCGCAGCTTCTCAAGCGAGACACGCAGGAGCTGAGCCAGCTTTGCACCCGTGAGTGCGGCAAGCCGATCAACGAGGGCCGCGCCGACGTGGTGGAGGCTCTCCACATGGCGCAGTACATCGCCGGAATGGGTCGGATGCCCATCGGCTCCGCCATCAGCAGCGAGATCGCTGCGAAAGATGCCTACATCCTTCGAAAGCCGAAGGGGGTTGTGGCCTGTATCACGCCTTGGAACTTCCCGGTTGCCATTCCACTTTGGGTCGTGCTTCCTTCGGTTCTGGCGGGCAATACCGTTGTGTTCAAACCCGCCGAGCAGACTCCGATCTGCGGTCACCGGCTGATGGAGCTCTTCGCCGAAGCGGGCTTTCCAGCCGGAGTCATCAACATCCTTCACGGAACGGGTGAGCAGGTTGGCGACCCGCTGGTGCGGCACAAGGACGTCGCCGCGATTCTGTTCACGGGTTCGAGGGCGGTGGGCAAGCACATCCAGCAGGTCGCTGCGGGAGACGCGTTCAAGTTCGCCGCGACCGAGATGGGCGGCAAGAATGCGACGATCATCCTCGCCGACGCGGATCTCGATATCGCTGTGAACGCTTGCGTTCTCGGAGCGTTCAAGACGAGTGGCCAGCGATGCGTGAGCACCAGCCGCATTATCATCGACCGGAAGGTCGAGCCGGAATTCACCAAGCGTTTCCTCGAGCGTGTCGGCCGCATTCACATCGGCGACGGTTCAAAGGAAGAAACGTTCATGGGTCCGCTTATCGAAGAGGGCGGCGTCGAGAAGTGGAAGTACCACAACCAGAAGGCCCGCGAAGAGGGCGCCGAGATCCTGGTGGAGGGGAGGGAGCTTACCGACGGCGACTATGCTTGCGGCAACTTCGTCTCGCCCTTCATTTACCGATTCGAGCAGTACAAGAAGAACACGTTCTGCCTGCGTGAGGAGGCGTTCAGCCCCCATGTGGCGATCATCGGAGTGGACGGTGTGGAGGAGGCCGTCGAGGTCTACAACGACACCGACTACGGACTCGCGATGGCCGTGATCACCGAGGACTATCGCAAGTGGCGCTGGGTGCGAGATCATGCCGAGTACGGCCTCGGCTACGTCAACCTGCCGAGCATCGGGGCGGAGGTCCATTTGCCGTTCGGTGGTGTGAAAGCGAGCGGCAACGGTCATCCGGGCGCGGAGGGCATCCTCGAGTCCGTCACCCACCGAGTCGCGTTCACGGTCAACCACGCCAAAGAAATCGTGATGGCCCAGGGCCTCTCAACCTCTGTGTAAAAGTCGGGCCTTCTGGGAGTCCGCGGACACGTCCGCGGAGTCCCAAGGGGCTTCATCCCCGCGGGAACTCGATGGGAGAGGTCCGTCATCTGAGGCTCCGCGCGCCCACAGACCAGGTCGGGCTACGTTCCGGAGCCTGGCTGCCGGAAGCCTCGCTCGACCTTGTCGTTCGGGTCGGTCGAGACGGGTCCGTCGCGCCAGAGCCACCTCATCATGTCGGGGAAGATCGCGCCGCCGAACCGTTGGCCGTGATTGTTCATCCCCCACGAGTAGTTCAGGTCGTATCCCTTCTTGGCTAGAGCCTTCATCAGCCGTACGTTCTGATAGAACCAGTCCATCTTCTCGTCGTAGACACCGTTCCGAACTCCGCGATTGTCGTTTCGCCCATCGCAGAGGAAGATTCGCAGCGGTTTCTTTCGGCTTGACAGCACGCGCTCCGGATAGACGTAGCCGCCGCGCAGGTTGGTGAAGCTTCCCACGATGCTCAGCACCTTTCGGAACTGGTTCGGCCGTTCCCAAGCGACCATGAACGCCGCGATGGCGCCCGAACTGGAACCGCCGATGCCTCGCATTTCGGGGTCGTCGGAGACGTTGTAGTCCTTCTTGAGAGCGGGAAGCAGCTCCTCGGTGATGATTCGCGCGTACTTATCGTCGGGGGTGTTGTACTCGGTGCCGCGGTTGGTAAAGCCGTCTCCCCAACCGATCTTGGGGGAGGGCTCCTGCTGCTCGGGAGTACGGCCTGGATTGATG
Organism: Fimbriimonas sp.; assembly: GCA_035550555.1. GTDB lineage: Bacteria > Armatimonadota > Fimbriimonadia > Fimbriimonadales > Fimbriimonadaceae > Fimbriimonas. The sequence continues at coordinate 18,419 of DASZPA010000255.1, forward strand.
AACACACCGATCATGACTGGAATCTCCCGTCGGTAGATCAGGTTGTCCATCACGTTCTGTGCGCGGACTTCGCCGTTCGGATCCATGAAGGCTTGGCCGTCCTGATAGACCATGAGCGCCGTCGGCACTTTCGGATCGTACTGCGCCGGTACATAAACCCAATAGGTGTGCTGCGTTCCGGGATAGACGTTGCACGGCAGCGTAAACGGACCGCGGATCTCGCCCTTCGGCACGCCTTCCTGAGCCATTGAATCCGGCCCAAGTCTGTATTGCGAATCGGGACTCGGGGGTTTTGGCGCTGTCGGCGTTTGCCCAAACGCTGTCAGCAGTGAAAGGCTAAGTACTGCGCAAGCCAGAAATCTCATCAACTGTGGATTTACCCCACTTGAATCGTGAGCGTTCGGCTTCAGAGATAATGCGTCGTGGCCGGCCGTTTGTCCGATCTTTCACCGCAGGAAGTTGCTTCGGCTATCGAACGCAACTATGTCGAGGCCTATCGCGTTCTGGCTGTCTCCTATCCCGGCGCGCACATTATCGATCGTCCGGACCTTTTCGCCTTTGCGACGGGCGAAGAGACTTCGCTCGGCAACTGCATCGTGCAGTCCTTTTTGGATGACGACGACGCTTCGAGGGTGATCGATGAGACGCTCGCGTACTTTAACGGGCGGAATCTCAAAACGGCGTGGAGCACCTCGGCGAGCACGACGCCGGCCGCGTTACCAAGCTTGCTCATCGCCGCCGGCGGTCGTGAGGTCGACATGCCTGCGATGGCCGCGGACCTGACGGAGCTTCCGTCCGTGGTCCATCCGTCCCAGGTTCACGAGGTGCTGGACGAAGTGGAAAACCAAGTTTGGCTTCAGCTGATGCCGCCGAGCTTTCGAACGCTGCTCTTGAGAGTGACCGAGAAGTTCGGCCTCGGGCCCGAGTCCCCGATGCGGAACTTCATCGCCTATCTGAATGGCGAACCCGTGGCGACATCCAGCCTCATCGTCGCGGGAGGAGAGGCCGGCATCTACTGCGTGGGAACGGCGCCAGAGGCGCGGCGGCAGGGAATCGGTGCTGCGGTCACCCTGAAAGCGATGGCAGCCGCAAAGGAGATGGGATTTGGGATCATCGGCCTCCAATCGTCGAAGATGGGCCTTCCCGTGTATCAGAGACTTGGCTTTCGCGAATACGGCCGGATCAAGCACTACGTTTTCAACGAGGAGCCTTGAGAGGACTTCCTCAAGCGTACGCCCACGGAGACTGCGTCCACCCGAGGCCCCTCTTGGATGCTCTCGACCTTGGGTTCTCCAATGTGGAGGCCGACGTGTGGCTTCGCGATGGCCAGATTCTCGTCGCCCACGACGAGGAGGATCTCCGGCCCGATCGGACGCTTCTCAACACCTACTTACAGCCACTTGCCGAGCTTGCCCGTGGAAACGACGGCTCTATCTTTGAGCCTGGCGCCGAGTTCGTACTGCTCATTGATATCAAGAACGAGCCCGAGGCCATTTACGCGGCCCTCAAGAGGGAGATCGAACCCATTCGGGAGATGCTTTCGGAGTATCAAGTCGGAAAAGGGGTGATGAAACGCGGTGTCACACTCATCCTTTCCGGGGACAAGCCGACGGCGACCGTGTCCGGTGAAGATCACCGGTTCGTCTTCATCGACGGTCGGCTGCCCGACCTGGATCAACACGTCGACAAGGAGCTGATGCCTTGGATCAGCGACAACTGGGAGGAGCATTTCGATTGGCGAGGCGAGGGACCGCTGCAGCCTGCTGACGCGAGAAGATTGGCCGGCATCGTGGATCGGGCTCATTCGCTCGGATGCCTCGTTCGGTTCTGGTCGGCCCCGGATAGCCCGACAGGATGGCAAACACTTTTAGACTTCGGGGCTGATTTGTTGAGTACCGACCGCCTGTGCCAGCTCTCCACCTTCTTGAGGGACGGGAAGCTCGTTTCTTCTAATGAAAGTGACTAGCTCGAAATCACCTTCCACTGAAAAGGTGTTCTCCTCTCCAATCTTCCTCAGAAGGCTCTCCGCTTCGTCGCAAAGCCGTGTGACGGAATCCGCGTCCGCCTCTCGCGCGGCGATCGTGGCTTCGATGATCTTTCGGAAACCCTGGAGAGTCGGAAGCGTTGTCTTGTACTTGCTGAGGAGCATCCTCGCCTCATCCGGATCGTTGCGATTCCAAACGGCAGTGAACGCGCAAGTAAGGATCAATCCTTCGCCCATCGGACCGGAGATGAGCTCCGGCTTATCCAAGAAGGTTCGTGCCCTCTCATCCACCTTGCGCAGGGCGTCCGTTGCCTCCTGTGTTCGAAGGTAGGTTGCGAGAAAGACCAGCGCGGCCATCTCGTTGCGACTGCCGTCTTCTGGTCCTCTCAGCTTCTCTACCCACTCAGGGCCGAGATCCCTGACAGGCGTTCCGCTCAGGACCTCGCGAGTCAAGATGAGAATCGCAAGGAAGCGGAGCGCCGAAGCGTCCTCCGCTCGAAGTTTCCAAAAGTACATGCCGTCGTTGTATTGGCCTTTAACCGTATACGGCCAGGCGTTGGCAACGACCAGGAACGCGGAGAAGCCAAACCATAACTCGGCGTTGAAGAAGGGATCGAACGTCCAAAGCAAGCCTCCGTCGTGCTGAAGAAAGCATCCGATCAGAGCAACAACGCAGACGACAAGGTTCGCCAGAACGCCGCCAGAGACAAAGAAACGCATTTGCCGAAAGAGGTCGCGATCATGGGTCGGCACCATCGAGACGAATCCCAGCAGAGGAATCCTGAGTCTCAGCGAGAATCTCCACTTGGGTCCCGTCTTCGATAGCGAACACGGCTTCACGTAGAAGTGAATAAGCCTCAATCCGGCCATCTTCCCCATGAGGAAGTGACCGATTTCGTGCATCCAAACCAAGGCGTAGAGAACAAAAACGAATGCCAAGAGGAGGAGCGGTAGCCGGCCTTGTGAGCCGAAGTGGGATGGATCGCGATCAAAGATCGAAACGAGAATGCCCCCCACGTAAATTGCGGTCATAAATGACCTGTAGAAAAGCAGCCGTCCCTTCGGAAGGGGGCGCTGTTCGAGTTTGAATCTCATCTCGGACCAGGACGCTTCTTCGGTCCGTTGTAGATCTTCACGATCTGCTTCGGCTCGACGGGACCATCGGGCTTGGGAGCGTTGGCTGAGGCTTGCCGAATCAAACCGACGACATACGGATCCTCCAACGTCTCCATGCCTTTGAGTCGTAGGTGCCGAACCTGGTTGCCGGAGCCGTTGAGCCTCTTCTCGGGGTCATCCAATCTTGCTCCCCAGCCGAAGACCAGCGTCACATGGTCCGAGTACGCAGCCAGGTTTACAAAACTCTCCCGAACTCCTCCCATATAGGCGAAGCCGGAGCAGACGGCTTGCGTGGCGTCGAAGAACAACTCGGTGACGGGCCACAAGAGGTCGAGCAGGAACCGGCGGCCCTCCAGCATCAGCTCTTGGACCTCCAGCGGATAGGGCTGCAGGAACTCGACCAACTCGGCGGGATCTTCGACCGGCATGGCTCCATTCTAGTGCAGCGGCCATACTTCACCCATGCCCACTTATCGAACGTTGCGGTCTGGCGAATGGCCCGAGGCTATGACGCTTTGGGTTCAGGCTTTCGGAGAAGTGGGTTGGATCTTCGACACGCTCGACGCCGGAACGCCCGACCGCAAGCTGGAGCACACGCTGATCGGGGAAGACCAAGGCAAGATCGTTGGCGCCGTCGACGTGTTCATGCGTGAGGTCCGTGACGAAAACGGCGATCCCGTCAAGATCGGCGGCATAGGGAGCGTCGCGACCGACGCTGAGTACCGCCGGCAGGGCATCTCCGGCCATCTGCTGACCGCAGCCATCGATCTGATGGGGCGGGAAGGCTGCGGCTGGTCGATGCTATTCGCCGGATATCTTTCGCACTATCGCCGGTGGGGCTGGGAGTGCACGCCCTGGAAGCAGCGGGTGTGTTCCGGACTCCGCGACACTCTCGGAACATCGAACTATGAAATCGAGGCTTTGGGGAACGAGGGCCCTTGGCCGCTGGCGGAAATGGCGGGAATTTACGACAGCTTCAATGATGACAGGCCGATGAGCCACGTTCGAGCCAAGCAGTATTGGCAGATACCTATCCGCGTTCGGTTGGAGCGGCCCGAGCGAAGAGTCTGGCTGGCAAGGTCAAACGGAAACGTGGTCGGATATCTGGTTGCGACGGCGGGAGACGATGCGCTGGAGCTGATCGAGATCGCCTATCTGCCGGAGTCCGAATCCGCAGCCCCGGAGCTGATCGCCGCCGCTGTTGAGCAGGCCTCGGGGAGCGTCGTCTTCCGCCTGCCTCACGAGCGAATCATCGACCATAGCCTCCGAGAAATGTTCGAGGAGATCGTCGAAGAGGATCAGTATGGCCCGATGGCCCGGTCGATTTCGTCAGATTGGCCTTTCGAGAGGATCGTCGCCCTGATGGCTCTGCCCCGCGCTTGCTCCTGGGAACTCGACGCCTTCTAACCCCGAATTACTGCGTGGGGCGTCCTCCACTTCGCTCGCTGGAGTTCAGAAGCAGGCTCCCGAAGCCGATCTTAAAGGTGGATGATTGTCAAGGCGCCCGCAACGGACCTCGAGCGCTTGAACGTCTTGGAGAGACTGCAGATCCTCGACACGCCCGAGGAGCAGATCTATCAAGACGCCGCATTTCTGGCCGCGCAGATCTGTGGCACGCCCATGGCGCTCATCAGCTTGATCGACAAAGATCGGCAGTGGTTCAAGGCGCGGGTTGGCGTCGAAATGCCCGAAACGCCGCTCAGTCTCTCCTTTTGCACCCATGCCATCCAGGAATCCAAACCGCTGGTGGTACAAGATGCCACGCGGGATCAGCGGTTCTCCACCAACCCTCTCGTGAAAGGTGAATTCAACCTGCGCTTCTATGCCGGGGCACAGATCTATGCCGACAATGTCGCCGTCGGAACGCTCTCCGTTCTGGCAAGAGAGCCTCGATCGATCAGCCGGGAGCAGATGCGAGCCTTGGAAATGTTGGCGAGGCAAGTCTCCGCCAACCTTCAGCTGCGGCTCCACGCGCAGCTCGTCGCAAGCCGGGAGGAGGAGCTTCGAAATGCGCTGAGGTACTCCGACGAGCTCGCTACGCTCCTCGTCCACTCCGCAAAGCGCTTTGAGAATCTGTTCTACGGATTGCCCGTCGCGTGCGTGACTATCGACCTCGAGGGACGCGTTGTGGAGTGGAACAATGCGGCCGAAGGCCTTTTCGGCTACTCCGCAGCCGAAATGGTGGGCCAGGAGGTCGTGAGACTCCTCGACGAGGAGGATCGCAAGCTGGGCCGCCAACGGTTTATGGAGATCGTGCGAAACGGCGGATTTCGACAGATCAGCGAGCGATACGCAGTTCGAAAAGATGGCAGCCGCATTTGGATCATGGCGAGCGCGCTGCCGCTCCACGGTCCGGACGGCAAGCTGAACGGCATCATCTCCACCAGCATCGATATCACTCGGCGACGTGCCGCCGAGCTTCATCTCATGGAGACAAACCGTCTCATCGAGGAGCAGCGCGCTGCGCTGGCACAGGCAAACGAACGGCTGGAGGCGCTCTCGCTGACCGACAGCATGACGGGCCTCCCGAACCGCCGCTCCTTTTTGAGTTTCCTCAACACGGCGTTCGCGGAATCTCAGCGCACGGGCCGGCCCCTCTCGGTAATTCTCATCGACGTCGATCGCTTCAAGTCTTTCAACGACCAGTTCGGCCACCCCGAAGGCGATATCGTGCTGCAGGAGGTCTCCAACATCCTCGCGCGAAGCGTTCGGCAAAGCGATTTCGTCGCAAGATTCGGCGGAGAGGAGTTTGTCGTGGTTCTGCCAGAGACTCCGGCCTCGGGCGCCCTCAAAGCCGCGGAGACGCTTCGGGAAGCAATCGAGCAGGGAGACTGGCCGAAGCGTTCGATAACGGCCAGTCTCGGCATCGCGACCACGTCGCTGCGCACCGACAGCTCCGACTCTCTTGTTCGCCGGGCCGACGAAGCGCTCTATGCAGCCAAAGCAGCCGGGCGGAACCGTGTCATGGCGAGCCCGGCTTCCACGTTGGTTTAGCCGGACAAAGTGAGAAGCTTCCGGAAGACGTGCTCGATTTCTTCTTTTGAGATCTCGAGAGCGCCCTCCGCCGCGGCAAGCTCCCACCGATTGCCTTCTCCCAGGCCGGCAAAGAGCCAAATCCGGTCCTCGTGGGCAACCCTCAGAGCCGCCTCGACGATCTTGTTCGCGTCTCCCATGAACCTGACGTGCATCATGTTGGTGGGCGGCCGGGATGGCGTGAGCTGGATGCCATCGAAGCAGCGGAGGAGTTCGGCAATTTCAGCGGCCTTCTTGACATAGCGGGGAATCCTTGGCAGGTAGCGATCCATTCCGAGCTTTGCGGAGATGGCGCTGGGCGACTGCTGCTGCAGATTCCCGCCATGCCGGCGCAGCCAAACTCGTGCTTGCTCGATCATGGACGCCGATCCAGCCAGCATGGCGCCTGGCAGACCGTTGAGGATCTTGTAGAAGGATACGTAAACAGAATCGAACAGCGAGGAGATTTCCGCGTAGCTGCGGTCATAGTAGGGCTGGCACTCCCACAGCCGCGCCCCGTCCATGTGCAGCTTCATTCCTCGCGAACGAGCTTCTTCGCAGATCTCCGCTAACTCGTCCCAGGTCGGAAGCTGACCGCCAATCATCCGTTGAGGAAGCTCAATGAGAAGAGTCGATACCGGCTGGTCGACGCGCCTCAGATCGTCGAGCGTGAAGAGCCTTTCCGGGTCACCGAGGAGGATGCCACTGAGACCGTGCAATTCCCGGTAGGCCATGAACTCGAAGACTTCAAGGTGGCACGTCGGGTGAAAAGCGACGTCGCGGATGCCGGACCCGTCGGCGTAGATGCGCAGAGCGATCTGCTGCGCCATCGTTCCGCTGGGCATGAACGCCGCCGCTTCTTTGCCCAACAGCTCTGCCACCTCATTCTCGAGCTCAGCCACGAATCCGCCTTTGCCGTAGCCGTCGTTTCTAATCAGCGACAGCGGACTGTCCGCGATCTCCCGTACGCGCTCACGGACCGCAATGGGACGGCCGTAACTGAGGAAGCGCGTGCAGCTCGCGACGATCTCGTCCACGGGTGGCAAATTCACTGTGGCTTCTTACCCGAATCATCAAATAGCGACAGTTGCAGGTTCGTTGTGGAAGAATCCAATAGAGGTCCGCATGCTCCTTCGCTCGCTCTTTCTCGTCGTCGCAGGCGTCGTCCTGGCAGCTTCGTCGCCGGCTCAAACGTTCAACGTCTACGAAGGTGAGCTCGAAAACGGCTGGCAGAACTGGTCTTGGTGCTCGACCGACCTTTCAAACGCTGACTATGTCAGGGGTTCGGATTCGCACTCGATCAAAGCGACTTACACGGCCGGGTATCAAGGCCTGTACTTCCACTACGGTCCGTTCGCCAGCGGATACTTCTCGGCGCTCAGCTTCTATATCAATGGAGGAACCAAGGCGGGCCGCTCGATCTCGGTCGCGGCGATAGTCGACGGCAATGCAACGAACTCGGTCGACCTGAACTCCTATTTGGTTGGCGCAGCCAAGGTGCCGGCGGGCGCTTGGGCTCAGGTGCTCGTTCCGCTTTCCGATTTGGGCGTGGCGTCCACGGACCGCATCGAGGGCTTCTGGCTTCAAGAGAGCACCGGCAGCTCGCAACAGGCCTTCTGGGTAACCGATGTCACATGGGTTCCTACGGCGCCTCCGGCGACTGTTCATATCGCGGTCAACGCCAACGGCCATCTCCAAACCGTCTCGCCGAAGGTTTACGGATTGAACACCGCAGTATGGGACAGCGGATTCAGCTCGGCCGCCTGCATTGGCCGGCTCCAAGAGGCGCATTACCGAAGCTTTCGCTTTCCTGGCGGCTCCCTTTCGGACACCTATCACTGGAAGACTAACACAACGGACCAGAACACCTGG
>DASZPA010000256.1:0-2802 GCA_035550555.1 Fimbriimonas sp.
ACTTCCTTCACCACAATCTTGCCTTTGAGGCGCTTGATCAGCCCGAACAAGCTGAAGTCGATCGAGTCGCCGATCACGAGCTCCTTGAACAACGCCAGCTGTCCGGCATCCTTGGCCACGTCCATGTGGGAGAGCTGATCCCAGCCAGATCCGACGGCGTGCAGAACCAGCTGGACAATGAAGCTGCCTTCTCTCGTCGTCTCGAGCTCAAGAGCAACGGGTGGGTCCTCGGGGTATAGAAGCTGGCTCGCATCGGTGAAGAGTTCGCTCAGGGCAAGGAGAGCGGGAGCCAGCTCGCGGACTTCCATGCGTCCGTCCCGCACGGCCTCGCCGTCATACATGACCTCAAAGGAAGTCTCAGCCATGGCCGCTGTCACCCCTCACGGGATCTGCATTCCCTGACACAGCGGGACATCCTTTCGATTGCATCAGAGGGTGTCAACTAGTCGACGCGGCTGCCGCAACGCGGCCTAGAGTGTGGGAATGTCGTCCGTCGATGAGATCCGCGAGGCTGAATACCGGCAGCACCGGCTCGGTGGTGTCCTCGCCAAGTACAACCGCTCCGTACAGATCTTCGACGAGCTGAGAGAGGAGATTGGGGCCTACCTGAAGGACCAGCAGGGTGGCGACTTCTCACGCGGCGAGTTCGACCCAGAGACCTGGGAGTGGGTCGAGCGATATACCGGTCGTCAACCTCCGCTTCGCTGGGGCGTCCTTCTCGGGGATTGCGTCCACAACCTCCGGTCGGCGCTGGATCATCTGATCTGCCAGGTCGCGTTGCTCGACGGCGGCACGATGGACGATTGCGATAGATCCCAGTTCCCCATCGCCTCGAAGTCAGAGAAGCAGTACCAGCGCATGGCGGCCCGCTGTCTGCCGAGATGTTTCACCGAGGAGCACCGAGCGATGGTCAGAAGGCCCCAGCCATTTCTGGAAAATGATCGAGGGAATCTGCATCCGCTGTCGGCGCTTGCCGACCTCTCAAACACCGACAAACACCGACTGATCAACCCTGCCATCGGCTTCATGGACACGGATGCCGCCGACTTCCTTGACCGGATCACGCGCAACTACGAAGGCGCCGGACCGTCTCCGGTCCAAAGCTGGTGGATGCTGAAACACGGGTCGGCCCTTGAGGACGGCACGCCCTGGTTTCGCATCGTCTTCGACCGGGAGATCCTGAAGGAATCTGTTCAGGTCGAGATCAAGGCCAACATCAAGGTCGGGGTCGCATTTGGCGAGATCGGGCTGGACTCCCGGGACTTCAAGACGATCGGCGAATACGTCTCTATCGTCATCGACCGCTTCATGCGCGAGTTTCCCGAGACGCGCTACGACGACTAGCCGCAGTAGTCAGAAGAGCGGTGGCGGCTTGCGCTCGTGCCGGGTCAGATGGACCTGAAGATTCAGTGGGGGCGTCAGAAGTACATCGGCTTCGACTCGTAGCATCCGTGTCAATGTCCGCCGAGCAGGAAAACGACGCGATCGACATCTTTCGGAGACTCCGCGACTCCCTGCAGATCAGCGTGCGCCACGGGCGGGCTCGCCTGACCATCTCCCGGTCCGGTGAAATGTCAGAAGGCGATCTCGGGCCTGCGATAAAGCGCTTCGAGAAGGGGGAGATCGACGCCGAAGACTTGGCGTGGGCTTTCGTCCGAACCCGCGTGGTGAAGCACACCCCCAGCTTTGCCTGGGATGGGGCGGAGTTGCTGCTCCTCCTCGATCGAGTTGTCGGCGTGTCGACCGAACCCACTTTCGAGTCCTCGGCGCCGGATGACGTCGCCGAAGTCCTGGTCGACAAGGCCCGAGAAGCGCGAGAGGCCCGAGAGCGCATGCGGAGGAGCAATGAAGGGCTGGCGCGTGACATCTCTGACCGTTTCGGCGGTGCTGGGTTGCGTCCGATAGTCCCCTCTATGAAGAACATGCTTGGCACCAGCTTTACGACCGAACTGAGGATCCTGGACATCCTGGGAACGAAGTCAAAGCTCAGCAGCTCAATGCTCGACGTCCAGAGGCCGGCGATGTTGGAGGCCAGCGAGATGGCACAGAAACACCTGCTCAGGGCAGGACGATTCGACATCCTCGGCAAAAGCGGGAAGAACCGGTTCGACGAGCTTCTGCCGAAAGACTTCGCCGCAGACCTGTTTGGTCTCCGCCGTTCCCCGTATCCGAAAATGTTCGACAACGCCGCGTTCAGCCTGCGGCTGGGCGAGATCGTCGGCCTCGACAAAGGGCGCGGCCTATCGGACTTCTCCGCCGCCGCCTCCTTCTCGAAAATGTTGAGGCACGACGGCAAGCTGTTGGGGTTTCGTGGCCTCGGCGACCAGCTGGCACGTATCAACAGAGACTGGATCGAGCGGCTCAAAGAGAGCTACCCGCCGAACTGGCGCGACCTGGACCGTGACGAGCTCGATTCAGCTGAAGAGCTCATGCTCGACGGCGGTCCGTCTCTGGCCTGGGTCCCGCGCCTTGAGATCCTGCGGGAGATCCTTGCCGCCGATGACGAAGCAGCTCGAGCAGGAGTGCTGCTGGTCCGAAGCGACGAGATCTTGGAGGACATCGAATCCGTCCTCGGCGAGGTTGAGTCTCCTGACCTCGTGCCGGTGATCCAAGCGGCAAGCGAAGCAATCGAGGCCCACCGGGACGGCTACACCAAGCCTGGACTGGCACTCGCGTCGGTACTGGTCTCCGACATCGCTCACAACTACTTCGGCTATCGGAACTTCGCTCCTGTCAGGAAGGAGTTCAGGGACGTCGACACTCGGGAGGTCGACATCCGCGAATACTCGTACCAGGTGATCG
>DASZPA010000257.1:0-8922 GCA_035550555.1 Fimbriimonas sp.
GCTTGGGAGCTTTGGAACGAAGTCGATGGAACAGCCGACTATCAGCCCGAGCGAATCCGGCTCTGGCACCAGAAGATGGCTCACGTACTCGAAGCCATCGACCCTTATCACCACCTCGTCACCACGAGCTTCGGCGGCGACGGCGAGAAGGCGAAGGACGTCGAAACCTTCAAGCTGAAGGAGATCGACTTCGCCCAGAGCCACCGTTACGGCGATCCCGATCTCGCGCTGGGAATCGTCCACGCCCAGCAGCGCCTGGGCCGACTTGGCAAGCCGCACTTCGTTGGAGAGGTGGGTGCGGACTCCTCCGGCGACCGCCGGACCGACGACCCGACCGGCATTCAGATTCACGACGCCCTCTGGGCAAGCCTGGCCTCCGGCTCCGCAGGCAGCGCGATGACTTGGTGGTGGGACTCCTACGTGGGCCCGCTTGACCTCTACCATCTCTTCACGCCGGTTGCGAAGCTCGTGAGAGGCATCGCGTTTGACCGAGAAGGTTTCCATTCGGTCCAGCCGACCATCCCATCCGGCGCCCACGTCGTCGGAGTTGCCGTCGTTGGGAGGGCCACGGCTATCGTGTGGCTACGGAATGATGCGGCAACATGGGCGAATCAGATCTCCAAGAAACGGCTCGAACCGAATCCGCCCTGTCTCATTTCGATCCCCCATCTCAGGCAGGGACGATGGAAGATCGAATACTGGGACACGCACACCGGCGCCATCATCTCATCGCGCACGGTAGACGTTGCGGAAGGAGGGATGGCCAGCTTCCCGGTTCCGGTCTTGCACTGGGACGCGGCCATCAAACTGCTGTTGGTTAACTAGTCGCACCGCGCCGGCCGAGTTCGATCTATCCTACTTTAGTGCAACTTATCGCGCATAGGTCGCTTGCGCAAAAGAAAGAGAACGCCGGGCTATCTGTTGCTACAGCATTCGGTGTTATCGGACTTGTACTGTACATTGTGGGAAAAGAGCTCCATGGGTCCTCCATGATCTGGCTATACCTAGGTGCTCTGTTCTGCCTGATCATCGCCGGGGAAGCGGTGGTTGCGACCCGTTCTTGGAGCGACGGAGACACCGGTGAGTGGAGGGTCGTCATAGCGCTTCGTGGCCTCTCTGACGAGTACACCATAGTGCGGAATTGGGTGATTCCTGGAGCAGAGCAGGGTGATATCGATCTCCTTGTTCTCGGGCCCCATGGCGTGTTGGTCCTGGAAGTGAAGAACTATCGGGCCAAGTATGAGTGCGATGGAGACGATTGGGTCAACGTTAAGGAAAACGGCTATCGGAAAAGAATGAAGAGTCCTTCGCGCCAACTGGCAAAGAACTCACGGGCCGTCCAGTCGTTCCTGGTCAAGAGCGGGTGGCTGGGGACGGTTCATAGCGCTCTGGTCATCCCACCCAGGGCCGACGTCAGGATCGCCGGCGCGAGCGTCACCATTTTGGATTGGAAGGCACTCCCGCAACATATCAGAGCATTGCCTTCACATGGAACACCAGTATCGGTTTCTTTGTTTCGAGGCTAAGTTCCCGTCCAGTCGACGTCGATCCCATGCAGCATCAGCAGTTCGGAAAGCTGCCCGACATGGCCCTGTAGATGGCGCAGGTTCAACAGCTCGTGCGAGAGCTTCGAGATAGCCGGGTACCAGGGAAAGCCGCTTTCGTCGGAATCCAGATCCAGTCCGTCGACGGTGTCGTCGACCAAACCATCCACAAAGGCGACGTACTCGCAAATGTCGGCGCGGGAGCTTGGCGCCGTTCCGGGGAACAGCTCGTAGGGCTCGAGATCCCATGGCGGCTGCCACATCCGGTCGAATTCTTGACGTCGCCGGACCGCCAAGCTGGAAGGCGGCGCCAGGAACGCCGATTCGTCCTGGCCGAGGTAGAGGTGCGTGAAGTACACGTCGTGGAATGCGATCCTCCAAAACGATCGCTCGACTCCGTTCCATCCCGGATTGTTCGGGTCTGGAGCGGGCGGCTCCGGCAGGTTTGACGCGCTCCACAGCCTTTCGGGACAGCGCTCCACGCACTGGGAGAGCATTCGCAGACCGGCATGGTACTGCTCCTTCAGCGCGGTTCGAAGGTCCATGGCATCAATCTACTTGAGGGGCGACAGCCGGTAAAGCCCCGCGCCGTGAGGTTCCAGCGCAGCGCCAAACGACTCGACATGCCTTCCTATGTCTTGTCGGGCCCAGAGGTCTCGCACGCTCATGACCCGGAGTGAACCGATGTCCAAGGAATCGATGGTTACCGTTTGAGCAGAATCGGTCGTGTTGAATAGGGCCAAGTACTTCGACGGTGTTCCCGGAACGTCCGCGATCCAGGCGATCAGCCCCTCCTTTCGAAAGAGCTCGCGGTTCCCTGAGCTGGCCTGATCGACAGCAATGACCTCCGGATTGTCCAAGAGCGAAAGCGTGTAGTCGTCGAGTCTGGTCAGGTCCGCGCCGATCATCAGAGGCGACCGGGCGATGGACCAGAGGGTGAGCAGGGTCCTCTGCTCCGCCTGAGTAAAGTGGGTTTTGCTGCGACCCATCTGCAGCACGCCAATCGGCAGCATGTCCGCGTCGGGAAAGTGGCCAGGATCGCGATAGGGCGTCCAGTCGCGCAGCCGATCGAACTGCGCGAGCAGACTCGGCCAGTTGTCCCAGAAGTCGTCGCTAATCCGCCACATGTTCGCGTGGCTCTCAATATGAGGGCCGGCATCGAGGGGGGTGGCGCCGGGTGAGGTGCTCAATACTATCCGCCGACCGGATCGGTCGATCGCCTTCCGAATCCCTTCGATCTCTGCTTGGTGATAAGGCCGCGACAAGTCGTCGACCTTGACGAAGTCGATTCCCCAGTTCGCGAACTGACGGAACACGGAATCGTAGTACGCCTGCGCGCCGGGCCTCGACATGTCGACCCCGAACATGTCGTCATTCCATGGACAGGGGCTTTTCGGATCGTCGATATCTGCAGCCGTGTACGAAGTGCCCTCAACCGGCGTTTTCGCCGCAACCGCCTGCCGAGGAACTCCACGCATGAGATGCAGGCCGAACTTGAGGCCCTTGTGATGAGCATAGTCCGCGAGGACCTTGAAACCCTTTCCGCCTGCCGCCGAAGGGAATTTGTTTGGCGCGGGCAGCAGGCGGCCAAAGCGGTCCATCTCGAGCTTCGCGCTGGACCGGTAGTCGAAGCCGGTCGCGTTCGGTTCGTACCATTGGATGTCCACCACGATGTACTTCCACCCGAACCGCTTCAATTTGGAAGCCATCACGTCGATCTGGGCACGAGTCTGGGCCTCGGTCACCGTCGTGGCGAATCCATCCCAACTGTTCCATCCCATGGGCGGCGTCTTCGCCCAAGCCCAAAAAGCCGGCCGCTCCGCTTGGGCGGCAGAGGTTATCGGGAGGATGGCGTGGATCAGGCACATCACAGCTCTATTCAAGCGTTTTCTTCAGGAACTGAACCGTCCGATCCCACGCCAGCTCAGCGGCGCTCTTGTTGTAAGCCTTTTTCACGCTTGGCTCCGCGAACCAGTGGCCGGTGCGCGGATAGATGTAGGCTGTGAACGGCCTTCCCGTGGACTTGAGCAGGCTCTTCAGGGCGGCAACGTTCTCCTTCGGCTCGAACTGGTCGTGCTCGGCAAAGTTGCCCAGATAGGAAGACTTCGAAAGACGGAAGTTTTGCTGCCCTGTTCCGTAGTAGACCGCTGTCGCCCGGACGTTGTCGGGGTCGATGTTGGAAAGAGCAAGTGCGTAGTACGCTCCGAAAGAGAAGCCGACGACGCCGATGCCAGGGTTTCCCGACCTTCCTGCGACGAACCTCGCGGCTTGATTCACCTGAGCGAGAACTTGCGTTTGGTGGGCGTCGTGCTCTTCGACCAGCTTCTTTGCTTCCTCCTCCTTGGTCACCACTTTTCCTTGGAAGAGGTCCGGCGCAAACGCGATGAACCCAGCCTTGGCAAGCCGATCGCAAAAATGACGGACGTCACCGTTCAGCCCCCACCAAGCGTGCAGAACCAAAACGCCCCGTCCATGCCCCGACTTCGGCATTGCCAAATAGCCCATCGGCCGGGCCAAGTGACCAGGAAATAGCAGTGCCAAACAACTGGCAAAGAAAGCAAAGCTCATGGCGGGATTATAGGGGGTTGCGGGTTTGTGGGTTGTTGAGCCGGAGGCAATCCAGTGCGGAAAGCGCCGTTTCACCGGTTCCGTACGCAGCGCGGGCATTAGGTTCCGGCCAAACGAACCAACCAACAACCCAATCAACCAACGAGCCCAACGAGCTGCCTTTCGATTCTTCGCCGCCGCTCGTTTTGGGGGGCGCCGAACTTGGTCTTCATGCTTCTCATGGCTTGCCAAGAGCGCCTGGCTTGCGGGAGCTCGCCCGCGCTGCCATAGGCGACTGCCAGCGCTTCCACCTTATACAGGGCGTGCAGCTCCCAGTTGCCTGGCTGCATGCCGGAAAGGCGCCGAATCGCCTCACCAGGATTCCGGTCCTTGAGAGCAGCCCATCCTTTGGCGTAGGCCAGATTCTCATGGATACGGACGTCGCCCGGAGTGAGAGACTCTCGAAGGAGCATCTCCTGGCCTTCGGCGCACCGGTCGAGATGGCCCGCCTCGGCGGAAGCGACGGCGTAGTTGACCCAGAAATGCAGCCTCTCCTGCCGCCCCGTCGCCTGCAGAAGCGGGCGGGCGGCTTCATAGATGGTGAGCGCCTCTTCCAAGCGACCCTCGTTCCAGGCACACGCGGCGAGACCGTGGCGGATGAGCAGGTCGCTGGCGCCGGACGCGATGAGTTGATCCAGCCAGGCGTTAGCGGTGCGGCTCATACCTGCCTCGGCAAGCCCGAACAAAATGTTGGAGGCGATGCTGCGAGCATCGCCGCTCTGCCCCTGGTTTTGCGCCAGCCTGAGCGCGCGCATATAGGTCTTGTGAGAGGCGGCGAGCTGGCCGATGCGGTACTCGTATCCGCCTCTCACCTCCAGATAAAGGGCGGCATTCGGGGCATCGGCGCGCGTGGGCCGGGTGGCCCCAAGGAGCGCCAAGACCTCTTCGCGCCGCAGATGCCATAGCCGGTTTCGTCCCGCGACCAACAACGCTCTCCCTTCGTCGGGATCGATCTTGCTGGCCGAGGAGACGAGGTCGATGAACGCCGCGTGCGGGCTGGGTTTGTCATCCTTGGGGACCGACAGCGCCGCGGCGCGGAGCTCGACCAGCCAGGGGTGGGCAAGTTCGTCGTCGAGCTCTCCTCCAACTTCCTGAACCTCCACAGCCCAGGGCGATCGAAGCCTAAGATGATCCACTGTGGCCTCGATGGCGCCTTCGCCGAGCCACCTTTGGAGACGGTAGATTGACTGCCTGAGGGCCGCTCGGGCGGATTCCGGATCGTTGTCCGGATAAAGCTGCAGCGCGGCGTACGCCCGGTCCAGCCACCGGTTCTGGCGGAGCAGCAATCCGCACACCAGCGCCTCGCACCGACGAGTTGGCGCCGGAGCGAGCAACTGCTCGTTTCGGTAGACCGCTACCTGCTCGCCGACAACCGCCCGCCAAGCCACTTATTTAGTATAAGTTACATTTAGGCTAGCGTCCCTCCATCTCGGCCGGCCACGACCCTTGAGGGCTTGTCGGACCGCGAGAGACGGCGTTCTTTTGAAAGAAAGAGGTTATCTTGTCGGACGTGTTGCCACGGCATCACAATGAGAGGGGCAGATGAGTTCAAACGAAGCGGCGGTCAATCCGAACAAGGTCTTGTGGGAAAAGGGGGACTTCGGACAGATTGCCGCGGTGATGCGGAAGGGCGGCCAGACGCTCGTGGACTCGCTCGGTGTCACCCGTGACATGCGCGTGCTCGATCTCGGTTGCGGCGATGGAACGACGGCGCTGCCGCTTGCACGCACGGGCGCCGAAGTCGTCGGGATCGACATTGCCCGGAATCTGGTCGAGGCAGGGAACAAGCGGGCTCAAGAGGCCGGGCTCACCAATATAAGCTTCCATGAGGGCGATGCCTGTAACCTGGCCGGAGTCGCCGACGATTCTTTCGATCTGGTGCTCTCCGTGTTCGGCGCCATGTTCGCGCCGCAGCCCGTTGCCGTCGCCAAGGAGGTGGTGCGCGTGGCCAAGCCCGGGGGAAGAGTGGTGATGGGCAACTGGATCCCGGGAGATCCCACCTATGTGGCACAGATGTTTCAAATCACCTCTGCCTATTCGCCTCCCACTCCCGAAGGCTTCATCAGTCCCATGATGTGGGGCTTGGAAGACTCCGTCTTGGAGAGGTTTGGACAAGCCGGCATCCCGCCGGAGCGAGTCTCGATGCGCAAAGACACGTTCATCTTCGATTCTCCCGATCACAGTCCGGAGCGGATGGTGGACATCTTCAGAAACTACTTCGGCCCGGTGATGAACGCCTTCGCGTGCGCGCAGAGTGACGGGGAAGAGCAACGGCTCTACGACGAGCTTTTGGACCTGTCCACCAAGCACAACCAGAGCAAGCAAGGCGGGATTCTCATTCCCGCAACCTTTATGCGCGTTGAAGTCTCCGTATAAGATCGCCACTATTCGAGTTCTTTGAGGCTTGTGGTTGGTGCAATATAGAGGCACGGAGTGCCGGATATTGCGATGCCACTGCCCACCGGAACCGTTACCTTTCTCTTCTCCGACATCGAAGGTTCGACTCGCATGTGGGAAGAGCAT
The DNA here is from genome assembly GCA_035550555.1 of Fimbriimonas sp. Taxonomy (GTDB): domain Bacteria; phylum Armatimonadota; class Fimbriimonadia; order Fimbriimonadales; family Fimbriimonadaceae; genus Fimbriimonas. The sequence goes on from DASZPA010000257.1 coordinate 6,675, forward strand.
CCCGTCGCCATGCGATCCGGCCTCGCTACACACGACGCTCTCATTCGAGCGGCAATCGAGCAGAACGGCGGGCATGTGTTCAAGACGATTGGCGATGCCTTTTGTGCGGCTTTCCAAGATGCTTGGCAGAGTCTCGAGGCTGCCGTGGCCGCCCAGCAGGCTTTAGTTGAAGAAACGTGGCCGGCGTCCCTCACGTTAAGGGTCCGGATGGCCCTCCACACAGGGTCGGTGGAGGCTCGAGATGGGGACTACTTTGGCCAACCTCTGAATCGGTCGGCGAGGATGCTCGCTTCGGCTCATGGCGGGCAAGTCCTTTGCTCTCAGGCAACTTACAATCTCGTCAAAGGCCTCCTTTCCGGCAGTACCAGCCTTCGTGACCTGGGCGAGCGCCGCCTCAAGGATCTGGTTCACCCGGAGCGGATTTATCAGCTTGACGCGCCCAAGCTGCGGAAGGACTTCCCGCCGCTTCGAACCCTCGACGACCACGCCCACAACCTGCCGGTTCAACTCACCAGCTTTGTTGGGCGGGAGCGTGAGATGGACGAGGTGAGGGATCTGGTACGCGAATCGAAAATGGTCACGCTTTTGGGGGCGGGCGGATGCGGCAAGACAAGACTGGCGCTGCAAACCGGTGCGGACCTTGCGGAGGAATTTGCAGGCGGAGTCTGGCTGGTGGAGTTGGCGTCGGTTTCCGAAGGCCGGTTGGTCCCGCAGGCGGTCGAATCGGCGCTTGGCCTGAAGGAGGCCGCCGAGGAGTCGAGCTTGGATACCCTGCAGCGCTTCTGCAAGCCGAAGGAACTGCTGCTGGTCTTGGACAACTGCGAGCACCTGGTGGACGCGTGCGCCGGCTTGTGCCAGAGCCTGCTCACTTCGTGCCCGAACCTCAAGGTGCTCGCAACGAGCCGGGAGCTGCTGCGCGTACCGGGCGAAAGGACGTACCGCGTGCCGGCCCTCTCCACACCCGACCTCGACACGGAGCAGACGGTGGAGAGCGTGTCCTCTTTCGAAACGGTCCGCCTGTTTATCGACCGAGCCGTTGCCGTCGACCGGTCCTTCGCCCTGACCAACGCCAATGCTCCCGCTCTGGCGGCGGTGTGCCACCGGCTGGACGGCATTCCTCTGGCGATTGAGCTTGCCGCGGCAAGGTCCCGCTCTATGTCCGTTGGAGAGATTAACGACCGGCTCGACCAGCGATTCCGGCTGCTTACCAGCGGTGCGCGAACCGTCATGCCGCGACAGCAGACTCTGCGATCGCTGATCGACTGGAGCTACGACCTGCTGACCGAGCCGGAGAGGGTTGTCCTGCGTCGCGTCTGCGTTTTTATCGGTGGGTGGAGCTTGAAGGCCGCCGAACAGGTTTGCTCGGGCGATGGCATCGAGGATTGGGAGCTGTTAGACCTGCTTTCAAGCCTTACCGACAAGTCGCTCGTGATTGCCGAGCCAAGGGCTGACGGCACGCGGTACCGGCTCTTGGAGACGGTGCGTCAGTACGGCCTGGAGCTGCTCGCCGCGAATGGGGAGCTGACTCTTCTCAGGGACCGGCACCTGGCCTACTACATGGCGTTCGCCGCGAGCGCGGAGAGTGAGCTTTTGGGTCCCGAGCAGGGAGCATGGCTCGATCGGCTGGAGGCAGAGCACGGCAACCTCAGGTCATCCCTGGAGCTGTGCGCCTCGTCCTCCGAACGCCTCGATGCCGAGGTTGAGCTGTGTGGCCGGCTGTGGCGGTTCTGGATGGTCCGTGGATATTTGACTGAGGGCCGAGATCGACTCCGAACGGCGATAGCCCGTGCTGAGAAGCGGATCGAATCTCCTGACGGAGCGAAAGCTCTCAACGCCGCCGGCCACTTGGCTTGGGCTCAGGGGGAGTATCGTACGGCACTCGATCTGCACCGGCGGGCGCTCGAGATCAATCGCGTTCTTGGCAACGGGCCTCAAGAGGCGATGAACCTGAACGGGATCGCCTTGGCTGCAAGGGAGCTGGGTGACTTTGCGACGGCGCGAGAATCGCTTGAACGAGCGCTCTCGCTCAATCGCAATCTGGACAATCGCGCCGCCATGGCGGCGAACATGAACAACCTGGCCGACGTGAACCTGCTGCTGGGCGACAGGGAAGCCGCCAAGGATCTCTTCGAGCAGTCGCTCGCGCTTAACGAGGAGCTCGGCAACCTCGCCTGGAGCGTCAGCAATCTGAACGGCCTCGGGGAGCTGGCTCAGGCGCGTGGCGACCATAACGAAGCTTCTTGCCATT
>DASZPA010000258.1:0-10299 GCA_035550555.1 Fimbriimonas sp.
GCGGATCGAAAGCGGCGACGTTGCGGGGGCGCAACGTCTGCTGCTTGAGGCAAGAAGCCTGGCAGAGGGCCTCGATCGCGACGCGTTTGCCGCGAGCCTGTTAGGGGAGATCGAGGCGCGGCTCAGTTCGGCGTCGATGGAATAGTTCTATCCTCAAATCAACAGCCAGAGATAGCCGCGCAGATCTGCAGGGAGATTGCCTCTGTCCGAGCGAAAGCCGATTACGAGCAGCAACCGAACCCAAACCGCCCCCGAGACGCCATAATGAGGGCCTGATGGGGGCGGTGCTTTTGGATGCGGGCGACATGCGCAGGATGCTCGGGCGCATGGCTCACGAGATCCTGGAAGCCAATCAGGGCGCCGAAGACCTGGTCGTCGTTGGCGTTCTGCGGCGAGGATGGCCGATTGCCAAGCGACTGGCGTTCATGATGACCCAGATCGAGGGCACGACCGTACCGTGCGGCAAGCTGGACGCGCGTCCGTTCCGCGACGACAAGCCTCTCACCAGCGAGGATCACACCGAAATTCCCTTCGAGGTCACGGGCAAGACCGTCATCCTGATCGACGAAGTGATCTACACAGCACGAACAGCCCGCGCCGCGATGGACGCCGTGATGCGGCACGGGCGGCCGAAAGCAGTCCAACTGGCAGTTCTCATCGACCGCGGGCATCGCGAGCTGCCTATCGAGCCGAACTACTGCGGAAGGAAGATCCCGACCGACCGCTCGGACAAGATCATCGTGAAGGTCAACGAGATCGACGGAGAGGATGCCGTCGTGCTGGAGAAGGACAACTATCCCCGCTCCTCCGAACCGGTGGTCGCAGGGGGTATGAAATAACCATGGCTAGGCACCTGTTAGGAATTCGCCACTTAAAGAATGAGGATATTGAAGACCTTATCGCCCTGGCCGCCGACTTCAAGCTGAGAGTCCTTGAGGGTCGCTCCGTCCCTAGACTGGAAGACAAGGTCCTTGGGCTGCTCTTCTTTGAGAACTCGACCCGCACGCGTGTCAGCTTCGAGCAGGCCGCGCACTACCTGGGCGTCAAGACGAGCAACTTCGCCAGCAGCGGCTCCTCGATGTCGAAGGGCGAGACGCTCAAGGACACGATTCTCACCCTGCGCTACGAACGGCTGAACGGCCTCATCATGCGGCACAAGCTGAGCGGCGCCGCCTCGCTGGCCGCAAGGCATTTTGGTGGCCCGGTATTGAACGCGGGCGACGGACAGCACGAGCATCCGACCCAGGCATTGGGCGACGCCCTGACCATCATCGAGCGCAAGGGCGAGCTTCGCGGGTTGAAAGTGGCGATCGTTGGCGACGTGAAGCATTCGCGTGTTGCGAGATCGAATGCTTGGCTGCTGAGCAAAATGGGCGCGGAGGTCCGGTTCGTGGGTCCGCGCACGTTGATCCCGTCGCAGATGGCTTTGCTGCCCGGCAAGGTGTTTTACGATTTGACGGCGGGCATTGAGGGAGTGGACGTCATCATTTGCCTTCGGCTTCAAAAGGAGCGGATGATCGAGGGGTTGCTTAGCTCCGTCAGCGAGTACACCGCCATGTATCAGGTCACCAAGGACACGCTGGGCTATGCGGCTCCGGACTGCCTGGTGATGCATCCCGGACCTCTCAATCGTGGCGTGGAGGTAGACGACTTGGCCGCCGATGGCGAGAACAGCGCGATCACGGCGCAGATTGAAAACGGAATTTTTGTGAGGATGGCTGCCCTCTATTGGGCCTTCTCCGAAGGCGGAGAGGGCGGAAAGAGTTGATCGCCGCGATGAGAGATAACCAGTGAGGACACTACTTAAGAACGGACGGATTCTCGATCCTTCCCAGGATCTCGACGTCATTGGGAGCGTCCTGATCGAGGACGATCAGATTCTCGACGTCGGCGAGATTCCGGATGACTCGGACCTTGACGAAACTTACGATTGCACCGGACTTTGGATCTGCCCTGGATTGGTGGACCCTCACGTACACCTCCGGGAGCCGGGCGACACCCATCGAGAAAGCATCACCTCCGGAACGCAAGCTGCGGCGGCCGGTGGATACACGACGATCTGCTGCATGCCGAACACCAATCCGCCGCTCGATACGCCGGCTTTGGTCGATTTCATCCTAGATCGGGCGGCATCGCCGGAGGCGGGCGGTGTGTTCGTGGCGCCGGTCGGAGCCTTGACTCGCGATATGGACGGCAAGCAGCTTGCCGATCTCGCCGCGATGAAGGGCGCCGGAATCGTGGCTGCCAGCGACGAGGCGTATCCGATCCAGAGCACACTCGTGATGACGCAGGCTATGGAGTTCTGCGTGCAACTCGACCTGCCGATCATGGCGCATTGCGAGGACACGTCCCTCACGCAGGGCGGCAGCATGAACGAGGGCGCCATGAGCGCGATGCTGGGCCTCAAGGGAATTCCGCGCTCGGCCGAAGAGATCGCCGTCATGCGCAACTGCCTGTTAGCGCTGCACACAGGCTGTCAGATGCATGTGATGCGTGTGAGCACCTGGGGAGCGGTGGAGATGGTCCGCCAGGCGAAGTTCTTGGGCGCGCCGGTCACTTGCGAGATCTGCCCGATGCACTTCATCTTCACCGAGGACAACGTCGGAGAGTTCGATGCGCGGTTCAAGACGCTGCCTCCGTTGCGGACGCAGATCGACGTCGACATTCTGCTCCAGGCGCTCAACGACGGGACGATCGACTGCATCGCCAGCGACCACTCGCCCCACGCCTCGCACGAGGTGGATGTGCCGTTCGAGGAAGCACCGTTCGGAAGTCCTCAGATCGAGTCGTCGGTTGGCGCCACGCTGACCTACCTGACGCACCGCGGAATCCTGACTCCTCTCGAGACGATCCGAAAACTGAGCACCAAACCTGCCCAGATCCTTCGACTGGATGCCGGCACGCTCAAGGCTGGCGAGACGCCGGTTGCCCAGGTATGCGTGATCGATCCGGACGTGGAGTGGCAGTTCGACAGCAAGAAAACCTTTAGCAAATCGAAAAACACGCCGTTCCACGGGATGAAATTCCGCGGAAAAGCTGTTCTAACTTTCTGCGGTAGTGAGATTTATCGAGATGCCCTTTACAGTGACACCCGCTACCTTCCTGCGTAGCTTGATGGTAGCCGGTGCGTTGGCCGCGCTTTGCGGCTGCCAAACCAAGATCCTTCCCGATCCGAACGATCCCGCAACGGTGACGGCGGGTGACCGCCCTGACGCAATCCATCGCCTGTTGAGCGCCACAGGCAACACGCTGGGAGAGCGGCTGGCCAAGCGGGAGATCGACGAAAGCCAGTTCGAGTCGATGAAAACCGATTACGCTGCCAGTCTGGTAAAGGAGATGAAGGTCGACCCGACAAAGGTCGATCCGGCAAAAGCTTGGGAGGTTGGCGACGCCTACCGTGCGGCCAAGGAATGGTCGACCGCCGCAGAGTTCTTCAAGATCTCGGTGCCCTACGCAAAGAAGAGGAACGACTACGACCGGTTCGTGAACGATAGCCTCTGGCTAGCCGAATGCCAATGCCATCTGAAAAAAGTGCCGGATGCGATTGAGAACGTTCGAGCGACCTTCGACTCGCCTCCCGCCGCCAAGGCGCCGATCCTCACGGGCACCCTCCTCTGCGTGGTTCCCGCCGGCGAAGGACAAGGCGACGATGTTCAACTCGGCAAGTTGCTCCAAGACGCCGTCGGACAGTCCATGCAGACGATTGTCGATCCGAAGACGGATGCTGGCAAGAGCTTCCTCATCGCGCGAACGGTCCAAGTTCGGAACGCTTTGGGACTCGCGGTCGATCTGTTTCGGAAGGCAGGCAGGTCCGACTTGGCGAACGCGGCGGAGCAGAGGCGGCTTAGCCAGTTCTCTTAGGCTTGCTTGCTAGAGGACTTCAGGTTAAGGAGAAACTGCAGGGTTCCTTCTTCGTCTTCCATCCAATCTTCGTCTGGTTGTTCGTCTGATGGCATCGAAGCAGCGGAAAGTTTGAAAGTCTCAATCACGCAACGGTAGAGAGATATCGCCCAGTCCACAATCTTCCGATCCTTCACGAATTCTGGCGTGTCATGTTTCAAGGAACATGCAAAATTCCAAGTGATTTGACCAGCTTCGCTCGTTCCCAAACATTGGCTAAGTTTCTTCAAGGCGGCCAGCTTAACAACACTCGCGAAGGGCTCGTCTATTTCAAGCATAGACACCGCCACAACGTCCCAGCTAGGCCCTGCCAAAGATAGCTCGCCAAGAGTCTCTGAACTCCGGACCCATTTATCGTAGTATTCGCCTCCAATCGCTTCGAAGGTTCCTTCCGGAATTGGCCATGAGTTGACGTACGGAAGACCTAGGAGAACATTTTTATACTCGAGGAACGAGTCAGCTCCAACTACCCTCTGGGGTCCGGCCGTTGGGCCGGAATGATCGTCAGAAGGGCTCAAGGTGAGCAAGAACTGCAAATACTGTTCTGCGTCTGTCACCCATTCCTCGACCTCTTGTGGCCGCAGATTGTCCGAAGAATCGCGAAGCCTGAAAACCTGACTTACGCAATGGAAAAGCGATATTGCCCAGTCGACAATCTTGGGATCCTTCAGGAACTCTGGACTTGGATGGTTCAGTGATCGGGCAAATGCCTTGCTTATTTCTCCTGCTTCTCGTGTGCCTAAGCATTCGCTGATTCTCTTCAAGGATGCCAGTTTCACGATGCTTGAATACGGCTCCTCATCAATCTCGTTCATGAGAGCCACCGTTACGTCCCAGTCTGGTCCACCCAAGGCCAACTCACCAACCGCCTCAGCTCTTCGTACCCACCTTCGATAGCCGTTCATCTCCTCGTACGACGGGCGAATCCACCTCGAAATTGGCCAGGAGTCAATGTGTGGAAGACCGAGAAGAACCCTTCTATAATCGTTGGAGGATTGGGCCTCATCCATGGTGCTCCCCGAGTCTACACACCAGAATCGGGCAACATACATTCAACTCCCCGTTAGCGTTTCGCTCAGACTCCCAGAGTTTTTTGGGACCCCAGACCAACCGGAGTGAATGGCCCGATCCTTCCTTGTCGAAGGGAGGATTACCTTAGAATCTTTTATGGATTGTTAAAGGAACCTTTGATAATTCGTCGTTGGTTCGATAATATGTTGGTGGCGCAATGCCTCGGGCAATGGCGCCTAACAGGAGGTTCGCAGTGAAAAAGGTTCTAGCAATTACATCGGTGGTAGCTCTTTGCATCTCAGGCGCTTTGGCGCAGGGCAAGATGCAGAAGAAGCCTATGATGGCCCATCACCCGATGGCACATCACAAGATGGCACATCACAAGATGGGCAAGATGCACCACAAGATGGGCAAGATGAAGATGCACCACAAGATGGCGAAGCACAAGATGATGGCTAAGCCGATGATGAAGAAGCACGGCAAGTAAGAAGAGACTTTGTCGTTCGGGGAGCCGGCGTTACGCTGGCTCCCCGTTTTTGTTGCAGTAGGTTTCGGCTTAGATGGGTTGACCTTCGAGGGCGAGGATCTTGCCGAAGATGTTTTCTGTGCCGATCCAGCCGTTTACCCGTCCCTCGTTATTGGATATTTGGAAGGTGAATTCCCCGCGGGAAATCTCCTTGTTGGCGGAGAGCAGGTGTGTGAAGTGGCTGCCCTTCACCTTTGCACCAGACAATGCCTCCTTTCTTGGCGTGGTCCGACCAGGGTAACCGGCGCGTATTCACACTCTTGGCGCGAGTAGATCTTCGGCGCCATTCTGTTTCCCGTCTCTCGGAACTTGACGTTTTCTCCGTTTCGAAGACGCGCCTTATACGCGTCGTGGCCCCGACGGTCGGTTCTTTGCTTTCATTACGAGCTTTGTTGTACCAACGGCTGTTGAAGAAGAACCTGTTGAGCGGGACCTATTCCTCTTCTCTTTCCGCTAGTTCGAATCGTCGCCGCCGCCAGAAGAGAGTTCGGTGACAACCCTCGTCGTCTGGCCGAAGATGGCCGAACCGATGGACAAGAACATGAGGAGCCCCAGGCATAGCTTCCAGGAAAGCGGAAAGGTTTTTCGTTTGGCGAACCATGCGGCTGCGAGAAGGGACGCAACAAACCCGACAACGCCTAGAATGGTGAAAAGTGGGGAGGGCCGCCATGTGACCATACTCATCCATTGTATTTGCGCTGGTCAGGCGTCCGGAGGAGCCAGGCTTGCATACCTTTGAAAAAGAGGGGACAGTCAGAGCGATTGCGCCGAGCTTCGAATGCTCTCCAAGAGTTGCTGGAGCCTCTCGATCGGAAGTCCGATCACGTTGCTAAGCGAACCGTCCGTCCTCACTACGAAGCCTGCCGCCCCACCTTGGATCGCGTAGGCGCCCGCCTTGTCCATCGGTTCGCCGGTTGCGACATACTCCCGAATCTCCTTATCGGAGAGCTCCCGGAATTCCACGTCGGTTCGCTCCGAAAACACCTCCGTACCTTCAACACCTGAGACAGCCACGCCCGTGATCACGAAATGGGTGCGTCCCGAGAGTTCTCGCAGCATTCTCACGGCATCCTCTTCATCCATCGGCTTTGCAAGCATCGTGAAATTCCCGTCTTGCTCATAGGCAACGACCGTATCGGCCCCTATCACCGTCGCATCTGGCCGCAACTCGGCCACAGCCCATGCTTTGGCTTCGGCGAGCCGCTCGGCGGTCAACCGGGGATCGTCGCACGTCAGCTCCTCTTCGTCGACGTTGGAAACGAGGATTTCGAAGTTTTCTACGATCTGACCAAGCAGCTCTCTTCGGCGCGGGGAGGCGCTTGCCAAGACAATAGACCGGTGCGGCATCGGTTGGACACTACCGCGAAGTTGGCCCGCTAAGCCAACCTAATAGAGACCGCAAACGATCACAAAGAGACGGACGTCTCTTTAACGGACTCGTTAAAGAGGCTGTTTTAAGGCGTGCTTGGCTTTTCAAAGAGAGGAAGAACGATTGCGAAGCGGCTTTCGGCCGCTTGGGCCGTCCTGAGCTTGGCATGCGCCGTCGGATTCTCCATGCCCCAGCGGTCGCAACATCCTGAGATGTGGTCGGTGGCTGAATGGATGTCCTGGCGCGACTCAGCGATCCAGGCGATCTTTGCTCCCTCCTCCGACTCCGGCATCGAAGGTCTACTGCATCGAGAGTTGGTCTCGGGCCGGTGCGCGGCGGCATACGAGTTCATGCAGCCTTGCTTGCAAGACCCCGGTTTCCTCAAAGATCCCGAACGCAACAAGGCGCTGTCCCATTTCGTGGAGTTCATTCGCGCCCAACAGTTCAATCGAGACGGTCACCTGCTGGGAATGGACGTTTCGGACAGGGAGTATTGGAGCTTTGCCCAGGCCTCGGCCGAGTTTCCTCCTCTGCTGCGAAGTCAGCCCTTTCTCCAAGACATGAGCGATCCTAAGACTTACCGGCAAGCCTTGGAAATGATCGACGCTCATAACAAGAATCTGCCCAACGATCAGAAGTGGGCCACCCTCGCGTACCGGTCCGGGTTCATCAAGTCGGCGGACCAAACGACTTACGGAAGGCTTCTGATAGTCGTCTCCAATGAGCAGAGCGATAGCGGCGAGCGGATCGACCGGTGGATTCAGTTCGCAATCGCCGTTCCCGGAGAAGCTCCGGACACCGTGATTCGAAGCGTCTCAATGATCGTTGTCCGACGTAGGGCGGGAGAGCTTGGCCATCGCGCCCTCATGCTCGACTTTATGCGTCAGAAGACGCCCGAGGGAGATTTCTCCTTCGTGCCTACCGCTCTGATGGACCACAGCCCGAGCAAGAACTGCTACGACTGCCATAAAGCCTCCACCATTCCGATCCATCCAAAGGTCGTCTACGCATTCGATGGAGATGGGAAGATCATTCCAGACCCGCAGTTCGGCGATTCAACCGTCCGGCGCCTCAATGGCAGAATCAAAGGCTACGGGCGCGGAGATCTTTCGCACATGGAGAGTTCCGCTTATGGCCCTTGCCTTTCCTCTGGAAAGCCCGTGACGGATGAGTTCATCGCCTCGGCAACCCAGGACGCTCCGATTCCGGCAAGCTCCTACTCGAAGGTCCGTCAAGCAATGGTCTGCTCGTCGTGCCACGACGGCTTCGCTCCGATCAACTACCCGCAGGCAGTCCGCACATGGGGCGACGTCAACGCCTTCGAACGGAAGATGGGTCTTGTCCAGACCTATGTCGAGGGCGGATACATGCCTCCAAAGAGCACTCTGACTCCCGCCGAGCGCCACGCGCTCTGGGAATGTCTTATGAAGCAGTACTTCGACCCGGCCACGGAGACTGGAACCCTGATCGACTGGCTGAAAGGCGGGTCCTAGGAGGGCAGGAACTCGGTCGTCGTGAGGCTCCGCTCGACGACCTCGTACGCCTCGGGCCAATCTGCCAAGACTCCCTGCGCCACGAATTGCGCGGCCAGGTTGCCTAGGACCGTCGCCTCGGCCGGCCCCGCAATCACCGAGAGACTCGACTCGTTGGCCAACGCCTGACAAAAGGCTGCACTCTGGGAGCCGCCTCCGCCAATTCGGAACGACGAGAATCTCCTGCCAACGATCGTCTCCATCTTCGGAACGGTGGCCGAAACAATGGCGGCCAAGCTCCCGAGAGCCAGGCCGGCCCACTCGGCATCCGTCTTGGGTACCCGGGAACACAACGCGCGAGCAGCCGCCAGCATCGAGTCGGGGTTGAAGAGGTCGGGATGGAGTAGGTCCACTCTCTCATCGCAACGCTCGGCCGCCGACAGCCACTCGGGAACGGATGCCGCCACGCCCAAATCCTTATGGAGCCGATTGATGAAGTAAAAGCCGGGAATGTTTCGCAGGAAGCGGACGCGTCCGTCCACCATCAGCTCGTTGGTGAAGTTGCCTGCTTCGGCCTGGGGAGTCGCGACAGGCTTGTCCAAAACGCATCCGGCCAAGGACCACGTTCCGACGTTGAGAAAGACCTGGTCGTCCCGAATCGGCCCGAACCCCGCCACGGCCGACGCCGTGTCGTGGCTGCCCACATGGGCAATGGAGACCCCAGCCGCAACCTTGCCGCCCAGTTTCCCTGGCCGAGAGGGCTGCCTCTCGGGAGTGGGCCAGCCGGCAATCCGAAACGCCTCTTCCGACCACCTTCCGTCAAGGCCCAGCAACTGCGTCGTCGAGGCCTGCGTGATCTCGTGATTCCTCTCTCCGCCCAGCAGGAACCCGACGAGGTCCGGAAGGATCAACCACTCGCACCTTTTCGGCAGCGTTGGATCTTCGCGGCGCCTGGCAACGAGTTGGCAAATCGTGTTGAAGGGCTGATGCTGCGTGCCAGTCAACTCGTAGAGTCGTTGGCGGACAGAGGCCAGCTCCTCGAACGCCGCCAGGTGCGAAAGGTCTCGATAGCAGACAGGTGAGCCGATCAGCCGGCCGTCCGAATCGAGAAACCCGTTGTCCACTCCCCACGAGTCGATGCCGACCGTCGCGGCTCTGGCATTGGCGGCCGCCTGAACGGCACTCCTGCACAGCCCGAGGATCTTTTCGAAGTCCCACTCGAGCCGCCCGTTCCGCTCAAGGGGCTCGTGAAGGATCTGCTCAACCACCTCGAAGCTAATCCGTCCATCTTCCAGCGTTCCAATGGCGATCCGGCCCGAAGTGGCGCCCAAGTCGACGGCGACAGCGCGTTGCACGGTGGGGTTTTACCAGCCTCAGCCCAGAGCCGTCAGGTCGGGCCGAAGCTTCGTATAGCCGAGCTCCATCTGCACCTCGTGGGCAATGGCGGCCAAGACGTCCTCCTTGTACAGCCGGCCGACCAGGCTGCGAGCCTGCCCGTCTTTCAGCGGCACCACGATCTGTGGATGGCCGGTCAGGTTCGTGTGGGCAAGGGTATTGCCGCCTGCCACGCAAACGTAAGCGTCCAAGTCTCCGAGGGCCGCCTCGAACGACTGCATCAGCAAAGTCCTGGCGCGCTGCGCCTGCAGATACTCCACCGCGGGGACAAACCTGGCAGTGCGGAAGATCTGTGGCCAATCGGAGTTCTTAAGCCCGCCGATCTGAATGCTTCGAGTGAATTTGTCGAACGCGGATGCCGACTCCACGTTGAGAATCTGGAGAAGGGCGTTTGTGTTCGATGAGAAGCTCACCACCCCTAGCTGCGCGCCTCGCTTCTTGAGAATGGAAATCACAGGGTCGTCTTCAGGCAGTGGGATGGATTTGCGCGCCTTGTATGTTCTGGTCAGGCTCTAAGATGGGCCAAGGAGCAGTGGGTGGAGGGTCAGGCGCGCCTTATCGCTTGGACGATCTGCCGGAGCATCGCCCCCACCCTGCCTAAGCGTCATTTGAGGATCTATTCGCTA
>DASZPA010000259.1:0-7535 GCA_035550555.1 Fimbriimonas sp.
AGAAAGACTTGCCAGCGCCTCGGAACATGCTTTGACCTGCGCGGGTTGAAGGATCCGCACCGGGTCGTAGCTCGCGTACTCACCGATCTCTTCGCCGCCTCTCAGCAGAAAGCACCACGGCTCGCCGGCTCGCTCGTTCCCGTCCGTCAGCAGGTAGTTCAATCCGTCCCAGGTCTTGTCGAGCTCGATCAGTGAAGGGTCCCCCGCATCCGTTCCTGTCACCCACTCCGCGACCATTTCGGATGAGGCCCTCAGCGTGGCGATTTCGGATGGCGTAGTGATCCTTAAGGACAAAAGCATGCTCATACGTAAATAAGCTTAGCGCGAGCAACTCCAAACTCCGTCCAATACCCTTCGTTTCAAAACTGCCGGCATGCCACTCCACCCCGCCAGGGAACCTCGCCTAAACTTTCGGAGGAGCCAACGAGACCGTGAGCAGCATCCTGGAAGCCGTCTCAGCGACCACGTCGTGCGGGACGTCCGGGGCAAGCACCAGAAGCTGGCCTTCCATCAGCGTGTGGGCCTCGTCGGGCGTGGTCACGCAAAGCCGGCCCTCGAGCGTCTGGATGCTGACGGCGCCGTGAGCGCGATGCTCAGGCAGCCCTCCGCCGGCGTCGAATGCGAAAAGCGCGATGGTGGTGTGGCTCGTCTTGTGAAGCGCGATCTGACGGTGGCCGTGGGCGCTTGGCTCCTCCAGAAGCCGACGGGACTCCTCGCCCAAGTCGAAAAAGTGCTCAGAGGACGCGAAACGCTCGCGCGCAGGTTCCCGGTTCGGGGTGTTGGCTTCCATAGTCGACTTCCTGAAGGTACCTAAGCCTCCAAAGGAAGATCACGCTAGATCACGGTTCTCACTTACCGTAACAGACAACGCGTCAGTGCGGAGAACACCGTGAACAGACTCTCAGCTTCTTGCCTGCTTCTTATAGCTATCGCTTGGATGGCCTGCCTATGGATCGTCGGTTGCGGGGGAGGAGGGGGCGGCGGGAAGGGCTCGAGCCTGGCGATGGCTTCGGGCCAGGTCACCTTGCCACCGGGCTTTCCCGGCAAGGCTTCCAGTCTGTTCGTGGTTGCCGCAGGGGATAAGCAGCCGGTGTCGGCCAGTGGGGCTTTCCACCTGAACCTGATGGGGCCGGGCGAGACCTTGGTGACGCTGCAGGACGCCCAAGGGAATCTCGTCATGATGGGCTACGCCGATACCGCGGCAACCGGCAGCCCCGAGGCCGGAGGCCACGGCCAGATTAGCGCGACGACTACAGCCGAGGCGCTGCTGTTCTATGGCATCGGAGGCTTTACGACGCCGAGCGAAGAGTGGCCCAACGTTAGATCTGCCATTACCGCGACTTCGGAGTGCGCCCGGCTCGCGGGCGTGGTATCCGGTCGCGTTGCGGCGGTTCCCACGGCGTTGGCCAACAACGACGCACAGATAGGGACGGAGATCTCGACGGACAGCGCCAGCATCGCCTCCTCTCACATGGGTTCCGGCCTTGCCAAGTTGGCCGGCCTTCAGAAGAGCAGCAACTCGGTTGCGAAGGTGGAGGTGGTACGTCATGCGAAACCAGGCGCCTCGACGGCAGGAAACCTCGTACTGGTTCAACCTTCCGGCGAGCAGAGCGGCATCGAAGTGCTCAACAATCCAAACGGCGACGGCATCGTATTCGTCAACCACCTTCGGCGCCGATGCGCTGCCTACATCTATGAGACCGCGCATCAGGCGTCCGGCGGGAAGCTCGAAAAGGTTACGCCGGCGCCGCACAACTTCACCCAGCCATCGCTCGTGAGCAAAATCGCGAACGCGATGCATTTGCCGCTCTTGTCGAACCAGATCCTGGATATCGCGCCTTCTGAGGGAACGACAGGGCTGACGTCGCTCGTGCTGGACGCTGTCTTCAGCTCGGATCCTTTCACCCCTTCGCAATCGGCGCCGGTCATCTTGGGACAGGATGGGGCCTCCGTTCGCACCGACTACACGGTCATCGTGTTGGGGCCTTCCTTCAGCACGCTTGGAGACCTCACACAGTTTCCGCCCTATAACGATCCGTCGTTTCTAGGCTTCCGGAACGACTGGCGCAACGCCGTGTCCAGCCTCAACTGGCAGGTGGCTATTCAAGACATCGTGGTTCCGGCGATCTCCTGCATTACCTTGATTAAGCCGACCATCCAACCCATCAATCCTGACCTGGTGGTCTCCGTCGCGGACACCGTATCGAGGTCATCGGACAGCCTGACCAGCATGGTCGTCTCGGGGAACGTTCTGCAGATGGCGAAAACCCTGTTCTCCACCGTCGGAAATAACCCCCAATTGCGGCAGGCGATTCTGGCAGCGATATGGACCCAAACTTTTGGGGCCGGCTCGTTTGAAGAGCAGTTCAACCTTGCCCAGTCGGAGCTGAAGAAGTTCTTCTTTGTTCAGAACGTAGTCGACGCGATGCTCAAGACAATCGACGTCTCGGCCGTCACGGTCGACAACTCCATCCACCACGCCGGCGAGACCTGGACGGTCAGCATCGTTCAGAAGAACGTTCGCCTGGCACCTGCCACCGCGACGGTGGACAATCAGACTCAATTGGTTTCGCTCGTCGCAACTCCTTCCGACCAGGGAGACGCTTCCGTGCCTTACCTTTATCACTACCATGTGGCAGGAAACGCGGGTGGAGGAGTGGAGGACTTCTCGCACGTCTCTCCTGTCACCGATTTGGACTCCACGGACAGTGCGGTCTCTTATCTCGAGGGTTCAACCGCCGCGAACGGCCAGAGCGATACGGTCACCGTCCAGGTTTATCTCAATGCGGGAACAGGCGCCAAGCCCCAGAAGGGCCAGCTGCTCGGAGAGGCGCAGTCGGTGATCACGGTTTCGATCAGCGGTGACTGTGGAACCTTCCCGAAAGGCGTGACCAGCGCGTGTGGAACTATCTCCATCGATAGGAGCCAGGTGGCATCCAACGGCACGATCACGGCGACCGTTAAGTACCGCGGCGGCGGGGCTTGCAGCGTGGGCGGGGCCGTCGGACTGGACAACGTTGTCGTGGCCTCGGCAACACTCGACGGCTCCCCCGCGAAAGTGATCGACAACTTTGCAGTTGGATTCCCTGAGCAGGAAATCGGAGACTTTACTCACGTAGTCGTCTTCAAGCTGGCGCCAAACAATCCTGACCAGTGCCCATCTCCGGCGCTCGGTGGTGATCCGATCACGTATCCGGGTCCTTGGGCCGTAATGAATCCTGGCAGTAGTCTTTGGTCGATCGGACAGCCTTTCGAGGTCAAGAACTAAGCATCCATTTTCCCGGGCGGGAACGTGTCGTACACTCTAGCTTGAGCTAGAAGAGTGGCCGAGTTCCCGAACGCCGATCAGAGCAGTGCTGCCTGGAAACTGAACCTGTTCGGAGCATTTTCGTTGGAAACATGCTCCGGGCTGCAGGTTCGGTTGCCCAATCGGAAGGTGGAGGCGCTGCTGGCGATCCTGGCGCTCCATCCCCGGTACGGCATCGAGCGGGCCGCTGCATGCGAGATTCTCTGGCCGGGCAAAGCTGCCGAAGCCCAGCGCGCCAACCTTCGCCATCTGCTTCTGCTCCTGAAGCAGGCCATGGGAGACGGAGTGCTGGAAGCCACTCGAAGCCACTGCCGTCTGAGCCCCAACCTTCAACTACACTGCGACTATCACGATGCCGAGATTCGCAACTCGGGCGAGTTCATGGTGGGGCATGAAGGCGAATGGTTCGAGCAGATCCGCTTGGAACAGGACTCGCTGTCCGAGCCAGCACCGGGTCCGGTCGATCACTTCCTCGAGACTTCCAGGTGGTACGCCAGGCACGATCCCGCGAAGGTGTTCGCCCTCTTCAGGCTCTCGCCAGAGCTCACCAAGGGCATTGATTTTCGCGAGCTCCTGCTTGTTCTGGATATGGCTAGAGGCGCGGAGGGCTGCGCCGGCTGGATCGATTACTGGCGCGGAACCGCTGAAGACAACCTTCAAAGCTGTGCCGCGTTGCTGCGCTCGGCCTTGAAGGAAGCAAAGCGAACTCAAGACCTAGACCTCGCTTCCGAGGCGTGTTTCGAGCTTGGAAAAGTGTATGCACGGCTTGGTGAGTTTCAGAAGGCGATGAAGATCTGCCGCACCTCAGACGCGATCGCGCAGGAGGCTAAGTCTGTTCGCCCGAAGAAGAATGCGATGCGCGTTAAAGGCGTACTCCTAACGCAGTGGGGCTACCACGAGCAGGGCCTCGAGCTGCTGCACAGGTCAGAAGAGCTCATCGACAACCCACTCGACCTGGCGGTCGCCCAGAGCGTCCGTGCTTTCTTCGAGGCCTCGGTCGGCAAGTACGAGGAGGCGGGGAGAACGATCGAGTCTCGCTCGAAGGAAGCTCAAGGCGCAGGTCACCGAGGGCACGACAACGTCAGCGCCGTCACGCTTTCCATGCTGGCCATCGTGGGACAGCGAAGCGGCGCCGTTCCGCAGCTCGAGAGGCTTTCCGCCCAGTGCCAGGCGTCGCGTTCGACGCAGATGGCCGTCTACTCCAACGAATTGCTCGCCAAGCTGTACCTGTTAGAGGGAGAAAAGTCGCTTGCAGCCAATCACCTGCGGTCGGCTCGAAAGAGTCGATCCGAGACGCACATGGCCGTCACGCCGCTCGAGGCCCATCGCGTCGCGATGGTGGGCTAGCGGCTACGGCCCCGGTCCGAACGAGGCGTCGGCATTGTCGGAAAGCGTTGTCAGCTGGGTCTGATTGGTTCCGCTGGCGCTCATCAAGAAGAGCTGGCGGTTGCCTCCGCCCACGCGGTCGCTGCTGAACACTATCTGGGTTCCATCGGGGCTTGCCGAAGGATAGGTGTCGTTGCTGGACGTCTTCGTGAGGTTCGTCTGGTTCGTCCCGTCAGCGTTCATTCGGAAGATCTGGCGGTTGCCTGTCCGATCACTGTCGAAGATGACCGAACCGTTCGGCATGAACGAAGGATCGCTATCGTCGAACGCATCGTTGGTGACGCGCGTCTGCCCCGAGCCGTCGAAGTTCATGATGTAGATCTGGTGAGCGCCGTCCCGGTCGCTCTCGAACAGGATCTTGTTGTTGTTTGGGCTGTAGTGCGGAAATCCGTCGTTAAAAGCGTCGTTGGTCAGCCGGGTCGGATTTGACCCATTAATGTCCATCACATAAATCTGGCTGCCGCCGCCGTCCCGTTTGCTGGCGAAGACGATCTTCGTCCCGTCGGTGCTGAAACTCGGACTCCCGTCGGGTCCCGACATGTCGGAAACGCGCTGTTGTGCCGAGCCGTCGGCGTTCATGACGTAAATCTGAGACTTCCCGTCCCGAGTGCTTACGAACGCGATCTTCGAGCCGTCGGTGGGAAGGATGCTCGGGTTCGACTCTGCACTCGAGGTAGCAGTCAGGCGCCGCTGCAGGGAGCCGTCCGAATTCATGGCGTAAATCTGTGGCTGGCCGCCGCCGTCTCGGTGGGAGTTGAATGCGATCTGTGGCCCGTGCACGGGGTTTGTTCCGTTATCGCCTCCTCCACACCCGCCGGCGGCAACGCCGATCCAAGCCACAAGAACGAAGAGCGGGGCACGCTTTGCGCACGATAGCATGACTGCTCCATGGTACGGACGGCGACGGCGCCATTGCCACCGCACTCTGGCGGATAGCGCCCGCCTCTTCGCCTCATGCAGCGTCCGGTGAACCTTCGGCCACTCCGTGCATTTGTCACGGATTGTCACGAAAGGAACGGCGTGGGCTCGAAGTTTCGTTATCATGTAACGAGTGGGAGAGAACCGCTGGAGCCTCGATCTCGAGGACGATTTGGCGATGCTTCGGCCCGACGGTTCGCCGGTTCAGTTCGAAACTCGTAAAGCGCGCGCCATCGTGGCGATGGCGGCGCTCTGCAAGGGGCAGCCGCTGCGGAGAACCGAGATCGCCGCGGTTTTGTGGCCCGTCGTCGCAAAGGACGCCGCTGCCCTCAACCTGCGCAAGGATCTCCAACGGGTCCGCAAAGCCCAGGGTCACGACGGGCCTCTTCTGATCGGCCGAGAAACGGTCCGCTTGAACACAGACGTCGTCGACATTCTCTCGTGGGATCCCACTCTGCTGCTTCCGGAGATGACGGAGCCGTGGTTCGATGCGTTCCGCCCTCGAATGGCCGCTGCCGGGGCGCGTCGGGAGAGAGCGGCGGTGGAAGGCTTTCTTTCCGTCTTGGAATGGTCCTCGCGATATCGCCCCAGGGAAGGCTTGGAAATCGCCCGGCGCATGCCGGAGCTCACCGAAATGTCTCTGCCGGAGAGAGTCGACCCGTTGCTCCTGGCCTGTTTGACCGGCATGAGCCCCTCCGACCCTCCTTACAGGTGGGGTTTGGCCCTCAGAGGCGTAGCGGCGACGGTCTCAGGTGACTTGCCGGCCGTGGTGAGGCTGCTGACGCAGGCGCACGACCTTGGAGTCCAGCACACCGATGAGGCGCTCCTCGCCTTCACCACCTTCTACTTTGCAAGCGCGTTGATGACGGCTGGCCGGGTGGCGGAGGCGCACGCGCTCATGTCGACGACTCGCGGTCTTCGGACGGATGGAGACTCTGCCATCAGGCTGCGGCACGGGCGAGGCCTGGCGCTCATCCATGGAGGAGATTTCAGTCAAGGCTTCGACGAGTTCCGGGAGGCGCGGCAGTTCTTCAGCCCAGCGACCGCGCCCTACGAGAGGGCCTACCTGCTGGCAAACTTCGCCTGGTTTGAGTCGACCGTTGGCGATCCGAAGGTTGCGGACGAGATCCTGAACGATCTCGAATCCCTCGGCTTCGAGGACTGTGTTCGCATTCACCTCACCTCGCTTCTGGCGCGCAGCGCGTCGCTCATTCGTAAGGGCCGCCCGGACGAAGCGGAAGCGACGCTCGAGGCAGCCCTGGAAATCGGTGTCACCCACCGGCTTGCCGGCTTTCAGATCTATGCCTCCGAGGGCTTGGCCGCCTGCTCTTTGGCCAGAGGAGAGAAGACGGCCGCCCAAGCCCACATGACCAACGCCCGCCGCGTCCGCAGGGCTCACTCGTACGGCGTCACGGAGTGGGACCGCCAGAGGCTTGCCAGACTCAAGGCTCCGCTGTTGGGACTGTTCTAAGGCGCTTTCCGTGCTCGTTTCGCTTCGGGCGCTCGCGCGTCGGGAGAGACTGAGACCAATTACTTCAGCAACGGCATCATGAACGTGGCAAAGGCGAGGAAGATGCTGATGCCGACCACATCTTGAAACGCCGTCTCGAAGGGACCCGCCGTCAGAGCCGGATCGTAGCCTGCGCGCTTGGAGAGCAGCGGAATCACGGTGCCAACCGCTCCGGCTATGTTCACGGACATGAACATCCCGATGGCCACCACGACTCCAAATGCCCAATGGCGGTTCCAAACCGCGCCGATCAATCCCAGCGTGAGGGCGCAGACGGAACCCAGAATCACGGTCGTTCCCAACTGCCGTCCGACGGCATGCTTCCAATGCTGCAGGTCCACATGGCCCGTCGAAAGGCCGCGAATGATGATTGCCGCCGACTGCAGGCCGGTATTGCCGCTGATCGCCGAAATG
>DASZPA010000260.1:0-2075 GCA_035550555.1 Fimbriimonas sp.
GCTGTCGAAGATCACAAGGGCTGTCCGCACTCCTTCATGGAGTCTCTCAAGCAGATCCCGGCGCGGACTTTCAATTCCAACCAGATGCGACGCGCCACCGACTGGCTGTATGCGAATGGCTACATGATCGATCCGCCGACAGAGGAAGAGGTGCACCGGCTGATCGATGAGCTTGTCTCCGATCCAGCGATGGCCGACCACGCGGAGGCTCTCTTCCGTGAGGCGTTCATTCCCGAGGGCTACTCGCAGCGCGGGCTGTTCAGCTAGGGGTGATATCGTAGAGGGTCAATGAAGTCGCTTGCCGTCTGTTTGCTTGCCCTTGGAACTGCCATCGCCTCCGCCCAAACCAGTCCTTGGGAAAAGGAGATTGTGTATCAGATCTTCGAGCGGAGTTTCTATGACAGCAACGGCGACCGGATTGGGGATTTCAACGGCATCAAGCAGAAGCTCGGGTACTTGAAAGACCTCGGGGTCACGGCGATCCTGTTACAGCCGACCTTCAAGGCTCGCGTCTATCACAACTACTTCGCCGACAGCTTCTGGCAGGTCGATCCCGCGTTCGGAACCAACAAGTCGTTCTTCGACATGGTTCGCGCCGCCCACAAGCGCCACATCAAGGTGATCCTCGACATGGAGATCCAGTACGTGGCGAGCCTCCATCCCTGGTACATCGCGGCGAAAGAGCATCCGGGTTCACCAGAGGCGCACCGAGTCATGTCGATGGACGGCATTTTTGGGATGGGAGCGGTCTACTCGTACACGGGAGCAAAGATTCCTATCGCCACGATCAATTCGAAAGACCCTGCAGTGCTTGCCGAGTCCAAGAAGGTGTTCTGCTACTGGGCCGCCCCTCCCGACAGACCGGCCGATGGCGTCGATGGCTTTCGGTTGGACCACATGATGGACGACTTGGACAACAAGCACCAGAACGTCGACATGTACCAGGCGTTCTGGACGCCCATCGAAAACGCCGTCCGCAAGATCAAACCGAAGACGTTTTTCGTGGCGGAGCAATCGGACTGGGCTCAAATCGGCACTGAGCAGATGACCAAGGGAAGTGTTGATTCGGCGTACGCGATCCCTCTTCGCGCGGCCTTTGTGAATCGCTTCCAGGGTCCATCAAAGGGTGTTAAACCTTACAGCCCGGGCGACGTGCAGGACGCGATTGAGAAGACGATCAAAGGAACGCCTGCGGGCAAGACACAGCTCTTAGTGATCGAGGATCACGACGTACAGAGATACGCGAGTTTGGTCCACAACAATCCTCGCCTACTCCGCCTTGGGGCAGTGTTCATGCTGACCATGAAGGGCACGCCCTCGATTTATTACGGCCAAGAGCTCAGCATGAGAGGCACGCAGCTTCACGGGAAGACAGATGGAAACGATATCCCCGTCCGCTTGGCCATGCGGTGGACGCACTCGGTGAAGAGCCTCGGCACCGCGACATGGTATGGCTCGGGTCCTTGGAACTCACGTGCCAACAGCAGCGACTACGATGGACGCTCCGTAGAAGAGCAAGCTCACGATGCGCGCAGCATCTTGAACTTCTATCGGCGGATGATCCGAGTTCGCAAGGCGAATCCAGCGTTGAGCGGAGGCAGTATCAGCCTGGTTCGAACCTCCGATCCCAACGTGGTGGCGTACTTGCGTTCGGCCAGGGGCAACGCGGTACTGGTGCTCTTGAATCTGAATTCCGTTGCCACGAAGGTGCGGTTTGAGCCCGAAAGAGGGGATAGCCACGCATACAGCTTCGTCGGTCGAAGGACGGTCCACCTGGATGGCTATGGCTATAAGCTGATCGTGATCCGAAGGGCGTCATAGATTCGTGACCATTCGTGATTGGCTTCGAGAGGCTGAGATTCGGCTTTCGCTGGCAGATGTTGCATCTCCCAAGATGGAGTCCCAGCAATTGGCTGCCCACGTAATGCGAGTCGACCGAACGTGGCTGCTAGCGCACCCTAAGCACGAGTTCAACGACTTGGCCGGCGAGGGGCTCCTGCAGCGCCGTGAGGCTGGCGAGCCGTTGGCATACATCTTGGGTTGGCGGGAGTTCTACGGCCGAACTTTTGGCGTCG
>DASZPA010000261.1:0-7686 GCA_035550555.1 Fimbriimonas sp.
TGCAGAGAAAATGCCTGAAGAACCAGCAACTACCCCCTGCCAAGACCACAAAATCTGTACAGGATTTCCGGGACACTACACTTGGTTCTCTACTCGAGGTGCTGCCTCGTCCTGAATGCTGGCCCCTCATCGAGAGCTCACTAAAGCAACAACAGCCTAGTACCCGCAACCTCAGGATCCAGGCCATCTTTGCACGGCTGCAGGGAAACGACCGCGACCTGTTGAGGATCTGCGATCTCCTCGCAAAGTCGGCTGCAAACGGCATCGGCTATCCAGAACTTTCGAAAGCATCCATCGACATGATCCGCTTTCAGACGCTGCGCAGGTTAGGGGACGTGCCGGCTGCTTTGAATGCCCTTGTCGCGGCGTCCTCCGCTCACGAGGAACGGTGGTTTCGCGTGCCTGCGCTTGCCGGCATTGCAGACGACCAGTCTGTGAAGGGCGCCTTGCGGAAGATTCTCGTCAATTCCGGAGGCTCCATCGAAGTTCTAGATCCGGCGACACTGCATCTCGCCAAAGCAGCGGCTCTGCAGTGTCTACCTTTGATCAAATCTGTTCCAGAGAGTCTCGCCTACGAGTCAGACCCTGTCTTCCTGCATGCGCTCGTTGCCCACTACGGACCAGAGAAGGTTTGGGGATTGAGTCCGAAAGATTCCCAGGCTAATGCATTTGATCCCTACTTCCAAGACCTGCTGGTTCATAAGGATGTAGCTCGAATCAAGTCTTTTCTCAGCCGGTCCACGAGGGTGCAGAACTGTTTTTCCGACTATCGCTACCTCGATCTGACCGCCGGCCAGTGGCAAAACGCGTACGAGTCGCTAACGGCCCTTCTCAAGATCTCTCCGGGCAGTGACCTTTGGGATTGCTATGTGTCGGCGGCGATGCACAGCGGTCACGGAAAAGAGGCGGCTAAGAGGCTAGAGACTGCGATCGGTTCTCCAGCCGTGCCCGCGGAAGTCAAGCGTGCGCTGGTGTACAAACTTGCGAACATCTCCAAAGCGTTGGGCGACGTTGCCAAGGGTTCTGGACAAAACCCTGTTTGGGGTTGGGACGACGACGAAGTCCTTGGGTGGGGGCTAGCTCTAGGCGATCAGCGGTTGGTCGAGCAAGCCTTGCCCGCAACTCTCAAGAAAGAGAAAGAGTTGACGCCCACTCTAACAGAGGCCCTCTTTGCTCAACACCGGTTTGCAGAGTTGGAACAAAGGGCACTCCAGGAGTTTCGAGGCGACGTCGCTTACGGCCAAGGAGAGAAAGGCGCGCTTCTGCTGTGCCGCATTTACAAAGCGACCAACCGGCCGGAGCAGATCCTTTCTCTCTTGAGCGATGCCCCGATTTGGGATCAGCGAGACTTGGCAGACTCCTTTCACGGCTACCGATACGGCCATGGGCAGAGTTGGCACCAGGAAACGCCTGTCACTTACTATGCCGCGTGGGCCTTTGCGAAAAGTGGGAAAAAGGAACTGGCGGTTCAAATCCTTCAATCGATTCTTCGAGACGAAAACTGCGAAGACGCCTACGAGTTGCTCAATTCCTTGGCAGACAAGGGGACGCCAGGCTTCTACGACTCACTCGCAAAAGGCTATCCCAAGGCGGCCGATCCGTGGATCTGGAAGGCGGACCTTCTGTACACGCAAGGAGCATCACAGGAGGCGGCTCGAAGTTTGGACGCGGTTCTTTCGGCGAAGATGCTCGAGTCATGTGGGTCGTTTGGTCTCTCGGCTAGAGAGTTTGACGTTATGGCTACCGTGCTGGCGAGAATCAACCCAGCCGAGGCGAGCTCATGCCGCCGCAAGTCCTCTGCCTTGCGGCTTTTGAACCGAGGCACAAGAGTTTCCGAGGAAGGTTTTTTGCCGCAAGCTCGCGATTACTTTGAGCGAGCCGTTCGAGAAGCGCCTGGCAACGCTTCCACCGAGCTTGAGTTGGCGGATTGCCTCTACAAGCAAGGCAGAATCGACGCCGCACGGAAGCAGTATCGTGCCTGCATTGCCGATCTGCCGACCTATATCGGCACGGATTCTTACAATGTTGAAGACCAGTTTCAAGAGCTGTTCGAGTCTGCGGACACCATTCGCATCGGTTTGGAAGTCCTCCGAAAAGCGCCGAAATCCTCAGACCTCGACGCGAGACAGTGCTACTTGCGAGCAATGTTCGAAGCGGCGGGAGGAAGTAAAGAGCAGGCAGTGGCGGATCTCCGCCGGGCCGTGAGGATCTCGCCAAACTTTGTTGCGGCATGGCAAGAGATGCAGGAGATGGCTGCGGAGGGAGTGCTCGATGAGGCCGAAGCTGTCACAGCCCTTCGAAAGGCAGAAGTCCTTGGCTGGCGCTCTGCTGGAAGCGAGCATTTGATGTCGGTGATTTCCGACTTTCGTCCTTGCGATTCATTCTTTGAGCCGAAACCCAGCGTGCATCCAGGGCCTTCCTTGTTTGCTCTCAAGATGAGATCGAACTCTGAAAAGGGCGATTACTTTGAATGGACAGTTCGGTTTGGCTACCACGACAGTCTTGGAAGGGCGCTAACGAGCGACGGCACCGTGAGCAGCATTGTTGCGAACCTCGACTATCAGCGCCAAAGAGAAACGTTCGAGCGCCTAAGAGCTGCGGATGCGATACACACATCGCCTTAGTCGCTTCACCCGTATACAAAATAGTTGAAACCTTTTCGCGTGGAGCGACGTTGATTTTATCAGTCGCACTTTATTTGAGTGCATTAGACTCACATAGATAAGCAATGAGATTTGAGAAACTGACAATTCGGGCCCAGGAGGCATTTCAGGAGGCGCATGCGCTGGCAGAGCGGTTCCAACATTCCAATATCGAGGTGGAGCACTTGCTGCTGGCGATGCTCCAGCATGGCGAAAGTGTCTCCAAACCGCTGATCCAGAAGATTGGCGCCGACCCAGGCTACATAGAGGCGCAGGTGGAGCAGGAGCTGGAGCGTGCCCCGAAGGTGCAAGGCGCTTCGACTTACGGCGGCACCATTTCGACGAGGCTTCAGCAGGTGTTCAACGCCGCTTTTAAGGTGGCCGACAAGATGCAGGACGAGTACGTCTCGACCGAGCACCTTCTTTTGGCGTTGGCAGAAGAGAACGGCGCTGCCGGCAAGATCCTGCGCTCGGCGGGAGTGACCAAGGATGCCCTGGAGACAGCCATCAAAGAGCTTCGCGGCGGGCGGCGAGTGACCGACCCGAACGCGGAAGACACTTATCAGGCTCTGGAGAAGTACGGAATCGACCTCACGGCTCGTGCTCGCGAAGGGAAGCTCGACCCGGTGATCGGGCGCGACGAGGAGATTCGGCGCGTGATTCAGGTGCTCAGCCGCCGGACCAAGAACAACCCCGTTTTGATCGGCGAGCCGGGCGTCGGTAAGACCGCGGTCGTGGAGGGGCTTGCCCAGCGCGTGGTGAGCGGCGACGTTCCCGAAGGGCTTCGCGGAAAGTCCGTGATTACTCTCGATCTGGGAGCGTTGGTCGCCGGAGCGAAGTTTCGAGGCGAGTTCGAGGAGCGGCTGAAGTCGGTTCTCGATGAGATCAAGCGGGCCGAAGGGCAGATCATTCTGTTCATCGATGAGCTGCACACGTTGGTGGGCGCCGGACGGGCCGAGGGCTCGATGGACGCCGCCAACATGCTCAAGCCGATGCTGGCGCGCGGCGAGCTGCGGTGCGTGGGCGCGACGACGCTCAACGAGTATCGGCAGTACGTGGAGAAGGATGCAGCGCTCGAACGGCGGTTCCAGACAGTCTTCGTCGGCGAGCCGAGCGTGCAGGAGACGATTTCGATCCTCCGCGGTCTGAAGCAGAGGTATGAGATTCATCACGGCGTTCGAATCACCGACTCGGCACTGGTGGCAGCGGCGACTTTGAGCTCGCGCTACATTTCCGACCGGTATTTGCCGGATAAGGCCATCGACTTGATGGACGAGGCGGCTTCGCGGCTGAAGATCGAGATCGACAGCGTTCCAGCTGAGATCGACGAGGTCGAGCGGCAGATCGTGCAGCTCGAAATCGACCGGGAAGCTCTCCGAAAGGAGAAAGATGAGGCGAGCAAAGAGCGGCTTGAGTCGCTGGAGCGGAAGCTTGCCGAGATGACTGAGCAAGCACAGGGTCTGCGGGCCACTTGGCGACGGGAGAAGGACCAGATCGAGCGCGTGCGAGGCATCAAGGAGCAGCTCGACAAGTTCGCCGCGCAGCTCGAGACCGCCCAGCGCGACTCGGAGTGGTCGAAGGCCGCCGAGATCCAGCACGGCAAGATCCCTGAGTTGAACCGCGCGTTGGACGCCGAGACGAAAGAGCTGGAACAGATCCAGCAGAGCGGCAAGATGCTGAAGGAAGAGGTCGACTCGGAGGATGTGGCCGAAGTCGTGAGCAAGTGGACCGGTGTTCCGGTGAGCCGGCTGCTCCAAGGCGAGATGCAGAAGTTGCTCACCATGGAGGAGCACCTTGGCCATCGCGTGATCGGCCAGCAGGAGGCGCTGCAGATCGTTTCGGACGCGGTTCGACGGTCGCGGTCTGGGTTGAGCGATCCCGGACGTCCTGTGGGATCGTTTCTGTTCCTTGGACCAACGGGTGTCGGTAAGACCGAGACGGCGAAGGCTTTGGCGGAATTCCTCTTTAACGACGAGAAGGCGCTGATTCGGATCGACATGAGCGAGTACAGCGAGAAGCATTCGGTGGCTCGGCTGATCGGCGCCCCTCCCGGCTACGTGGGATACGACGAGGGCGGTCAGCTGACGGAAGCCATTCGGCGGAGGCCCTATTCGGTGATCCTCTTGGACGAGATCGAGAAGGCGCATCCCGAGCTGTTCAACGTGCTGCTGCAGGTGCTCGACGACGGGCGTCTTACTGACGGCCAAGGCCGCACGGTTGACTTCCGCAATACGGTGATCATCATGACAAGCAACCTGGGTTCGCACTACTACGGAGACCCGCTTACCAATCAGGGAAGCTTCGACGAGGTTCGAAAGCAGGTGCTCGAGGAGGTCCGGGCTGCGTTCCGGCCGGAGTTCATCAACCGTCTGGACGACATGGTCGTGTTCCACCAGTTGGGCATCAACGAGATCAAGGAGATCGTGAAGGTCCAGTTGGAGAGTCTGCGGAAGCGGTTGGCGGAGCGGCGGATGGATCTGCAGATGACCGAGGCCGCGACCATGGAGATCGCAGGCGAAGGGTTCGACCCGGTGTACGGGGCGAGACCTTTGAAGCGAGCGATCCAGCGCGAGATTGTGAATCCGTTGGCCCAGGCGATCTTGCAGGGCAAGATCCTGGAGGGGACGCAGGTCGAGGTCGATTACGTGGACGGGGAGTTCACGTTTTCGTCGGTCGGCGCGATGGCGGGTGCGTGAATGAGACCTAACGCGGCCCTTCGAAACCGGTGATAATCTGAAGATATGGATTCCCGCGCGGCGGAAGATCACGTGAAGACGAAACCCTTCGGCTCGAGGGGTGGAGGCAAGAAGCCCAGTGCCACGGAAGTAGCCTTGAGGAATCTTGCCTCCCTTCCGTTCGTCCAGCCAACCGATGATGTTGCAACGAAACGGAAGACGCTCGATGCGCTTCGCGCCCTTAGTGATGCGGCGGTCGCCGAGGGGATGGAGGTCTGGAGCGAAGAGCGCATCTCGGTTGAGGTTGCTCGGCGCCGTGGGCTTTCTGAATGATCCGAACGTACGTCGATTCATGCGTTTTTATGGATGCGTGGAAAGCTTCGGAGCCTACTCGAACAAAGGCCTTGGCTCTTTTTGCCGATCCCGATCGTGAACTGGTTGCAAGCAATCTCGTGCGATTGGAGCTTCTACCGAAGGCAACATTTCGGCAGCAGGCGACTGAGGTTGAGTTTTATCGTCGTCTCTTTGCGTTCGTGACGCATTGGGTGCCTCTGAATGACCCGCTCGTCGAGGAAGCGATAGGCATTTCTTCTAGGCTCGATGTCGCTGGCGTCGATGCTCTCCATGTGGCAGCCGCAGTTTTGGGACATGCCGATCAGCTTGTCACGAGCGAGAATCCTACCAAGCCAATGTATTCAGAGATAAGGGTCGCGGTCACCTATCTGCAGAGCATCCCATAGACGCAGGCAGGAATCATCCTGCGCCTACGGGGAGATACACTTTCTCCTGTGGACGATAGGCGGGAGTTTGGGTTTGAGACTCGCATGCTGCACGCGGGGCAGATCCCGGACCCGTATGTGGGAGCTCGGGCGGTTCCTATCTATCAGTCGACCTCGTTCGTGTTCAGCGATGCGGATGAGGCGGCGCACCTTTTCGAGCTGAAACAGTACGGAAACATCTACTCGCGGATCAGCAACCCGACGACGGCCGTATTCGAGGAGCGGATGGCTTCGTTGGAGAATGGCACCGGCGCGGTGGCCGTGGCAAGCGGGATGGCGGCGCAGTTCGGAACATTCATGACTCTGCTTGAGCCGGGCGATGAAATCGTGGCTTCCTCGCAACTGTACGGCGGCAGCTTGACGATGCTGGCGCACACGTTTCGGAAGCTTTCGCTCGGTGTCAAGTTTGTCGATCCCGGGGAGGTCACGAACTGGGAGCAGGCGATCACTTCCAAGACGAAGGCGCTCTTCTTGGAGATCATCGGCAACCCGGTGGGCAGCGTTCCCGATCTGGAGGGTGTTGCGGCGCTGGCGAAGGCGAAGAAGATTCCGTTGGTCGTCGACAGCACTTTTGCCACGCCCTACCTGTGCCGTCCGATCGAGTGGGGCGCGACGATCGTGGTGCACTCGGCAACGAAGTTCATTGGAGGGCACGGGACGAGCATCGGGGGTGTCGTCGTTGATGCCGGCGACTTTGATTTCTCGCGGTACCCGACAATCTCCGAACCTTCGGCCTCCTATCACGGACTGCGGTTCTTCGATACGTTCGGCCACTACGGCTTTCTGATGAAGCTGCGGGCGGAGACGGTGCGCGACACCGGAGCCTGCATCTCGCCGATGAACTCGTTCTTGCTGCTGCAGGGGCTGGAGACGCTTTCGCTTCGCATGGAGCGGCATGTGAGCAACGCACAGGGCGTTGCCAAGTTCCTCGAGGGTCATCCGCGCGTTGGGCGCGTTTACTATGCGGGGTTGGCGAGCCATCCCCACTATGAGCGGGCCAAGAAGTATCTGCCGAAGGGACCTGGGGCTGTGATGGCTTTCGACATCGACGCGCGCAAAGGCGACCCTCGTGCGGCGGGGAAGAAGTTCATCGAGTCGCTGCAGCTCTTTTCGCACCTGGCGAACGTGGGCGATGCGAAGAGCCTTGTGATTCACCCCGGCTCGACCACGCACCAGCAGCTCTCTGACGAAGAGATGGTGGCTGCCGGCATCACGCCCTCGACGATCCGACTTTCGGTGGGACTGGAAACTTTGGAGGACCTTTTATGGGACTTGGATCAGGCCTTGTCTGCGATATCCGACTAAATACGATTCTCACGCCCGACCAGCGCGAGCGGTTCCAGAACTCGCACGAGATTCGCGAATTGCTCAGCTCAGCCAAGACGATTGCGGTCGTCGGGATGTCGACGGAGTCGACCAAGGCCAGCAACATGGTCGCCTCGTATCTGCAGGACGAGGGGTATCGGATCGTGCCGGTCAATCCTCGCGCGACGGAGATTCTTGGTGAGAAGTGCTACCCGGATCTCAAGAGCATCCCGTTTCCGGTCGATGTGGTTGACGTCTTTCGTCCCGCATCCGAGGTTCCCAAGA
>DASZPA010000262.1:0-24731 GCA_035550555.1 Fimbriimonas sp.
TTTCAGAGTCGGCTCGTTGGCAGCGAATGTTAGACGAGCTGGAGGGTTATCTAGCGCAGGTCCAAAGCATGGACGGGCCCTTCATCAAGATGAACTTCTTGTTCGGCACGCTCTCCGTTGCGCAGTTCTTTGAGTTTCAAGAGGCCCACGTCGCCTATCATGAGCACTACTTTCCAAATAGTTGAGAACGGATACTAAACTGGATGGTTCAATCAATCGATAGGGACCTGGATCTGGTCTTCGGCGCGTTGGCCGACAGCAATCGCCGAAAGATGATCCTCTCGCTGATGTCCGGCGACCAAACCGTCGAGGCTTTGGGGCAGCCTCTAGGCATGAGCACGGCCGGCGCGCTCAAGCATGTACGCATTTTGGAAGAGAGCGGCCTAATCGAAAGCGAAAAGCGAGGAAGGAGCCGGTTCTGCCATCTTCGCGTTGAGCGGCTCGAGACTGTGACCGGCTGGATCCACGACGTACAGCGGTTCTGGACAGGAAACTTGGAGCGGTTGGTCAAGTACTTGCAGGAGAACCATGATTAGCTTCGAAGAGATCGGCGACGCCACCCTGAAGGCCCGTGTCCAGCTGCCTGCAAGGCCGGAGAAGGTCTATCGCGCCTGGACCGATCCTCAGCAACTCGTCCGATGGTTTCGCGGCACGGCGGATGGACGTTTGGAGATCCACGCGTTCGACTGCCGAGAGGGCGGAGCTTACGACGTCACGATGGTCAGCGCGAATGGCGACCGGTTCAATCTCGTGGGGAAGTACTTGACCCTGGAGCCGAACAGGCGGATTGTAATGACATGGGCTTGGGCCTCTGCTGAGCCGGACCCCACGCCTATGCAAGTCACGGTCGATGTGGAGCAGAACGATGCGGGCTCGCTTTTGACTCTCACCCACGAGCGGTTCGCGTCGCCCGAGGTTCGAACCATGCACCATCATGGCTGGGCGCCATGTTTGCAGAATTTGGTCGGATTTCTCAGCCACGCCAATGACGGCGCGTAACGCTTACGTAACGCCCACGCTTTCATCATGCGACAAGGGCGGGATTGTGCCTCGGGAAGCGGAATCATGAAGGTTTTCTTTGCGGCGGTTGTCGCCCTTGTCGTCATTCTCGGCGTCGTTGGTTGCGGAGGCGGATCGGGGGATTCGGGAGGAGGCTCTCATGCGAATCCTTATAAGGGATTGGCCTATGCCGGCAAGAGCCTCACGCTTAGCGCGACCCAAACTGCCGATCTCACGATCAAAGTCAATGCCTCGACCGTTACCGGGACATTGAAGATATCGAACCTGCCGAGTGCTATCACGATTGGGCCGCACGCGGGAATCACCACTGGCTCCTTTCAAGGATTGGGATCGTTTACGGGCGATTCGCCTGCCTTTCGGATGGCGTTTTCCGACCTGCTGAACTGTGACGTGTCGGGCAACTTTCCTCCTCCGCCATCAACAGAGGGCGGTAACTTCACCATCTCGATCGGAGACAAGACGTACGGGCCGTTTACATTCCACAGTCCCTCTGGCAATCCTGGCAAGTACAGTATCGATCTCATCGTTCCGTTCCAAGGCGGCGACTACACGAAGGCTACGGCGATCAATGACAGCGGCACGGTCGTCGGCGCAGGGTCGACGACGGGCAGCTTCACGCACGCGTTTGTTTGGACTCGTACGACGGGCACCAGGGACCTGGGCACTCTCGGCGGGGACGATAGCGGAGCAGTCGACATCAACAACGCCGGCACGATCGTGGGCGAGTTCACTCCCAAGGACACTCCTTATCTTGATCATGGCTTCGTCGGAACGTTAGGCGCTCTCAAGGACATCGGGTTCCCGAAGGGCTACACCAACATGTTCATGTGCGGCATCACCGACTCCGGAAAGGTTCTGGGCATGGCGAACGTGCCGAACAGCTCCGGAAAGCCGAACGAGACAACGTGGGCTTATTCGAACGACACCTTCAACGAGTTTGGGCCAGAGGCGGAGAGTGAACTTATCGCGTTCAACCACGCGGGCCTTGTCTATGGCGACGTGTATGACCCAGTTAAGATCAAGAAGCACTGGAAATGGTCCGGCGCCGGCGCCACCACACCGATGGAAGAGAGCCTTTGGCAAAACATCGGCGGCTTCAATAAGATTCCCGGATCGCTCCTTGGTCCCGCAGGAGAGATCCTGGCCAGTCGGCTTGACACGCGGACTGCGGCGATCTTCCCAGCGGGAGGAGGGTCGATCAACCTCGGTGTCGGAGGCGTTGTCATGGCCATGAACTCGAAAGGTGAGGCGGTCACGCTGAGCGGCTACTATTGGACCTTGACCGGCGGATTGAAATCGCTGAACTCGATGATCGATCCGGCATCGGGCTTCACCATCCTGCAGGGGCTGGGGATCAACAACAAGGGGCAGATTATCTGCCAGGCGAACTCCGATCAGTACCACACGTCGTTGGGCGTGACTCTGGTGTTGACGCCTCCCGCGGATAGGTAGGGCCGATTTAATGTGACGACCTTTCAGGCCTCTGGGGAAAATGCCGCGCTTCCGGGGGCTGCGCCCCTGGCTACTATGTTTTGCACCTTCGGTGCTTCCGGAGAGATTTCCGGGCTCTTCCGCGGGCAAGCCGAAACACGGGAGGCTTGGACTTGGCGGATGTTGAACGGGTGACTACTTGCTTTTGAACACCTTGTCGAGCCAAGACCGCTTCGGTTGCTTGTCCCGGGAGACGACGGGGCAGCCCCAGCCGTCGTACTCGCCTTCGAACTCTTCGGCTTGAGCGAGGAGTTGGAGGGTGACCTCGTGGATCTTATCGGGGTCGGCGGTATCTTCGCGCGTGAGCTGTAAGCCGAACTGCTCGTCGGTGTCCGTTTTGGATGGACTAACGGCAAAGCCTTGACCGGCAGCCCACTTACGGAACATGTCGCGCGCCTCGGGGGCCGGGAAGTAGACGAAGTGGTCGATGGGGCGCTTTTCTGTGGGGATGTCTCCGCGCGACTTGAGCTGTTCCAGCACCATCACGTTTTGAGACATGCGCATCTGCGATTTGGACGGGTAGAGGACGTTTAGATACTGCGACCACTCCAGATCGGGTTGAGCGCCTACCTCGAACCGGTACTCGGGAGACACCGCGATCGTTGCTTCGGCCGTCTTGCGAAATTCCGCTTCATCAGGGGCATAGAAGTAGAATTCCCGGAAACCGGCGCTGCCGATGATTCCAGCAAGAACGGTCCCGGAAGGCTTGAGCGCTTCGGTGAGCCGGTCCTCGATGGCTCCAAGAGCAGGCGCCTCTTCCCGAGAGGGCAATCCGTCGGGTCGAGGCTGCTTCATCTCGACGAAGACCCACGCGATGACCGGTAGCTGCGGGTTCGGTGCTAGGTCCCAAAGGGCCAGGTCAACGCTCACCGAGGCGACTTCGTCGTTCACTCGCGCCATGTAGACCATCCAGTTTTCAGTCATTGGTGCTTCCGTTATACTGGCTTCGTCCTTTTGTCGGAGAACGCCGTCATGCTCCTTCCTGTTCTCTTCCTCGCCGCAAGCTTGTCGGGCCAGATTCATGTGAACGCGGTCATGGTCCAGGTTGGGGACTTTCGCAAGTTCTTTGCCGGACAGCTAGACGGCTCCACTTCTATCTCCAATCTGCTCACGCATGGAGATTTCGGAGTTTCTACTTTGAATGGACTGGACGGCGAGCTGATCATCAAGGGCAACGCCGCCTATCGCGCTGACGCCTATGGCGATATCACGGTAGTCCCTTCCACGCGGTTGACACCCTTTGCGTCCGTTACGAACTTCCTAGGAAAGCCTGCTTTCGCCATTTCGAGTCCGACGTCGCTGAAGGCGATCGAGGAGCGTTTGGATCGGATGTTTCCTGGAAAGGACTTGGCCATTCAGATCGACGGTAGCTTTTCGGACGTTCTAGCCCGTGCCTACCCGCCTCAGGCGAAGCCCTATCCAAAGCTGGCTTCGATTGCTCCGTCCGAACCTCGGTGGCACATTCCCGATACGACGGGTGCGCTTTTGGGCTTTCGCGTGCAGGCACCACATCACCCGCAGGCCTTTCCCGGATATCACCTGCACTATCTCTCCGTTGATAGAAAGCATGGCGGTCATGCGCTCGATGCCACCTGCCTTGCGGGGACTGTGAAGGTGATGATAATAGACTCGGTTCGGACACTTTCCCAGTGACTTCGGAGCTCCTTGATCCATAGCGCACTCGTTGTCGGTCCGGGCCGGATAGGCTGCGCGATTGCCTATCGGCTATTGGAACTTGGTATTGAGGAGTTGTGGGTGGTTGGTAGAGGCGGCGGGAAGGTAGCGGGCGTCTGCGCGGACTTGTCCGAAGCGTTTCCGAACTGTTTGGTACGTCCGGCAGGTTCCAGTCGCGACGTTGGCGAAGTGGACGCGGCGTTCCTCGCCTTTTCCACGCTGAGCTGGAGTCCTTCGGTGGGATTCAACGACCGGCAGGTCGAAGCGATTGAGAACTTTCGGATCGTAAGACAGCTCAGGCAGGAGTTCGGGCGGACGAAGTTTGGACAAATCTGCGTGATCAGCAATCCTGTCGACCTTCTCGCCCGCTATGTGTCGGAGCAGTTCGGCAGCGGGTGGGTGTACGGTCTTGGATCAACCCTGGATGCCCGCCGATGCAGGATCGCCGTGGAGAGACTATGGGGGAAGACCGTCGGCGAGCTGAGGTGCATCGGAGAGCATGGTGCGCACCTGGTACCCCTGCTTTCCGAAGCCACTGATCGAGACCTTCCTCGTGAAGAGTATGAATCTCTCAGAAGAGCGGTTTTTGAGAGCGCCGGTCAAATCATCCGAAACTGGGCTGTTCCACTATTCGGGCCCCTTCGATGCTGCTTCGAGCATTTGGATGCCGTCTTCGGAGATTCAGACGTACAGACGACCCTGAGCACCATGCTGACGGAGGAGCTTTACGGCGTTTGCCCGGGAATCGCATTGGGGGTACCCGTGCGATTGCATCGGGGGAGCCTCGGGGAGGTCCTGCATCTCGATATTTCGGAAGTCGAACAGGGCCTCTTCCGAGAGGCGGGTGAGTTCGTCTCGAGCCTCTATCAGCAAGTCTTGCTGCAGGTCTAGTGATACGTTGGCAGTCACCGGACCTTTACGGTGAGGTACTGGTCTCGAATGCGAGTATTCATGAAGGCGCCTTTCGAAGGAGCAGACATGAGAGCCTCGTGTACGTGCGGTGGCACGGCTGCATAGCGGTAGAGGCTGCCGTTGTAGAACTCAACTTCCAAGATTCCGAGCCGCTCGTCATAGCCGACCGAACGAAGGATAGACGAAGAGACTGGCTCGTGTTTCACTCAAAAGCCACCATCCCATGTAAGACAGTGGAAAACCCGTGAATAGATTCGTCGATGGCGAGTATTTGAGAGGGACTCGTCGGCAGGGAGCCGCTGCGGAGGAGACTGATTTTTCTGTCATTCCTCGCGCATCGGCTCTTGGATTGCCGCTTGTCAGGCAGCGCGCCCTGTCCGAGACCCAACTAGCCGGAGAAGTGAGTCGTGCGGCCCTTCTTCGCCGGCACGGCGTCGAGTAGGGCCATTACTGCCCAGCAAGTGCCGTTGAACGACGCGTATTGGGATAGGCCGTTGGGGAACTTGGCGTCGAAGTAGTTGTTGGCGGGAGTTGCCCGCTTGTCGACAAACCAGGACCCATCGGAATCTTGAGTTCTCAGGAGGTAGGCGATGCCTCGGCGGTAGACCGGATCGGAAGCGGACATTCCTCCCGCTTCATGCAGCGCGTAGAGTGCCTGTCCGGTGGCGTAGGCATCGCTCTGCATATTCGGAAGCTGGCACCAACCTCCGTCAGGTCGCTGATCGGCTCTGACGGCCTTTGCGGCGCCAGCCAACCGATCGGTGATCACCCCGCACCACTTGAGACCCAGAAGCCTGAAGGCTCTGTCCTCGCTGTTCCTGGGCTGATTCGTAAGCAGCCAATTCTTCGCCTTCTCAATGCGGCCCGCGACCTCTCGGCCACTGGATCTCGGCGCGTAGGCCTTGAGAGCCCGCACCGTCAGGGCAGTGAAGGTGAACGTGCTGGATTGCATCGGTTCACGCGGTCCAGAGAAGGACCAGCTCCCGTTTGGCATCTGCTGCTTTGCCAGCACCATCGCCATGGCAGCCGTCGCGCCGGTAGCAGGCTCCTTCTGGGCAGCCATCCCGTTTAGAAGCCAAGAGTCGGCGGTGGTGACCTCGTTAATCTCGATCAGGGGCACCTGCTTCATAACCTGCTCATTCTTGAGGGCCTGCTCGTGGAGGGGCCGCAGGGCCGAGAGCATTCCGTCGATGCGCTCGCGCTGCTCCTTCTGAACCCCCGCGTCCAACCGAAGGCCGTGGTCGCGCGCGGCTCCAGTGGCGATCCTCCCAAGCCCCTCGTGATGGCACGACACGCAGGTGGTGCCATCGTGAAACGCCTGCATGGAAGACTGCAGGAGCTTGAGGCTGGTGGACACTGCTTGGCGAGGCGTGCGGTATTTGCCGGAAAGGCAGAGGTTTGGCTCAGCCTGTCCGAGCTGCACACCCTTACGATGCATCGCGCACAGCGTCGCCGCGGTTCGGCCTCGGGCA
The DNA here is from genome assembly GCA_035550555.1 of Fimbriimonas sp. Lineage (GTDB taxonomy): Bacteria > Armatimonadota > Fimbriimonadia > Fimbriimonadales > Fimbriimonadaceae > Fimbriimonas. The sequence continues at coordinate 6,570 of DASZPA010000262.1, forward strand.
TCGGTCGCCTTCGGATTCGCGCCACCCTTGAGCAGGGCGCTCACGACGGCGGGATAGTCGCCGTAGGTCGCCGCCAAGATGAGAGCGGAGCGTCCTTTCGAGTCTCGACGGTTCGGCTGCGCACCGTGCTTGAGGAGGACGGACACGGAGCCGGCATGGCCGTTTTGGGCCGCGAACATTAAAGCGGTCCGGCCGTCGTCGTCCGAGGCGTCGACCTTTGCGCCGGCTCCGATGAGAATGGCGGCCGCGGCGTCGTTTCCTTTGCGGGCCGCCACCATGAGGGCTGTCGTGCCGTGGTAGTCCTTTGCGTTTAAATCGGCTTTGTGCTGAAGCAGCAGCTGGACCATGGGTGGCGCTCCCGAATCGCACGCCATCATCAGAGGCGTCATGCCATCGGCGCGTGTGGAGTCGACGTCCACATGGCGGTCCAACAGGATCATCGCTCCCTCGACGTTCGCACTCGCTGCGGCGAATGTCAGCGGAGTGCCGTACGCGCTGTCGGCGTTTGGCTTCGCGCCGGCCTTCAGCAGCTCTTCCATGGCCTCTTTTTGGTGCGAGGCAGCTGCCATGTCGAGCGGAACAAACTCCAGGCCATTTCGGGCGTTCGGATCGGCGCCCTGCTTGAGCAACTTCCGAACTGCCTGGAGATCTTGGTGATCGAGAGCGAGAAAGAGGTCCTGGCCAAGCTTTCCGCGTGCGGCTACAGGCGGATCGGTGGACTTTCGAGTCTGTGATTGGCCCTTTGCGGTATTGGCGGAGAGGGTTGAAGCGACAGCCATACTGCACACAAAAGCCGTACTGAGCAGGGCGCGGCCTTTGCGCGATCGAAGCAAGTGAGTTAATTGCATCAGAGGTCTCCCGGGGATTGAATGGGCCGAATATACGCCATCTTGTTCCAATAGATCAACGGTCCCAATCGCCATATAGGCATCGCGATCAAGCTGCGTGACCTGGCCAGAAATGTAGAATTCTTGATCATGGTTCGTCTTGGCATGTCTGTCCTTCTCGCCCTTTGGGCCGCTGCTGTTGGGGGCCAATCGAGCGGCTTCTTGAACGTCCGCGACTTTGGCGCGAAGGGCGATGGGGTGAATCTGGACAGCGTCGCTATTAACGCCGCGATCGAGGCCGCCGCGGCCAGAGGAGGCGGCACCGTGCTCCTGCCCGCGGGTACTTACCGGTCCGTTTCGATCCGGCTCAAAAGCAACGTCTCGCTCTATCTGGACTCGGGAGCAGCCCTGTTAGCCGCGGATCGGGGTCCTGGCGTGGAGTACGACGCCGCTGAAGGCAATCCGAATAACCGGTACCAAGACTTCGGCCACACGCATTTTCACAACAGCCTGATTTGGGGCGAGCACGTGGAGAACGTCTCGATTCTCGGGCGGGGCGAGATCTATGGAAAGGGGCTCGTCAGAGGCGACTCGAAGTACTCGACCGACGGCAACAAGTCGATCTCGTTGCGCGAGTGCAAGAACGTCTTGATCCGAGACATCACGATCCGCCACGGCGGCTGGTTCACCATCTTGGCGACCGGCGTCGACCACATGACCATCGACAACCTCATCATCGACACGAACCGCGACGGGATGGACATCGACTGCTGCAAGGACGTCCACGTCTCCAACTGCAGCGTGAACTCTCCGGACGACGATGGGATTTGCTTGAAAAGCTCGTTCCCGCTGGGTTATGCCCGCGCCACCGAGGACGTTTCGATCACGAACTGCCACGTCAGCGGATTTCAAGAGGGTTCATTTCTCGATGGCACGTTTGTCAGGAAGGGCTATCCGACCGGGCGTATCAAGTTCGGAACCGAAGCGAACGGAGGCTTCAAGAACATCGCGATCTCTAACTGCGTGTTCGACTACAGCCGCGGGTTCGCTTTGGAAGAGGTCGACGGCGGCGACTTGGAGGACGTGACGATCTCCAACATCACCATGCGCGACATCATCAACGCGCCCATCTTTCTGCGTCTCGGCGCAAGGCTTCGTGGACCTGCCGGAACGCCAGTGGGACATGTTCGACGCGTTTCCATCTCGAACGTGCGCGTGGTTGGGGCTCACGAGGCGTCGATCATCGCCGGCATCCCGGGGCACCCGATTGAGGACGTGACCCTCAGCAATATCCGGGTAGAGAGCGTCGGGGGGGCGCCCGCCGCACAGGCCGACGTCGTTCCGAAAGAGGATGAGAAGGGTTACCCGGAGCCGGAGGCTTTCGGCAAAATGCCCGCGCAGGAGTTCTATGTTCGGCACGCCAAGAACGTGGAGTTTCACGACGTAGAGGCAAGGACTGCTGCCGAGGACGGCCGCCCTCCTTTCGTTCTTGCCGACGTCGACGGCGCGGACTTCTTTCAGGTCAAGGCCTCGCGACCACCTTCGGGTCCGTTCATGAGATTGGAACAGGTCAAGAACCTACGGACTCGACTTGTAGAAGGCGTTCGAGATGCGGAGAAGCAAAACGTGGTTCGGGGAAGCAGGTAAGGCTTAGCCTTTTGGGGTGCACCGACGGACTGCTCAACTGACAAGCGCCGATAAGGCGTCCAGCCTTCCTGGATGAGTTAAGAAATAGCCGAAGTCGGGTTGGAGCGTCTGCCCTTGGCGGTCGAACTTGCCGCCGTCGTCTTGCTGGTCCAGACCGACGCTGTACACAATGCCCTTTCGCCGGTTGTAGCGAAGGGGCCGGCAGACGAACCAGTCTACGGGGAGCTGCTTGAGATAGCCCTTTTTGATCAGCTGATCCAAACTGACGGGTAGGGCGCCGGCGTGGTCGGCCGAGTAGAGCCGGGCGGCGAGCACCGTTCGGGCAAGTTCATGACTGCAGGCCTTGTAGACGGACGATTCACGGGCGAGGTCGTTAAACAGCCACGTCGTCGCATAGGAACGGCCGACCGAGTTCGGGATCAGGTTCATTTTGAGGTGGTACACCATCTCCGAAAGCCAGGAGCTTGGCTTGCCGTCGGCAGCGGGATCGGTGGGTATGCCGCGCGAAAGCGAAGCCAAAAAGTCTCGGTCGCTTCGGTCGTTATCGGGCCACTCTCGCAAGGCGTTCTGGTACTGCTGACCGGCGACCTTTCCGGCAAGCTGAGCGGTGGCAAGCGCGTCAAAGCTACCCTCCCAATACGTCGTCTTGTTGGCGCCTCCGTACAGCTCGTCCTGAACGGTCATGGGGGTAGATGCCAGTTTCACTAAAAGGCTCTGGAAGTCGTGTGCGTAGGCGCTTGCAAGCGGCGGATCGCCGGGAGTCTCGACCGGCACCTCGCGCAGCATTTCTTTGAGGTCTTGGCGGTTCAGCCACCCGTTCTGCGCGCAGGACGTCAGCGATGAGATGCCGAGCTTGTCCACCGAAACCATGATCAGGTAATCGGTGAGGCTGCCACCAGACTTGGCCAGCCGATGAGCCAGGGCAAGATTCGTGTGAATGGCTGAGGCGCATCCCTTCGGGTCGTTCCCAAGCCCGGCGATGGTGGCTTTTTCGGCCAAGGCCCTGGAGAGCAGTCGAAACGGAGAAGGCGGACGCGCCAGGTCGCCTTTGAGATGACCTTGGATGGGACCCTCGGAGAGCAGGTGGTCCGCCTCCTGCAGGTAGGGCTGATTCGCATGGGCACGCTGGACCAGCTTGCCGAGGTCCGTCTCGGACGTTCCTTCCGGAGCAACGTGAACATTCTTCGCGCATTCGACCAGCCTCGCATAGCGAACGCTCGCAGCCGGATCGGCCGGCGGAGACAGAAGAAGCTCCGGAGGCGCCTCTTGACGGAGCTGCTGCAGGGTAGCCAGGCGGATTTTTGGACGGCAGTAGAGATAGCAGGCAACTGCCAGCGCAGCAGTTCCCATCGACGTGCAGGCGATCCAGAGCTTGGCTTTCGCTCGCTTGCTCACGGCTCTTTAGACGAGCTCCCCTTCCTCCTCTTCTTCCAACGCTTCGTGAAGCTGGACCGCGGCGCCGACGCCGACTCGCGGACGAGGGCGCTCGACGAGCGTTCCCCTTTGAGCCTTCTCCTCCAGGCGCAGCCGATCGGCCCTTTCCTTTGCCCCAGGCGAGACGGGCCATACTGTGTCCGCGGCCCAGTAGCTCCCGAGGAACTCGGACCAGACTCGGTCGTACACGCCGATCGTCTTGTCGGCGAGACCTGACCAATCGAAGTCGGTGTGCAGGCGCTTCTTGGCGTTCTCGCTCAGCTTGTGCGCCTTCTCCGGGTTTCGAAGGACGTGCAGGATGGCCCAGGCGAGCGATTCCGCATTGCCGGAGTAGCTGAGCGTGCCAGTCTGATCGTGCAGCACCACCTCGGGCAACCCTCCCGCGTCACTCGTCACGACGGGCGCTCCAGCGGCCATACCCTCCAGCGCCACGATGCCGAAGGGCTCGTAAAGGGAAGGGAAGACCGCGACGTCGGCCACTCGGTACAGCTCATGGAGGGAGCGGTTGGCCATGAACCCGGTGAAGAGGATTTTGTCTTTGAGGCCCGTCCACTCCACGAATTTTTCGAGTCTTTCGCGGTGGCCTCCGCCGACGATCATGAACTTGGTGGTCGGCTCCTGCGCGAGGACCACGCTCGCCGCGTTCAGGAGCACCTGGATGCCCTTTTCCCGAACAAAGCGTCCGACGAACATGACGATCTTCTCTTCGGGAAGGGCCAATTTGGCGCGGACGGCGGCGCGCTCCCTCGCCGTCCAATCGAACTCGAACTTGGATGCGTTGATGCCGTTGTAGATGATGTCGACCTTGTCCGGCGGCACGTTGAAGGAGTTGACGACTTCGCCCTTCATGAATTCCGAGCAGACGATGACTCTCCATGCTTCGTACGTCAGCCAGTACTCCTGCTCGTGGATGTACTTGGAGGTGTCGTTGAAGATGCCCCCGTGACGCCCTTTCTCCGTTGCATGGACCGTCGCGATCATGGGGAGCTTGTACTCGTACTTGAGCTCGCGCGCGGAATCGAGGCTCAGCCAATCGTGGGCGTGGAACATCGTCGGCTGGCCGCCAGGGCGCCAGTCTTCCAGGAGCTTTCTCACTCGCAGGTCCGTGGCTACGTTGAGAAGCTGGATCTCGTGGAGGAAGTCGTTCGGCTTGTCCGCCAAGTGGACCCGGTGGACTTGGACGCCGCTGGGCTCGGTCACTTCATCTGGGGCCTGCGGCGTGTTCTTGGTGACGACGTGGACCTCGACGCCCTTTGCCTGGAGCTGCTGCGAAAGCTCGTAAACGTGCGGGCTGATGCCTCCCACGATCCTCGGCGGATACTCCCAGGAGAGCATGATGACGCGCATGGCGATTATTATGGGCTGGCAACCTGCTTTTGGGAGTGACCGTAGCTTGGAGCGGAGGAGGACCGACCACAGCCAAGCGACTTTTGGAAATCCGCTCTTGTGAACGCAGACCCGATATGGATTTCGTCTTGGCGGTTAGAGAACGGAAATTAGTTGAGAGATCGTGAAGCCGGCGGATAAGCAAATGATCGCCTTGGCGAGCTGGGTCATTTTCTGTATTGGCGAGTTTGTGATTCTTCCGCAGTTCTTTGGGATTGGGCTAGGCGTAGCCGGATTGCCTGCTGACTTGAAAAACATGAGATATCCCGGGCTTTGGATTTGGTGGTCCGCAGTCAAGGGTGGCTTGCCTATCTGGCTCCTTGTATCTGGAATCTGCTTTTGGATCATCTTAAGCAACCGCGAGTAAGAATCGAGTGGCAGTTGGCGTTTGGAGCGGTAGCATTTCCCCTTATTCCGATGCGCTGCCCCGAGCACCGCTAGCAATGCAAAGCCAGACAAACCGGGCACAGAAGTCTTGCCGACAGACGTGCCTAGGAGGTCGTCTCGACTGTCATCGGCGACTCTGTAGTTAAGTTCGAGATTCTGAACACCTTCGTTGTTAGCCGGGCTGGAGAGCGCCGATACATGCGCCGGACGCGGCTATCAAAAAGATAGTAAGGACGTTCAACATGACGTGAGCGCGCTTGGACAGATCAGCGCCACGCGGAAAACAGATGGTAGCAAGGATGATCAAGTCGTACATCATAGCCCCCGATGCGAAGCTGAAAAAGATCGGGGCGAATGCCCACTGCCTATGAAGGATAAGGGTCACAGCAAGATTGGCGAGCAAGCTTATACAGGCAGGCAAAAACAGATCGCAACAGCCCAACTGGTTGTTCTGTTGTGGCGCACTCATCGGTCGTCTAACAAAAGCTGCGGTCCCACCTGGAGGCAGACTTTTCGATCATAAGCCGCTTTCAGCACAATTCGAATTGCTAAGCTTCCAATTTCCAGTACGGAGCGCTCATGAACGCATAATGAGCGATTGCGGGTATGTCGCCGTGTCAGGTGGTGCTAGGGTTGGTGCTTAGATCGTGCGCATTTTGAAGCTTGCAGCGGGATTCGTATGCATTACACTCTTTGCCCTTGGCCTCGTAGAAGTAATAGTAATTGTCAGCGGGAAAACTCGGCAACTTGGCCCAGGCGCGAACGATCAAGCCAGCAACTTGGCGAATGGAGTGCTGACGGCGGCATTGGGGGGAATCGGGCTGCTGCTGGTTCGCCAGAACTGGAGACGCTAAACCGACTCGTCGCACCGAAGCGCGGGCGGTCTCGTGGGCAGGCACGGCACCCTGACACGAAGACATATCCCATAATGAGCTATGATCGTCGCCGCGGCTCTTGCAGCGCTCGCCCTTTCTCCTATGCCAGCCCACCTGATCGCGTTTGCTCCCAACACAAAGTTCCCCGACAAGGGGGCTTCGGTCACGCAGACGTTTGGCCCGTTCGAAGCAAGCGTCCCGTTCGACGAGGCGATCGTCTCGTGGAACGTGGAGCATCCTGAGGGAGCGGTGCTCAAGGTCGAGGCTCGGGCCATCCAGGACGGGGTACCGACCAAGTGGTACACCATGGCCGATTGGTCGTACGACACGAGCCTTCATCCCCGCGAGAGCATCAACGGTCAGAAGGACGATCATGGCACGGTTGATACCGATACGTTGCGCTTGAAGGAGCCTGCCCAACAGATTGAGCTGAACGTGACGATGCAAAACGATGGGACGGGCGAGGCGCCGAGCTTGAAGTACCTCTCGGTCTGCTTTTCCGACACGCAGGACCCAAAGGCGGACGAGCCAAAGGCAAGCGACGCCTGGGGAAAGACCCTGGATGTGCCGGAGCGGGCACAGAACAACTATCCCAACGGCGGCGTCCTTTGCAGCGCGACCTCGGTCTCCATGATGCTGTGGCACTATGCCAACGTCTTGAACCGGCCGGAACTGAACCAGGACGTTCCCGTGGTGGAAAGCATGGTTTGGGATTCGGTATTCAAAGGCGCCGGAAACTGGCCCTTCAACACAGCCTACGCCGGCTCGTTTCCGGGGATGAGGGCTTACGTCGCCCGGTTCGCGGCGATTTCTGACCTCGAGAAGTGGATCGCGGCCGGTCTTCCGGTCGTCTGTTCAGTTTCGTTCGATTTGCTGCGCGGCAAGCCGCTGTCTCCGGAAGAGTCGGGTCACCTGATCGTACTCGTCGGATTCACGAAAGATGGCGACCCCGTGGTGAACGATCCGGCGTTCAAGGATTCCGTTCGCAAGTCTTATCCGAGGGCCGACTTCGAAAAGGCGTGGCTCTATTCCCACCGGACGGTGTATTTGATCTACCCGGCAGACGCAAACGTTCCGACTCCGAGCGACGGCCTTTGGGCTGGAAAGTGAGCTGACCGGCCGGTCGAATCCAGGGGGGAGCCTACGGTCTTAGGATTCAACGGGGAGCAAGGCTCCCGATTGCAAGCGACTTGCCCGTTTCGTTAACCACGTCCAACAATCGCGGTATCTCGTCGGGAGGGCGAACGGCAATGCGGATCACTCTTCCATTGAAGGTCGAACCCATCGATGTGACGTCACGCAGGAACACCCCTTCTTTGCGCGCTTCGACGACGAACTGTTCTGCGATGGGAGCTCCCAAATCGATTAGGACGGCGTTGAGACAGCCGTGCGAGACCTTTCCAAAACGAACTTCACCCGCCAAGGTCTGTCGCAACTTGGCGGTTTCGGCATGCCTTTCCGCGTAGTAGGCCGGATCTTCCAGCGATCTGACGGCGGCTAGCTGCGCGGCTGTTCCGATGGCCCAAGGGGGCGTCCAGCGCTTGATCTCGATCGCGGAATCGGGGTGAGCTACCAAGTAAGCGGCTCTCATGCCGCTTAGCGCGTAGACCTTGGAGAGCGACTTGCAGACGATCAGGTTGTGTCGGGTCGCGGCTTCAGGTTCAAGGGTGCGCGCACCGGGTGCGTACTCCAAGTACGCCTCGTCGACCCAGAAGACCGTGTTTGGATGGGCTTCGACCAGACCTAGAATTCGATCGGGTGGCAAGTGCTCGCCAGTGGGGTTGACCGGATTGACGAGCACAGCCAGACGAGGGTTGGCCGAAAGGCCGAGCTCGAAGCGAGGGAGGCCCGCCGCGGGGAGGACCCGGCAGCCGCACACTTCGGCCAGGTGCGGGTACTCGCCATAGATCGGATCGTAGACGAGCATCGTGTCTCCGGGCGCCATGTATCTGGGCAGGACCGAGTACATCAAGGACGAGGAGCCGGCGCCGATGCAGATCGATTCCGCCGAAATGTGTCTGGCTTCCGAAATGGCTTGGACCAGTCCTGCTCCGTCGACGGGAGGGCTGGTGCGGGCGAGTTTTGGGAGATCCTGAGTGAGGGCTTCGACGACGCCCGGTGCGGGAGGGTACCACGCGTCGAGGACGTCGGCGGGGATGGCGTTGGACGTGAAGACGCGCTCGAACCGCTCTCCGTACGCCTCCCAAAAACGGCCGCCGTGAAACGCCGACATCGATTGTTCAACGGCAGGCAAGTCAAACACGTTGCAGAAGACCTATTTCACGCCGCGGACGTTCCTAAGGAAATAGGCGCCGAGCGCGAAGCAGGCCGAGGCGAGGATGAAGACCGCCGAGTAGCCCTTGAGCGTGTAGTGGACGATCTGGTCGTCACCTTTGAAAGAGACAGTTTTGCCGAACACTTCGATCAACGCTGCGGCTACCGGACCGGCGATCGTCTGCGGCATGGTCATGGCGATGTGCCACACGGCCATCTCCTTACCAGCATCGGTCTTGCTGGGCAGAACGTCGGTTCCGAGTGCCCAATCCACGCTGATATAGGCTCCATAGGCGAGTCCGAACAGGATGCCCACAACGAGGACTTGCCACCAGGCCACGCAGAAGATGAATCCCAAACCAACAAGCGCCATCGCAGTGTTGGAGAGATAGACCATTCGTTTACGGCCAACTTTGTCCGAAAGGATGCCGCCGACGATTCCGCTGATGGAAGCGAACAGGAGGATGACGCCGGTTAGGATCGACGCGACCAAGTCCGGATTCTCAAAACCGATCACGTCGGTCAAGTAGTAGTTGAGGAACGGCACGACCGAATAGAAGCCGAGCATCACGAACGCCCGCGTGACCCAAACCCAGGCGAAATCGGGAAACTTGCGCGGATCGATCCAAAGACTTCCCAGGTATTGGCCCCAATCCATTGGCGTGGGCTTCTCTTTGAGCGGTATCTCTTGCACTCCCATGACGGTGATGAGAGCGATGCCGCCCAGCACGGTGGAAATGATCAGATACTTGAACGACTCTGAATGGTGCGTGAGAAGCAAGCCGCACCCCAGAGCGCCGAAGAGCGTGCCGGCCTGGGACATCAGCGCCATGTACCCGCTGGCTACGCCCCGCTGATCGGGAGGAACGAGGTCCGGGATGATGCCACTGTAGGACGCCGATGCGATGTTGTTCCCGAATTGCACCACCATGAGGGCGAGCATGAACAGAAGATAGGTTGGGCTCGTAAAAAGGATTCCCAGCGCCTGCCAGAGGTGCGGCTCGTGACCGAGATTTGCGCCGATAGGAGTCCTGGCTCGATAGACGAGCGCCATCAGCAGCAGTCCTATGAGAGTGATCCCAACGCCGGTGATGATGTAGGGCCTGCGTCGTCCCAGCGGATGAGCGCAGCGGTCGCTCATTGCGCCGGCGACCAACGGCACCACGACGGCAACCAACGCCGACAGAGGTGTAAGGATTCCCAGAGCCAGGATGCGCATGTGTGGGGCGATGTTCTTAATCTCGCCCGGCAGCATGATAGGGATGAGCGCACCCCACAGGAAGTTGGTCGCAAACCAGTAGGCACTCAGCTTGAGGTGCTGGTGAACCGAAATCGTCCTTTCAAAGGGCTCTCGCGGATAGGGCGATCCGGCGGCCTCCGGCGGCAAACCCATCTCCGTGCTCATCTAGCCTGAAACTCCTTCACCGCGTACTCGTAATCGTCGAGTGCGTCAATGTCATACGCAAGCTCTGTGGGCGCGTTGCGGATGGCGGCGCCCGTGCATCCGAGCATCTGCTGGATCTTGACCTCGATATCGGGCACGGTCAGAGTCTTGGTGGCGAACTTGAATAGGAATTTGGGGCCAAGGAGTTTAGCCATTCCCATCACGCTTTTGCGGTTGTTGAAGACCTGCTCGATTTGCGGCATGGAATTCTCGAGGGCTCCGACGTCGATCAGGAACGCACAGCCTGTAGTCCAAGTCCCATCCGCCAATTTGGCGAAGGTGGCGGTTGTGCCGGGGAAGCGTTGCTCCCATTGGTCGCGGCTGACGAGGGGCACATTGATGTCTCGGCCGTCCGAACACTGGTCGAGGTAGCGGTCGACGATCTCGCGGCTGAGAAACGGAAGGTCGGTAGTGACCAAGAAGACCTTCTCCGAGGCGTTCGGTTTCGAGATAAGGTCCTTCAAACCGCGCAGGATATTTTCTGGGCCGCTGGCTCCCTCCGGGAGGACGTCGTCCGCAAGGGACTTGGATGCCTTCCGGACTTCGTCGCATCCGATAACCGCCATGCGGCCGATGCGTCCGGTTTCACGAAGAGCCTTCAGGGTCTTTTCGAGGATTGATTCGCCCTCGAATTTGATAAGGGCCTTCACGTCGGTGCCGACGACGGAAGCGAAGTCAGGCTTGATTCGGCCCCCGGCAGGGAGGATCGCGTCGTAGGTCGGCACTTGGGTTTAGTATCGCAGAATCCGTGCAGTAGAGGCGGGGCTCCGGCTTTGCGCTCAAGAGACCATCCGTGCAACGGTCTCCGTCTTAGTGTTCTAAAGTTGGCCTCGAAAGCGACTCATTACTCGCTTGAAGCGGTGCGTCTCCGGCGCAATGAAAGACGCGAACACGTTCGCCGAGTCTCAAGGGGGTGCGCGCCATAATCTTTGATGAGTGCTGAACCCGAGTGACCCTGCCTTGGTGCTTGCGCCGATGGACGGAATTACGGATGCGCCGATGCGGGCGCTTCAGGGGGCTACGGGCGCGTTCAGCTATGCCGTTTCGGAGTTCTTGCGGGTCAGCATTCAGCCGTTGCCGGCCAAGGTGTTTCGGCGGGACGTTCCGGAGCTTTGCAGCGGCGGCGTTACGCCGACCGGCTTGCCAGTTCAAGTCCAGATCCTTGGCGGCGACCCCGAGCGGATGGCGAAGACGGCGGCGACCGCCTGCAAAGTGGGCGCCAAGGCGATCGACATCAACTTCGGGTGTCCGGCTCCGACGGTGAACCGGAACGACGGAGGCGCGACGCTTCTCAAGCATCCGTGTCGGATCCGCGAGGTTGTGAGCGCGATCCGGCAGGCTGTGCCAAAGGAGATTCCCGTCTCGGCGAAGCTGAGACTCGGCTGGGACAACATCGAAGCGGTGGACGAGAACGCCGCGATGGCTGCGGAAGGCGGCGCCTCTTGGCTCACGATTCACGCCCGGACGCGGGTGCAGGGCTATGCCCCTCCCGTCTATTGGAAGCCGATCGGCCGCGTAAGGGAGTCGCTTGGTTTGCCGGTCGTCGCCAATGGCGACATCTGGACTCTGGAAGACTTTCGCAGGTGTCAAGACGAGACCCAGTGCCGGCACTTCATGCTGGGACGGAGCGCCCTCGCCGATCCGCAACTGCCTTATCGAATCGCTGCGGACCTGGGCATAGGGAAGAGGGAATCCGCGCCCGAGACCGATTGGATCGCGCTCTTTCGAGAATTGATGAGCTGGACCGAGTTCTACAGCGACCGCGTGTCGCCTCGCATCGTGATGCGGCTCAAGCAGTGGCTGAAGATCGCATCTAGCTTTGGGCAGTTTGCGCACTTCGACGCGGTTAAGCATAGCCAGAGCGTCGAAGAGCTCCTGGCCGGCTTGGAGGCCGCCCAAGAGCTCGCTATGCCGAGAGCTCTCGCTTTAGTGTGATGCAAGAAGCTTCGCCAGATTTGCTTTGGCGAGCTCCCAATTGCATTCCGCGGCTTCCATTTCGAGCTCGGCCCTGTCCAGGCCAGTCTTGCCGTAAGCCCCGTTGTCGTACATCTTCTTCTTCATTTGGTATTGGTCGCGCGCGGCCTTGTATTGGGCTTGCGATTTCGCCACGCTGAGCTTTGCGATCTGAACGGCGCGACTGTGAGGAAGGGATTTAACCGATTTTTGCGCCACATACGCCTGGGCAATCGTGTCCGGCTTCAGAATGACGGCGCCTGGTGATGCGGCGAGGGTTCTGACCTGGAGGCCTCCCTTGCCCGTCGCCGTTACAAAGACCGTTCGGCCGCTTCCCGACTCCAGCTTTCCGGCCCCGACCACAACGGTGTCTCCGGACTTGCCACCAAAGGGGGTCGGAGCGAGCGTATAGGCCGACGGGCCGCCAAAGACTGTCACGTCCTTGCCTTTCGCACTGCCGATGATGACGGACTGTCCTCCTTTGAGGGTCGTCGGATCAACCGTCTTCAACTTGTCGCCGTAGAGGATGAAAGGCGCTTTGCCTGCCGCCTTGATGGTGTAGGTACTCGGATGATCGGAGTCTGTGACGATGACGTCGCCCTTCACAGGGTCCACTCGAAGAAACTTCGCCTTTCCTTCATCAGGGACGATGTACCGGCCCTTGCCGTCAGGCTTTAGGTTGTAGATAAACGGCTGAGGCTTGAGCATCCCGCCCTTGAGCGGATCAAGGCGAATCATGTTGATCTTGCCGTTGTCTGAGACCATGAATTTGGCCCCCGTATCCGGTTTGAGCGTATAGGCAAACGGTTGAACTTTTGCCATGCCGCCCTTGACCGTATCGAGCTGAATGATCTTGGGCTTACCATTGTCCGACACAATGAAGGATCCCTTGGTGTCGGGCGTGAGGGTGTAGGCGAGCGCGTGAACCTTGTCCGGAACGACCACGCCTGGTTTAGGCGCATCGACTCGGACTTCCTGGACTCTTCCGTCGCCGGCGATCATGAACTTGACCGCGCCCTGCTTCTTTCCGAAAAGCGTAACGCCTTTTGCTTTGCCCGAACCAACCGAAATCACCGAGTCGGCCGAGAGGAAGACTGGGGCGCCCGAAATGGCTCTGACTTGATGGGAGTGCCCCTCACCTCTATCGAGCGTGATGATCTTCACGCCGTTCTTGTCGGTCCTTATGCGCAGCGTTACGACTCCGTGGTCCCTTCTGGCGTGATGTCTCCTGTTGGAGTGGACCCGCCGGCTCTTCGTCTGCTTCGGTTTGGCGGCCTTCGCGCTGGGTTTCGGCTTTTGATGGTCTGGGCGCGCCGTGGCGAGCGGGACGACGGCTGCCATTGCGAGCGCTGCGGCAACCAGCGCTTCCAGGCCTGTCACGCCCCGGCGGGTGCGTGAGGGAGCGAGGATCGCTTCGATTCTCTTTTCTATTCTTGATGACTTCATTGCGGTAACTCCGGGAAGTAGGGTGCGAGGGCGAGCGCGGCCGATTTCTGCGGCCACCAGAAGGAGGTCGTTGGCGTAGACCGAGGGGTGCCTGCCAAGTCGAAGAACAAAGTCGTCGGCGGCGGTCTCGGCCTCCTCGCGCAAACGTCGAGCGGCAAACCAAACAGCAGGGTTGAACCAAAAAACGGCGCAGGCGGCGCTTGCCAGCCACTGCGTGAGCCAATCGAGGCGTCGGACGTGGGCAAGCTCATGCATGAGCACCGACTCGATTTGGGGAGCAGGCCAGGCTTGGGACTGCTTGGGAAGCATGACCAGTGGGCGTATGAAGCCCCAGGTCATGGCAAGGCGAGGGTCTTTCAAGCCATTGACCAGAAACCGAACGGGTCGCCTCACGGAGGACTTCTCGCGAAGTTCGTCGACATCGGAACGGCCAAGTTCGACGGACTTCGCTTTGAGCCGTCCCGCAAGGGCGAGACCAAGAAGCATGAGGAGCCCGAGGATCGCGGAGCCTGAGACCCAGACGATCGGCACTAGCTGTTTGGTGAAGATGTGGGCACTTGGCGGTTCTGAAAACTCCGTGACAGGCACTTTGGAAACGTCGAAGCTGTCGACGATCTTCCCCCGGCCTACCGGGACGATACTGTCGACAACCCGGTCTGAACCGGCCGGCGAGAAGGAAGAGTCCGCTCCATTCTCGTAGAAAGACACGGGAGCAGGGTCTTGCTGCGCCTGAGATATGGCTACTGGTTCAGGCTCTTGCTGCGGCGGCAAGATCGCCCGGCCGGGCAGGGCCGCTTGAAGCACTGGCAGCGCAAGAATCATCACAAGGGCTGCTAGCCACACCAAGTGTCGTGAGGCTGCTGGGCCTTTCCGCATCAATCGGCTGATGATCCATGCGCCCATCACAATGACGAGGCTTTTGACCGAGCATTCCACGACGAAGATCATCGGCCCTCCTTCCTGGCCAGCTCGATGAGAGCTGCGAGCCGCTCAAGCTGATCGTCGGTTAGGTTGGCCTCTTCGGTGTTCAGAAGCGTCGTGACCGCCCTTTCAATCGATCCATCGAAGAAGGTTTGGAGCATTCCACCGATGAAATCCTTCGCGGCTTCTTCGCGCGGCACGGTGGGCTCATAGATGTAGCGTGGGCCGTCGACGATATGAGTGAGATGCCCCTTCTGTTCGAGGATTGTGAGGAGTGTCCGGACCGCCGTGTTAGATGGCGCGTCAGGAAGTGCGTTGCGGACGTCGATCGCGGTGACGCGTCCCAGGCGATAGACGACGTCCATGATCTGCCGCTCTCGGCGGGACAGATCGTTTGGATCTCGGCGAACCATGCCAAGAATTTAGCACACCTTTTGCTGAATGCAAACGGTTTTTGGCTAAATTTTTGGCATAGTAGGCTTTTAAGCTGCTGCGAAG
The DNA here is from genome assembly GCA_035550555.1 of Fimbriimonas sp. GTDB lineage: Bacteria > Armatimonadota > Fimbriimonadia > Fimbriimonadales > Fimbriimonadaceae > Fimbriimonas. The sequence goes on from DASZPA010000262.1 coordinate 21,662, forward strand.
CGGCGACGATCGTAGACGAGGTCGCTGGCGACCTCCCAGACGCCGGGGTCGATCTGGCTTTCGGGACGGATCTTGGCGATGTCGACGATGGCCGACGTGAGGCCAGCTTCTCTGCAGTAATGGAGAAACGCCGAGTTGAGGACCTGCCGGATGGCAGGCTTCAAGCCAAAGCTGATGTTCGAAACGCCGAGAACCGTATTGACCCTTGGGTATCGCTTCTTAAGTTCGGCGATGGCATTGACGGTGTCCATTCCTGCCTTGCGAGACTCTTCGTCGCCTTGCGCAAGGGTGAAGGTTAGAAAGTCGATGAACAGGTCGTGGTCGGGAAGTCCGGCCGCACGGACACGCTGGATGAGCCGGTCGGCGATCTCGAGCTTCTTCTCGACTCCTCTTGCCATACCGTCTTCGTCGATGGTGAGCCCTACCACCGCTGCTCCGTATTTCCTGGCCAATCCAAGGACGTGCGCGGCCTTGCCTTCGCCATCTTCGAAGTTGATCGAGTTGAGGATCGGCTTGCCGGCGACGTGCTGAAGCGCCGCCTCGGTGACTTGCCACTCGGTTGAGTCGATCATCAGCGGAACAGTGATGTGTCGGTTGTACCGCTCAAGGAGCGCGGTCATGTCCTTGCGCTCGTCGCGTCCGACGTAAGCCGTGCATACGTCCAGTACGTGCGCGCCTTCCTTCTCGCAGTCACGTCCCAGCTCCGTGAGGGCTTCCCAGTTTTCGCGAGCGAGCTGTTCTCGGAACAGCTTGGAGCCGTTCGCGTTGGTGCGCTCGCCGACGATGAGGAAGGAGCTCTCTTGGTGGTACGGCTGAAACTGGTAGAGCGAGGAGCAGCCGACCAGTGAGAAGGCCGCGCTTTGCTCGGGCGTCTTGATTTCGAAGTCGAAGCCTGGGAACTGTGCTTGGACCCTTCTCCACTGCGCGTCGGCGGAGTGCTTCTTGCCTCCAACTCGCTCCGCGACGGCGCGGATGTGCGCAGGCGTCGTACCGCAGCATCCTCCCACCAGTGCGGCGCCGTGCTCTTCGATGAATCTCTCGTGATGGTCGGCCAACTCTTCGGGAGTGAGTTTGTACTTTGCCTGTCCCTGTTCCAGCACTGGGAGACCTGCATTTGGTTGGACCGAGAGCGGCCGGGTCGAATGCTGACCCAGGAAACGGATATGCGGCGCCATTTCGACGGGCCCCGTCGCGCAGTTGATCCCGATCGATTTCACCGACGGAAATGCTTCTAGCATATTGATAGCAGCGCCGATTTCGGAGCCTAGCAGCATCGTTCCGGTCTGCTCCATGGTGACCTGGACGAAGAGAGGGACCTTGCGGCCCGTCTCGGCCATCGCCCTTTCAGCGGCCACGATGCAGGCTTTCGTCATCAAGAGGTCTTGGAGGGTTTCGAGGAGCAGGGCATCGACTCCACCTTCCAGTAGGCCTCTGAAGGAATCGCTGTACGTGCGCTCCAACTCTTCCCAGGTGGTTTGACCAAGCGAGACGAGCCGGGTTCCGGGACCGATCGCGCCGACCGCGAACCGGGGCTTCTCGGGGGTGGAGTGTTTGACGCAGGCCTCCTTGGCGAGTTTTCCCGCCTGGAGAGAGATCTCGTAGACGATGTCTTCCAGTCCATATTCGGCGAGGACGATCGAGGTGCTTCCGAACGTGTTGCTTTCGACGAGGTCAGAGCCGGCCTCCAGGTATGCGCCGTGGATCTTCGAGACCACGTCAGGACGCGTGTAGACGAGGAACTCGTTGCAGCCTTCGAGCGACTTGCCCGCGACGCGGTCGGCAGCCTCCCGCACGGAGGTGGGAACGTCGTCGGTGGGTTTGATTCGGAAGTCTTCGGCAGTGAGGTTGGCTGCCTGAAGCTGCGTGCCCATCGCCCCGTCGTAGATCAGGACGTGGTCTTGCAGGACGTCTAGCAGGTGCGATTCGCTCACCCTTCAATTATGGAGCCTTCACGGTAGCCGCTCCAGACATTTAGCGACTCATCGAAATGGGATTAGGCAGTCCGGATTCCGCAGCAACGCCGTGGGTGGTGCGGCGTTGGCAGCGTTTCTCTTCCGTAGGCATTTGTGTGGGCTGGCTGGTGTGCAGACCGCTTGGTTTTGATGGCGGGCTCGTTCTACTAGGTGTGCACCCTCGTTCGGCAAAACGTGGAGGCTATGGGCGGACCTTTGGTCCTTTGCGTGGGGGGGAATCGCCTTCCCACACCTGCGATGTGGGCTGGTATCGGTCGCGCCCTTGGCGCTGCTTGTCTGCTATGCTCATCACCTCGCAGTGGAGTCGATGGCGGTTGGGGAGCGGTCACTTTTCAATCCGTCTATATTGAATTGGTACCCTTTGCCATCAGGATGCTAGAGGGAAGGCCGCACGACGAGAAGACGTTCTCTCCCCGCCAGCTTTGCGAGTCAGCCCTCGAGCGGTCACATGCTGTGACATGCCTTTCATGCCATTTGGACGCCCCAGCAAAAATGCTGTGAGACTCGTGGGCTTTCGGCCGTATCCGAAAGTATAAGTTTTCGATGGGGAGTTGAACCCTCTGGCGCCGATTTCAAGCATAAATCCGTGTTGATAGCATTGTGTTATCAATATGGTTGCAATGAATCTGTCAATTGGTTACAATGATCCAGTTCCCGAAAGTCGGCGTCTTTGCTGGACCGCATGGACGAATCGGCAATAGGGTTTTGAGGAGAAGGCCATTAACGCAGTCATCAAAGTGATAGGAGTAGGTGGCGGTGGCAGCAACGCCGTGCAGCGGATGATCGAAAGCGGCATCCGCGGCGTCGACTTTGTCGCCATGAACACCGATGTGCAAGTGTTGGACCTGAGTGCTGCGCAACGCAAAGTGCAGCTCGGGGTGAGCTTAACCCGCGGGCTTGGCGCGGGCGGAAATCCGGAGATCGGCCAGAGCGCGGCCGAAGAGTCGAAGCAGGAGATCCGGAAGGTGCTGGAAGGCGCCGACATGGTGTTCATTACCGCCGGTATGGGCGGCGGTACGGGCACGGGCGCGGCCCCGGTGATCGCGGACCTGGCCCGTGAGATCGGAGCGCTTACAGTTGCCGTCGTAACCCGACCG
>DASZPA010000263.1:0-5343 GCA_035550555.1 Fimbriimonas sp.
AGGTAGGGAGCCTTGTCAAGCGACTCACGCAGCGTGCCGTAGTCGTGGGTGGTCCGGACCCTGATCACATTAGTGGGCTCTGAGGGCAAACGGTCTCTTTCCGCCATCAACGAGGCTTTGGCGGTGACCTGCGCGCCCAGATCCGCTGCGGCCACGTCGCGGTACCGGTGGATCGCCAACAGGCTGAGAGGTTCCTCGACGTCGCTCCAAACCATTCCTCCCAGGTAGCCGGGCACGGCCTCTCGTTCCTTCCAGATGTGCTCGTAGTAAGCCCGCAAGGCTTCCCGATCAGTCGTCTGGGCGAACGTGTTTTGAACGACGGTGAGGACCTGATCCACCGCCAAAGGTTACTTGGAATGTCTCTTTTCAAACCAAGAAATCCGCTCTCTGCATTTTCTCGCAAATACACGAGTGGATGGAGAAGCCTAAGACGGAATTTAGCTGAGGAACAGGCCGAATTCTTTCCGGAGTGAAATTTATATGAGAGCTCGTCGTAAAAGGGCGTTTACGTTAGTTGAAGTAATGATCGTCGTCATCATCATTGGCGTGCTGCTTGCCATCGCCATGCCAGCGTTTCAAGCTGCTCGCGCAAAAAGCCGCGCCCAGGCTATTGTGGCGGACCTTCGGGAGATCGAAGGCGCCAAGGAACGATATCTGATGGAGAACCAGCTCACGACCGGGGATCCGGTCGGCGATGCCTCGGCCCTCGCGCCGGTGTTTATCAAGGAGTGGCCCCAGGGACCGGTGCAGGGCAACTACGCGGCCAACGCCGTGGGATCTGCGCCCACTTTCAACGGCCAAACGGGCGATTGGTACATCAAGCATTGCACCGGAGCAACGGCGGATTCAGCCTGTCCACTCTGATATCTCCTGCCGACAATCCAGTTAAGAGGACGATAAGCCGCCGATTCTAAGGGCGGCTTTCGTTGCGAGTCAGTCTGATGAAGAAGTTTTCAATCCGCCGCGGTGTGGTCCTGATCGAGGTCCTCTACGCTATGGCGTTGGTCTTTACGGCAGCGCTGATCGTGAGCGCGACGATGCCGTTGGCCAATGTCTCTCGCAACAAGGCTCAGCTGGCCGACAAAGCGATGGACTTGGCTCAGAAGCAGATGGAGGCCATTCGCAGTGCCGGGTACTCGAACGCAAACGTGACGCAGCTTGCATCGCTGGGATTGATCGATTCGACGAGCGCCGTCGGGACCAATACCTACGCGTTCAGCAACGTCGACAGCTCGAAGCTCGACAACCCTTCGAAGGTCCTTCCATCCGGCAGCGGGCAAATCAAGATCGAGCAGCTTAGCATCGACCTTGTCCGCCTGACTATCACCGTCGGTTGGTCCGATCAGGGCACTGCCAGGAGCTATACCGTCGGCACGCTTATGGCAAACCTATGAACCGAAGAAACGCTTATCGACGACGGGTTCGCGGTGTAACGCTGATCGAAGCGCTGATCGCGGCCTTTCTCACCGCGATGACTCTGACGACGGCAGTGGTCTGCCTGTTTACGGGGGCCTCGGCGTGGGCGAACGGCCAGGGCAAGATCAACGCCGAGGAGGGCTCCCATACCGCCCTGCGGCTCGTCGTGAACGACCTACGTCAGGCGATGGCGGTGAGCGTCGACTCGAACGGGTTGGGCGTCACCTACACGCTGCCCGCAAAGGACTCCAGCGGCGCGTTCATTTCGCCTGCGCAGTCCGACGGAGTCGTCAGGCGGATCGAGCTTGACGGCACGACGCTCAACATGATCACGGACGGCGTGACTCGCAAGCTTTGCGACAGCGTGATCCTTACCGACCCGCTGTCGACGAGCGGAACGACCCCCTACCAGATTTTCACGGCCGGCGCCGGAACCACGACCCGCTCTGTGACGGTGATGATCGTTACCAAGACTTCCGGCTACCGAGCCAACAAGGAGACAAGCCGGAACCGTGAGACGGTCTTCGTGCGAAACGTTCCTCCGTTGAACCAATAAGGTGATCCATTGACAGTAAGAATCGTTCGTAACCGAAGAAAGCGCGGGGCAGCTTTGATCACAAGCTTCCTGATCCTCGCCATTTTGGCCGTGGCGGGTGTGGAGTATGTCGACAGCGCCACCGTGAACATCAGGACGTCCAACCGCCGGCTGCTCGAGATCCAGACGATCAATCTCTGCGACGCCGGCGTTCAGGAAGTCCTTCGATCTCTTTGGATTCCCTTCAAGGCTTCCCAGGACTACTCGACCTTTGATCCCTCCACCACAGGAGCTTCCACGGCTAACCCTGCTGCCGCCGTTCAGGACACGATTCCGGGAGTCGGCGCTTTCGCGGCAGGCGTCATCAGCGTGTCTGCTTCGGACACCTACACCCGCACCATCGTCGTGCGTTCGGTGGGCTGGATCGATTCGAACAACAACGGTGTCTTGGATTCAAATGAGCCGTTCAAGGTGGTTGACGTGACCTCCACCTACTCCCTCCAGCGAAGCAAGGTGTTCGACTACACGTACTTCGTCAACAATTACGGCTGGATGGATGGGTTTGGTCAGAACGACCTCATCATCAACGGCGACATGCGGGCTAACGGAGATTTCAATTTCTCCAACGGCTCACCGACGGTGAACGGCTCGGTTTACGCAACGCGCAACGAGAAGCTGGTGCCGCTCGACCAGGGCCTTGTCAATACGCCGCCCGTCAAGCTCTCCACCAGCGATTACTCCAACGCGGAAAAGACTGGTAACTCCGGTCCGGGACACGCGGACAACGAGGACCGCTGGCGCCCAGCCTATTCCTCGGCCAACGACGGAGCGTACGGCACGACCACGTACGAGGCGAACAAGGATCTTGTCTTCGACTCGGGCGGGCGAATCGACACCACCTCCAATACGCTTGCCGGCGCGATTCTGGGTGACGCCTCCGGAATCAAATCCTGGGATCGCACGTCGTCGAGCTCCTCCGGAAGCACGACGGTTTTGGACACGACTCCGACCACGGAGGTCGTTATGCCGGACCTCAGCGACCTGACCTATTACCAGAACCTGAGCACCAACTACACCGATACCAAGCAGACCTACCTCGACGGGACCTCCAACCCGAACTACGGGCAGGGCGCCTGGGTGCAGACTTGGAACTCGGCGACCAGCTCCTACCAAACCGTTTCGACAAACGGAAACGTGAGCGGATCGGCGATCTTGATAGGCACCACGAGCCATCCCATCAAGATCCACGGCCCCGTGACGGTCAGTCAAGACGTCGTCATCACCGGCAACGTGTCGGGTCAGGGCACGCTCTATGCGGGAAGAAACGTCCACATCGTCGGCTCGATCAAATACACCACGAAGCCGAGCTTCCAGGGAAGCGACCCCTCGGCGATGGACGACGCGAACGAGAAGGCCGACCTGCTTGCTTTGGCCGCACGCGGTTCGGTCATCATGGGCAATCCGACGACCTTCACCAGCAGCTATCCGCTGCAGTACATGACACCTCCGTTCACTTTGGGCCGGTACGACGACAACGGCAACTGGATCCCACCGTATAACGCCTATTCCACCGACTCGACGGGTCGGATGCTCTATCAGTCGGTCATCCCCGACTCGCTGATGAACATGCTGGCGAGCAACGTGACGCAGATGGATGCGGTGCTTTATACGAACTTCGTCGGCGGAGGAAACATCGGTACCGGCGGCGGCGGCGTGACCTTTAACGGTTCGATCATCAGCAAGAACGAGGCGATGGTCGTTTGGTCGCTGCCGATGCGCGAGAACTACGACACGCGAATCCGAGAGCGGACGCTGACCTCCAAACCTTTGATCGACGTTAGCCTGCCCAGAAGCCCATCGGTGCTTCTGAGCACTTGGCAGGATCGCGGCTTCCAGTGGCAGGGCAACTAATGAAACACAAACTGTTCGCAATCTTCTTGGTCCTCGGCATCGCCGCACTGAGCCCTGCGCCGATCCGGGATATCTCGGCGAAAGACCATGAGCTGCCGGCACTCTCTCCAGAGCAGATGGCTGCCAATCAGCAGTTCAACGGACGCTACGGAGTCGTGGGAAGCGTCCCGCTCAAGACCAACGAGGATGGCACTGCGCCCGACCCGGTCCCTGGCGATGCCACCGCCGCGTCCACCATTGCGTCGGCTACTCCGATTCAGAGCAATCCGAAAGCTGTGGAGAACCTGACCCATGCCAAGAAGAGGCTGAACCTCGCCCAAGAGGTCGAGACGACCCCTTGGCTGTTGGCTCTGGTTTTGGGAGTCCTCGGGTTCGGCGCTTTTCAGGGCCTGAAGGTCTGGATGGATAAGAACGGGCCGGCGCCGAAGCAGCGCTCCTATGCGCCGTCCACCTCCTCCTCCAGCATCAAGTCGCTGGACGACATCTGAACTCGGGAAAGACGCGTCGCCAAGTAGAATCCCTACATGGTGACGCGCCCCGACATTCGTGGCCGCTTCGGTGACTATGGGGGCAGATACGTGCCCGAAACGCTCATGCCCGCTCTCGAGGAGCTTGAGCGTGAGTTCGATCTCGCCTGGGCCGATCCATCGTTCCGGGGAGAGCTCAACCGCCTGCTTTCGGAGTATGTCGGACGACCCTCGCCCTTGACCGAGGCCCGCCGGCTGAGCCAGGACACGGGCCTTCACATCACGATCAAGCGCGAAGACCTGAACCACACGGGCGCGCACAAGATCAACAACGCGATCGGACAGTGCCTGCTGGCCCTTCGAATGGGCAAGAAGCGCATTATCGCCGAGACGGGGGCCGGCCAGCATGGCGTGGCCACAGCCACCGCCTGCGCGCTGTTCGGTCTCGAGTGCATTGTCTACATGGGTGAGGAGGACACCGTTCGGCAGGAGCTGAACGTGTTCCGTATGAAGCTTCTAGGCGCACGAGTCGTTCCGGTTAAGACCGGGACTAAGACGCTCAAGGACGCCATCAACGAGGCTATGCGCGACTGGGTGACGAACGTGCGCGACACCTTTTACGTTTTCGGCACCGCCGCCGGCCCCCATCCGTATCCCTATCTGGTCCGGGAGCTTCAAAGGGTGATCGGAGAAGAGGCGCGCGAGCAGTACCTGGCTAGATATGGCCGTTTGCCCGATGCCGTGCTGGCCTGCGTGGGCGGCGGATCGAACGCGATCGGGATCTTTACGGCGTTCGTTCCGGACAAAGAGGTTCGGCTGATCGGCGTCGAGGCCGGAGGTCATGGGTTGGCGTCCGGTGAGCACGCCGCCCCTCTGACAGCCGGGTCTCCCGGCGTTTTGCACGGTTCGTATTCTTATCTTATGCAGGATTCGGACGGGCAGATTTTGAACACCCATTCGGTCTCTGCGGGTCTGGACTATCCGGGTGTCGGGGCGGAACACTCGTATTTGAAG
>DASZPA010000264.1:0-2703 GCA_035550555.1 Fimbriimonas sp.
TTCCCCGCCGGCCGGCCGTCGCGACGGCTCTGCATCGTGCCGGCAAAGCAGGTCGCCAAGGGTGAGTAAAGCCACTCCGTAGCCCGCTTGCTCCGCAAGCGGAACGGCGATATTTGGCCGACGGAGTTGCCATCCGAAGGCAGGATCCGGCTAAATACTCACATTCCGCACCTTCGTTTGAAGGTTCGCAAGCCGTTGGGCGGAATGCCCAGCAGGCGGAGCAGCTTCGTTTGGATCTGTGTGAGCTGGGCCAAGCGCCGGAAGGTCGTGCCACGTTCAGTCACGAGGACAACGCAAAGTGTGCTGAAGCAATTGAGCAACGCCGGGCCGGTGGGCGCTGGGCTTGGACGGTTTTCTGGATACAGCCCGTATAACGGCTTGCCCTTCATGCTCCGGCGCACTTGCCTCTCCATCAGCGCCAACACCATCAATGCCCACACCAGGATGCACAGCAGCCCCGCGATGCGTTCGGGATTCTTTAAGAACATGGGGGCCACGGCCAGGGGGCCTTTCAGATGGTGGATGCGCCGTTCGACCTTATTCTGCTCCTTGTACTTCCCCAACGTTTTCGCCAGCGGATACGCTTGTTTCGACAGATTGGTCTTCAGCACGTAGACGCCCTCCAGGAGCTTGCGCCGCTCAAGTGCCTTGGCCTCCAGTTTCCAGCTCAAGACAAACTGGCCGCGACGATCTCGAGTCAGATCGTAGGTAAACAGTTCCCCCTCGTCGTATTTTGCACGGGCAGCCTCCAACCGCCGGAGGATGACTTCCTCCGTCTTGAGGCTGTATTTGTTCAAGTTCCTCTGGACGGCCTCGAACTGCTCGGTGATCTTGGCCACATGGCGTTCGCGCGTGGCCGTCTCTTGTCTGGCCTTGGCCTCGCTCCAGACAAAAATCTGTCGGTATCGCTTTCGGATGTTCTTTCCGTCGACGGTTCCTTCCAGAAAGTCTTCCAACTCGAAGGCCTGATATTCGTCGCGTTCCTCAGGCGGCAAGCGGTCCTGACTCTTGGGGTGGTAGTCCACGCGTCGCAGCCGCTGTCGGTTCTTCAGGAACAGCTCTTTCATGTGCGGGGCGAAGGCCCCGCCGCACAGAAATTCCCCGCCATGAGCCGCGACCGTCAACAGGTTCTCCGGAGTGTCGAGCTTCGTGTCCGCAATGTACAACAGCTTGCTCGTCGGCAGCATGGCCCGCAGACGGCGCAAATTGTCGAGGTGCGTGGGAGCCTCGGCGGCGTTGCCATCCAGCGGCAGGTGCGAGATCGGCACACCACCGTCACCCGTGACGTTCATCCCCAATTGAATCTGCTTGACGTTCTTCCGACCGCTTTTGGTGCGGCCGTAGGCGGGCATCGGTGTCGGGGGCGGCTGTCCTTCCGGCGTCTCGATTTCATAGGCTCCAAACAGTTCCACGTCCGTGACGTCGTAATGGACCTGCGTGACGGTGAGCTTGAATCGCTGGATGGCCCTCAGCACCAGTCCCGGCTGAATCTTGTCGGCGTACGCCGGGAGTCGCTCCAGCGCCCGGCCAAGGCGATCGTCATTCAGCTGCCCCGGCTCCAAGCCAAAGTAGTCGGTCACCGCAGCCGTCTGCGCCCATTCATCCAGGCGGAACAACGCTTTGGGCTCCAACAACCTATTGCAGATCATGACTTCCACGAGGGTACCCAAGGGAACCTCTCCGTCCCACGGCACCACGCTGTCGATCACTTCAGCCAACCGCAGTTCATCCAGGTAGCCCGTTATCACTGGCAACGCCCCCACAATCCGTGTGTCGAAACGAGTCGCGGCATCCATCCGCTCACCCTCCTTGGCAAAAAGGAACGCTTCCAAGCTTGCCAAGAATGCCGCAACGCCGTCATCTTGTCACGACCAACCCGTGTCCGAGGGTGCGGAATGTGAGTAGCTAGAGCCTTGTCACTATCTGCGTTTTTGGGTTCGCAGAGTTGTTGGGTGGTCATCGCGCACAATTGAAATCAGGTGGGCGATGCCCGCCTGCGCGCTAGACGCTCACCGCTTTCGGCAGGGCGGTCGGGGTTGGCGTCTCGATCGCAGCTCCGGCCAGATATTGGCAAAGCAATCTCGCCAGTTCGCGGACGACGATCGGCTTGGATAGGTAGTCGTCGCAGCCGGCGGCAAGGCACAGCTCGCGGTCTTCACGCATGGCGTTTGCCGTGAGGGCCACGATCGTGCCTTCGTAGCCGGCCTCGCGCAGCTTGCGCGCCGCCTGGTAGCCGTCGACTTCGGGCATTTGCATGTCCATGAAGATGATGTCGAAGGGTCGATCGCCGGCGGCGCTGCCGAGCGCCGTCTCCACCGCCTTGCGGCCGTCGTCCACGGCTGTCACTTCCAGCCCCTGTTTCTCCAGCAGGTAAGTGATGAGCCTGCGACTGTCGGGGCTGTCTTCCGCGACCAGGATACGGCCGCTCAATCTCGCGGGCGGCTTCCAATTCGGCGGCTCTTTTGGCTGCGGAGGCGATTCGATGCTCCCCGGCTCGATGAACCTGACGCCCTCCAACGGCCCGGTGGCGACGGTCACAACAAACCGCGAGCCTTCGCCCGGCGTGCTCGTCACCGTCACGTCGCCCCCCAACATTTGTGCGATCCTGCGGCTGATCGTCAGCCCCAACCCCGTTCCGCCGAACCGGCGTGTCGTGGAGTTATCGGCCTGGGCAAACCGTTGGAAGAGTCCTTCGATCTGCTC
>DASZPA010000265.1:0-12336 GCA_035550555.1 Fimbriimonas sp.
GAGTCGCTTCCCTGCCGGGCCACCTACGTCGCCGCCGACCTCACCGACCTCGAGGCCCCGCGGCGCATCCGCGCCCACGTCGAAGAGCACCACGGCGGCCTCTCGCTGCTGGTCAACAACGCCGGCGCCTCCTGGCGGGGGACGTTCGGGGAGACCGGCTACGCCAACGTCGCCCGCCACATGGAGCTCAACTTCAACGCCGTGCTGCGGCTCACCGAGGAGCTCCTGCCGCTGCTGCGCGCCGCCGCGCCCAGCGCGATCGTCAACGTCGCCAGCACCGCCGCGCGGGTCGCCCGCGCCGGCACCGGCGCCTACTCGGCGAGCAAGTTCGCCCTGCTCGGCTGGTCGGACTCGCTCTACTGCGAGGAGCGCCCCCACGGCGTCCACGTCGGGGTCGTGCTGCCCGGCTTCATCGCCACTGAGGGCTTCCCCGCCGCCGAGCTGCGCCAGAGGGCGCTCACCCGCTGGATCGTCTCCAAGCCCGAGAAGGTCGCCGAGGCGATCGTCCAGGCCGGCCCCGGCGGCAAGGCCGAGCGCTACGTCCCGCGCCCCTACGCGCTGGCCGCCGCCGCCCGCCTGCTCGCACCGGGCCTGGTACGCCGCGTGCTCTCCGGCGGCGCGGCCTCGAGCCTCACCACCAGCACCGGCGAAGAACTCTCCTAGGGCTCGATGGGGGAGGGGGCGATCGAGATCGCGGGCCGCAGGCTCGCCTGGCGCTCGGTGGGAGGGGGGGCGCCGCTGCTGCTGGTCAACGGCTACGCCGCGACCGCCGCCGACTGGGACCCGGCGATGCTGGCGCGGCTCAGCCGCTCCTTCGAGGTGATCTGCCCCGACAACCGCGGCATGGGCGACTCCGAGCTGGGGGAGGGGGAGCTGACGGTCGCCTCGATGGCGGCTGACCTGCTGGCGTTGCTCGACGAGCTCGAGTTGGACCGCCTGCCGGTCGCCGGCTGGTCGATGGGCGGCTTCGTCGCCCAGCGGCTGGCCCGCTCGGCGCCGGATCGAGTCGAGCGCCTGGCGCTGCTCTCGACCGACCCCGGCGGCCCCCGATCGGTCCCACCGGCGCCGGAGGTCTGGTCGGAGCTAATAGATCACTCCGGAACGCCGCGTGAGCAGGCCACCCGCCTGATCTCATTGCTCTTCCCCCCACAGCTCGCGCCCCAGCTGGACGAGCAGTTCGGCGAGGCAGTCGCGGCGGCGCGCGCGGCCCTCTCGAACGACGCCCTGAGCGCACAGGAGAGGGCGATGGCCGCCTGGCACACCGAGAGTCAGCCCGATTGGGACGGGGAGCCACCCCCGGTCCTGGTGGCCCACGGCAGCGAGGACGTCGTAATCCCCGCCGCCAACACCAAGCCCCTGGCGGAGCACTGGCCAGGCGCTCGAGTGGAGACCTTCCAGGGCGGCGGCCACGGCTTCATGGCCCAAGAGCCCGAACGAATAGCCGACCTGCTGACCTCGTTCTTCGGCACCTAAGTGATCAGCGGCTGGGGAACGAGTGCACTTCTAATGAATTTCGACTAGGCACCTCGTTTACATAACTTGACGCCACTTTGCTCCGTTGGCTACTGATTAGTCAATGTGTATCGTCCAGTTTGATCGGGTTGGGAGGAGGGAATAATGACCAATGGGGATTGCCCTCCGGGGTCGGTTGACGGTGGGGATGTTCGGCCCTCACATAGGAAACTCCAGATGCTCCCGGTGTTGGTTGCCGCTCTTTTGCATCTGTTTGCTCCAAGCCATGCGGCAGCCCAACCCAAACCCATCGCCTCCTACTCCTTCGACGAGGGCAAAGGCGAAATAGCGCACGACTCTTCCGGCAACCACGACGGCACCATCAACGGCGCCGAATGGACCGAAGAAGGCAAACACGGCGGGGGCCTTCAGTTCGACGGCGAAAACGACATCGTCACGATCCCAGACTCAGAAGAGCTGGATCTGGAAGACGGATTCACCCTGGAGGCCTGGGTCCGGCCGAAAGAAGAACGCAATTGGAGCAGTCTCATTGCCAAGGAGGACTCTGGCGAAGGGCTGCCCTTCGGCTACCTGCTCTATGCGCAGGGGGGCGGTGAATTCCCCGCCGCATATGTCGCCGAAGACGACACGACCTACCACAACATCATCGGCGAAGGATCGTTGCCCACGGAAACCTGGTCGCACCTAGCTTTGGTCTCGGACACCAGCCAGATGCGCATTTATGTCGACGGAAAACTCGTCAACAGCGAAAACTCTTCACCCGTCAAGGAAACCGATGGCCCTCTTCGAATCGGCGGCAACGAAGTCTTCGGGGAGTACTTCGAAGGGCGAGTCGATGATGTTCGCCTCTACAAGAATGCGCTTGGGTCGGGCGAAATCGAAGAAGACATGGGAATCGCGGTTGGCTTGGCGAAGGCTCCAGAACCAGTAAGCGCCTACTCCTTCGACGAGGGAGAAGGAGCGGCGGCCTTTGATGCTGTGGGTGAGAATGACGCGACGATTAAAGGCGCTACCTGGACGGATGAAGGCAAATATGGGTCGGCATTGGAATTCGACGGCGAAAACGACATCGTCACCATCCCGGCCGACGCAAGCTTAGATTTCGCTAACGGATTTACCTTTGAAGCTTGGATCCGACCTAACAGCACTACTAACTTGGCTCCGATTCTGAGCAGAGCGGGCCCGGGGGAAGAAATTCCCTTTAGCTATCGCTTTTATGCCCGCAATGGAGAAGGTTTGCCGTCTGGGGCCGTTCAGGGGGTCTCCTCCCAAAAAGAAGTCTCAGGATTGTCACCCCTACCCCTCAATACTTGGACCCACATCGCCATTACATCGGATGGTCGAACCATGCATCTATACCGGGACGGATCTCTCGAGACTTCTGGTGATTCGATCCCGCTCAAAGTCGGCGGAGGAAGCGTTCAAATCGGGGGCGACGAAGCTTCAGCCGAGTATTTCTCGGGACGCATTGACGAGGTCCGCCTTTCAGATCGAGTCCTGACGTCCGAAGAAATCGAGCGCCACCTCAACATCCCAGTAGAGGATGTATCAGTCGCTGCTTGGGGAGATAACGATGGGGGACAACTCGGTGTTTTGTCTGGCAGTGAAGGCCCAGGTCCATCATCTTCTCCTCTGTATCGTCACGTTCCACTGTCCTCTGCGGTTGTCCAGGTAGCTGGTGGGGGATATACCCAGGGCTTCTTTTCTGCCCTGCATGCGAATGGCACTGTGACGGCATGGGGATCTGACTGCGGCGGAGCGTTAGGCGTTGGCTATACCGGCTTTTGCAATCAAGAACCAACCGAAGTTTCCATTAGTAACGTAATTCAGGTTGCTTCTGGCAGGGATCACACCCTATATCTAACTGAAGGCGGCCTCAAGGCCACTGGTAACAATAATTACGGTGAGCTAGGTAATACTGGCTTCATACAAAGCTACACCCCCAAACCGGTGCTCGGTCTCGAAAACGCAGTGATGGTCGCGGCCGGAGGTAGAACGAGTTATGCACTCACTTCGGATGGGCGTGTGTGGGTATGGGGAATAAATGACTCGGGAGAGTTTGGAGATGGAACCACGTGCTTTTGTAAAGATTTCACTCCCCAGGCCGTTCCGGACTTAGACAACATCGTCAAGATAGGTGCTGGCTGGCACCATGCCTACGCCTTACGCAGTGACGGTACGGTATGGGCTTGGGGAACGAATTCTGAAGGACAGCTAGGTAATGGAGGCACAACCGACAGCCCTGTTCCGACCCAGGTCTCGAATCTGACGAACGTCGTAGCGCTGGCCAGTGGCGGCGCAACTGGAAACACCAGTTACGCCATCAGGAACGACGGCACGCTTTGGTCGTGGGGCGATAACAGTAAAGGCCAACTCGGCAGCGGGTCATTGGCCCCCTACAGCGTCGCTCCGGTGCAGGTGAGCGGAATCAGTGACGTTGTAGCAGTCGCGGGCGGCACATTTGGCGCGATTGCCATCACGAATAACGGCTCGATTTGGACCTGGGGCTCCAATGAAGATGGCCTTCTTGGCAACGGCACCTCGAAATCGAGCTCTGTTCCGGTTCGGGTCAAGGGAATTCAGAGCGGCGTAGCCGTTGCGATGGCTGGTAGATCGGCGGCCGCATCTGCGAAGTTGCCAGAGCCGCCCGAGGCCCTCAGGTCCAAAGAGCTCTTTGGGGGAAGCAACCCCTCGGAGTATTGCCCGTGCGCTCAGGGGCATCGTGGAGATCCTGTCAACACCGCTGATGGAAACTTCTACGAGACCTATCAGGATCTGAGTGTTCCCGGGAGAGGCCCCGCCCTAGCTCTGACGCGAACCTATAACTCGCTAGCGGCGTCTGGCGACGCACCATTTGGCTATGGCTGGAGTTTCAACTACGGTATGAAGCTTTCAGAAGCCGAAGATGGAACAGTCACCATCGTGCAGGAGAACGGCAGCCAGATCTCCTTTATGCCGAATGGAAGCGGGGGATACGTGGCCCCGTCTCGCGTTCTGGCCTCACTAAGTCGCGAAGGGGAAACCTGGACCCTGATTCGCCGATCTCGCGAAAAATTCGACTTCGACGGCGCGGGACGCCTCATTGCTCAGACCGACCTAAATGGCTACGTGACGACACTCTCTTATCCAAGCGCGAGTTCAATCGTCGTCACCGACCCGACGGGCCGGACTATCAGCTTCACGTTAAGCGGGGGGCACGTGACCAAAGTTGCTGACACGGCGAGCCCCCCAAGAACCATCTTCTACAGGTACACAGAAGTCGGCGAGCTAAAAGAAGTGGAAGACGTCGAAGGCGGCATCACAACCTTCACCTACGATGGCGCTCATCGTCTGCTGACGATACGTGAGCCCAAGTACGCCTCCGATAAAACGACAACTCCGAGTCCGATTATCAGTATGGAATACGACGAATCGGGCAGGGTAACCGCCCAGACGGATCAAATCGGCAGGACTACAACCTTCGACTATACAAGTATCCCCAGTGCCACTGAAGTAACGAGTCCCGAAGGGAATGTCGCGCTTGATCGCTACGACGACAGAGGGCTACGGCAGTCAGAGACCCGCGCATACGGTACGGGGGAAGAAGCTACCTGGACCTACTACTACGATCCGCGAACCTTGGCGCGAACAGGGGTTTGCGACCCGAATGAGCATTGCGTTACAGATGAATTTGATGACCGGGGGAACCGCATTGAACATGTGGATGCGCTTGGCAACGCCACTACGTATACGTATGACGGTCTCAATGATCTGACTTCGAGGACGGATGCCAAGGGTGTGACGACGACGCTGACCTATGACGCACAGGGGAATCTCCTGGAGGAGTCAACCCCGTTGGCCGGCAGTGAACCGCTAGAACATCAAACTTGGGTCTATTCCCACGATGACGAATTGTATCCGGGCGATGTGACGGCCGTGACGGACCCCAATGGCCACACGACTGATCTGGCTTACGACGAAACGGGCGATCTGGAAAGCGTCACGGATGCCGAGGGGGACGAGACGACCTATTCCTACGATGGCATTGGAAGGCTTGTCTCCAAGACGATGCCGCTTGGAAATGCCGAAGGCGGGACGCCCGCCGACTACACAACGACCTATGAATCGAACGCCTTTGGCGATACGACCGAGATCATAGATCCGCTGGAAGGCAAAACCGTCGTTCGGTATGACGAAAATCGAAATGTCGCTTCGACGACAGATGGCGACGGCAATGAAACGAAATATGTCTTCGATCCGGCCAACCAGCTCATAGAAGTCGAACGAGCAGACAAATCGGTCGTCAAAACCGGCTACGACGAAGACGGGAACCTCTCTTCTCAGACCAACGGAGGGGGGAAAGCCACGGGCTATGCGTACAACCACCGCGATCAGCTGGTTTCCATCACTGACCCATTGAGTCGTGTGACCAAATATTCCTACGATCTAAAGGGCAACCTACTAGAAGCAACTGATTCACTATCTCGAACGACCACGTATGACTATGACCGCGCTGATCGCCCGATCTCCATCGACTACTCGTCGGCTGGAACACCTGATGTTACGTTCAGCTACGACAGCGTCGGCCAGCCAACGGCGATGAGCGATGGAACGGGTAGCAGTACGTTTACCTATGACTCTCTGCGGCGGTTAACCCAATCTACCCAGCAGGGCATAACTTTCAATTTTGGCTATGACCTGGCGAATAATGAGACCAGTGTCGGTTATCCAGGCAGCAAAACCGTCAGTCGCCAGTTCGACGACGCTAATCGGCTTGAGTTGGTTGCCGATTGGTCCGGCAGAGAAACCGGCTTCGATTACGACGCGAATTCGAATCTGACCTCCATCGTCTTTCCTTCGGGAACGACAAACGTCGACGAATACGAATACGACAAGGCCGATCGGTTGTCTTCGATCGCCATGAAGAAAGGCGCATCGGTTCTCGCAAGCGTTTCCTATGAACGCGACCCGATGGGCCAGCTCAAAAAAGAAGAACAGAGCGGGTTACCGGGTACCAGTGCCATCTCTTACACCTATACCCCCCTGAATCAAATCGCGTCGGCCGGGGGAAGTGCCTATGGCTATGACGGGGCCGATAACCCGACGAAAATAGCCGGGGTCAGCGGCTATAAATACGACAGCGCTAGCCAGCTGGAATCAACTCCCAGCGGAGCACCGGGAGGAGAAGCGACATTCAGCTATGACTCGCTTGGTGAGCGCACGGAACGCAAACCCAAAGAAGGCTCTGCGGTCAAATACACCTATGACCAGGCGGGTAGGCTGACTGCTGCTGGTTCGGCATCCTACGCCTATGGTGGAGATGGGCTAAGACTTGCTAAGACGATCGGAAAAGAAACCCAGCATTTTTCGTGGGATCGCAGCTCCGGCCTTCCTTTTCTGCTGAGCGATGGCTCGACCAACTACATTTACGGTCCAGGCGGCCTGCCAATAGAGCAGGTTTCAGCCGGCGGGACGCCGACTTATTTCCATCACGATCAGCTTGGCAGCACGAGGATGCTGACCAACTCCAGCGGATCTTCCACTGGAGCTTTCAGCTATGCCCCCTTCGGATCCCTGAGCGGGTCAAGTGGAGAACAGACGACGCCTCTCGGCTTCGCCGGGGAGTACACCGACCCAGAGAGCGGCCTGCAGTACCTGCGGGCGCGCTACTACGACCCGGCGACAGGTCAGTTCCTGAGCCGAGACCCGATCGAGGCGATAACGCGGCAGCCGTATGGGTATGTCAACCAGAATCCACTGAATTGGACTGATCCGAGTGGACTCTTCTCAACGACGACGCGTTTTGGCCCCCCTCTTTTCCCACTGCCAGACCCAAGAGTTACCGAAGAAGCAATTGAAGAGACCGGGCACTTACTGAGCGAAACCATTCACGAAACCGAAGAAACTGCTAGCCGTGTGTGGGATGTCCTTGCCGGAGATAACAGCGCCGACGATCAGCTTACTCTGACAAAAGAGGAACAGGAATACGAGGAAGAGCACCACGAATGTCCTGTGGAGCTTGGAAGGGAGCTAAAACGTGAAGGAGAAGAATTACTCGGTAGGGGCCATTCCGATGCGGGACGGGAGCGATGGAACAATTGGTGGAAGGAACGCAGTAATAGAGACAAAAAGTCTTACAAGGACGCCGATGGACCGAAGCCGGGAAAGCGGAATAAGCGTTGACCAGGTTGATCCCGTGTGCGACGGTAGCTATGAATAAGAATTACCCTTAAGTAATGGACCTCTTGGATAAAAAACTGCTTCGCGCTTCTGAGCTTTTTTACGAGGAGCTTTCGGACGCGAATGATGCTGAGTTAGAAAGCCTTCTACCCATCCTGATCGAGGCCGGGTACGTAGAAGAGAAGCCTTGGGGGGATGATCCAGCCAATTTTCTTTGGTCATTCACTGAAGAGGGCGTAAAACGCAGCAAGCAACTCGAAGCTTCACGTAAATGAAACTGCAGGGAGTCTCGGTACTCTTGCTGCGACCTCTCGAGGTGAGTAGAAGTTCCGGTCGCACACGATGAGAAGGGGGGCAAAAGGGAACGGATATCTACAAGGATCGAGAAGGTAATCTTTATGAAAAGCCAAAGGGGGGGAAGGGTCCCGGAGATCCCCTAGGCATCAACATCAAGCATTCCTTCCGGTAGGATCGCCCCGTGGTAGTGACAAACTATCCAGAAGTCAAGCTCTATTTTCGGTTCTATGGTGAGGCGTTTGACCCGGATGAGATTACGCGACGCCTGAAGATTGAGCCAACTATTCAGAGGCGACCTGGGGATCCACTGACTCAAGACGGACGAGGGGTCTGTCGCGACTACAGCTGGATGGTGAAAATAGGCCCATCTGAGATCCTTGACATCGATGACATGCTGCACGAGTTGCGTCGGCGAATAAATGTCGCGCCTGATGACGTAAAGCGGCTTTGTGCTGATTTGAATCTGGACTTAGTCATCGTATGCGGAGTCGGTGGGGAAGAGGCGGACACCATGCCAGCGATGTTCTTCCCGACCGAGTTCCTCGAGTGGGTGGTCAGTCTCGGGGCTTCACTTAATGTCGACGTCATCGCGTAAGCCTTGGGGCAGAAGCACCGCAAGTACAAACACCTTTTTGTGTTTACGGCTATATAACCCGTTGCAGGCTACCGACGAGGGTGAAGTATCCGAGGATTATGTGATGCTCACCAAGGCGTTTTACGAGCAGGAAGACGCTGAACGGGAGGCCTCGAGGCTCAACGAGCTAAACGAGGGGTTCCGGCACTACTTTGTCTGCGTTGTCCGCTTGGTCGATTGAGCGCGACAATGGATCTCGTAGACGAAAAACTGCTGCGAGCGTGGCTGCTTGCTTCGGAGAACGTCACTGCTGCCGTGGAGTCTGAGCTAAATGCTTTGCTTCCTGCGCTCATTGAGGCTGGGTATGTCGAGGAAAAGCCGTGGGGGGACGATCCTGATTGGTTCTTGTGGTGGTTCACTGAAGCCGGGGTAAAACGCACCAAACAACTTGAAGCTTCACGTAAGTAAAACTGTATGGCGAGTTTTTGAGTGTGACTTGAGACGTATGGTTCTTAGATGAACGACGATTGGCGTTTACAGATCGACTTCCATGGGGAGGAGCGTGCCCGCACGCTGACCGAGCGCCTTGATGCTCGGCTGCTTCAGCACGACCTCAGCGATGAGTTCCACGATCGGATCATCGTCACCCGCGACGGTGCTCGGGTGTTTCTCTATGCCGGGACTCGCGAGCAGGCTGAAAGGGGGCGAAGTGCCGTTGAGGCCGACGCACGGCGGCATGAGTGGACGGTGGACGTCGACCTCCGCCGTTGGCACCCAACGGCGGAGGAATGGGAGGACCCCGATGAGCCGCTGCCGGAGGGCGATGCCGCCAAGCTGGACGAGCACGAAGCGCTGATGGCGCGTGAGCGTGAAGAGGTGAAGAGGAGCGGGCGGCCCGAATTCGAGGTGCGCGTCGACCTTCCCTCGCGTCATGACGCGCTTCAATTGTCCGAACGACTGCGAGAGGAGGGCCTCTTCGCGGTTCGCCGGTGGAAGTTCCTGTTGGTCGGGGTTACAGACGAGGACAGCGCCAAGGCGCTGGCCAAGCGGATCCGAGGTGAGGCTCCTTCCGGTAGCGAGGTGGAGGTAGAGGGCACTTGGGCTAAGGCTTTCGCTGAGCGCCCGCCGAACCCGTTCGCAGTGCTGGGTGGGCTGGCGGGATGAGTCGATGACCATGGGCAGTTGCGGTCGGTGCCCAATCGAAGAGTGCTTTCTCCCGTGATCGAGTGGCGACGGGTGCCGGGGCCGCTTTGGATCTTCGCCTTTGCGACGTTTACGGGAATGGTCCTGATCGAGATCGGCGCGCATGGTCCGGTCGTGGCCAAGGCGCTCTATGCCCCCGTCATGCTCGCCTGGCTCTTCTTCCTTCTCAGGGGGGTTCGCTGGCTCTGGATCGCCACCATCGTCATCTACGTCCTCGGCACCGTGCCGTACCTTGTCTCGGGCTCGATCACCTTGCACAGCGCCTTCTTCACCCTCCTCGGCCTTGTGCTCCTCCTGCTCCCCTCCACCCGCGGGTACTTTGACCAAGGGGACGCTGAACGGCAGTCATATTGAACTCGATGTCTTCGCCGAAGAGGCCGACGAGGATGGAGTCAGCATCGCTTGTCGCTGCCGCTCTGTTGGTACTGCTCTTGACTATGGTTGGTGTCCCGCGGGCTTTCGCTCGGGAGTCCCTGGATCCGTCTTTTGGAGATCACGGGCTTTCATTGCCCGGCATTCAGAACAACTCTCTTCGCGCGGTCACGGAAGATGAAAATGGGCGCATCCTCGGTGTCGGGACGAGATATTTCCTGTGGGGGTTGTCGCGCTATCTCCCCACGGGAATGCTCGACCCTTCGATCGGCGGCGGGAAGGGTTACGTCGAATACACATACGGACCTGAAACCACCGGGCTTGCCGTCGCGGCGCAAAGAGACGGGAAGGCAGTAGTCGCGGGCGGGTCGGGTCCGGGCTTCTTCACGGTTGGTCGCTACACCCCCGAGGGAGCACCCGACTCCAGCTTCGGCCAAGAAGGCCGCGCCAAAACCCACGGGGGAAAGTACGCATATGCGCGTGGGGTGGCAGTTACGCAAAAGGGCAGGATCCTGGTGGCCGGCTATGCCGTCGATTCATTTCACCACTGGAAAGCCACACTTCTGGCCTATCGCTCCAACGGCTCGCTCGACGAGCGGTTCGGGAAGAGTGGCATCGTTGACTTCACCACCAACGGGCGGGTGATGATCCGATTCGCCGCCTTGACAGTACTGCCCGATCGTCACATTCTCGCGCTGGGCGATGTCGCTGGGCGCATCTTCTTGGTTCGGTTAAACCAGGCTGGTAAGCCCGATCCGCACTTCGGCAAGAAAGGCGTCATCTACTACGACGTCGACGGCGACCCGCTCTGCTACTGCGCTGAAGCGACGGGTCTGGCGGTCGATCGCCGTGGGCGCTTGGTCGCCTCCGCAAGCGCCACGGGCTCAGCCGTTGTAATGCGCCTTTTTGCCAATGGGCGGCGGGATCCCAGCTTTGGCAATCACGGTGTGGTGCGTAGGACTCTCGGCACCGGCCTGGGCGCTGAAGACGTCGCTGTGCAGAGAAACGGAAAGATTGCGGTCGCCGGTTACTACAACGTTCCCGGCGGCGAGGCTAGGGTTGCCGCGTTGCGCTTCTTGCCTGACGGGCGTCCCGATCTCCAATTTGGCCGCCGGGGCGTCTTCACCCGCGACTTTGGCTGGGAAGGGGTGGCCAACGCCGCGCTTGCTCTGCGCAACGGCGATCTCATCATCGCCGGTCGCACGAATCGCGATAGACCAGAAACGCGGGAAATCTACGACAGCGCAGAACCTTTTCTCGCTCGTTTCTTGCCATAGGGGCGAGCAGCGAGCCCGCTGAGCCCCTGTCCATCGCGCGCAGTTCCTGTGCGCTACCTCTAGGATGCGGCTTCGTGATTTCGACAAATCAGTTCAAGAACGGCAGTCATATTGAGATCGATGGGACGATCTTTCGGATCATCGACTTCCAGCATGTGAAGCCCGGCAAGGGCGGGGCCTTTGTGCGGACCAAGCTGCGCAAGATCGAGGACGGGACCGTTCAGGACAAGACCTTTCGGGCCGGGGAGAAGTTCCGGCCCGTGCGGACCGAGTCGCGCAAGATGCAGTACCTGTATGACTCCGGCGACGCGGCGGTCTTTATGGACAGCCGCGACTACGAGCAGATCGAGATCCCGCGTGAGGTCGCCGGCGAGTCGATGCAGTGGGTGCTGCCCAACGCGGAGGTGGACGTGCTCTTCGTCGACGAACGGCCCAGCGACGTGCAGGTGCCGAGCGCGATCGATATGAAGGTCACCCAAACCGAGCCCGGAGTAAAGGGCGACACCGCCTCGGGTGGGGGCAGCAAGGCGGCGACGCTGGAGTCGGGCGTGACGGTGCAGGTCCCGCTCTTCATCGAGGAGGGCGAGGTCATCCGCGTCGACACCCGCAGCGGCGAGTACGTCTCGCGGGCCTAGGCGCGCATCTTCCTCGGCGCTGAAAAGCGCGAGAATGTCCCGATGCGCAGATCCGACCAACGCCGCGACGCCGTCTTCGTCAGCTATCAGCGTGACGTCACCGGCCGCCCGCTCGAGGAGCTCGTCGCAGAGGCGCGGCCGCTGACCCGCGAGCTCGCCGAGGGCGTCGACCTCAACCGCGAAGAGCTCGACGAGGAGATCGCCGCCCACGCCAAGGGCTGGGCGGTGGAGCGGATCGCGCCGCTGGACCTCAACGTGATGCGGGTCGCGCTGTATGAGATCGAGTTCACCGACACCCCGCACGAGGTCGCGATCGACGAGGCGCTTGAGATCGCCAAGGAGTACT
>DASZPA010000266.1:0-29438 GCA_035550555.1 Fimbriimonas sp.
GAGTTCACCGGCAAAATCGCAGCGGAGAACGGTCTGGATCTCGCCCCTGACAAAGCGTGGGCGTGGCTGGCACAGGGCGGATTCATTGAAAGCGACGCCAACATTGGGCCCGCCGGATTCCCGATCGCTCATGTGAAAACACTTGGGACGTTTCTTACCGAAGTCGAACCGACCCCGGTCCTTGAGAAGAACAACGTCTTCCAGCTCGACATCAGCGGCGCCGTATGGCAGGATCGGGCTCGCTACAAGAACGGTGGAGTGGAGAAGATTGGCAGCTACATGCGCGACGGAAAGGTGCTGCCGCTCTTGGGGGCGATGAACTTGATGGTGGACATCTTGCAGCGCGCATGCCGCCTGCATCAGATCCGAGAGATTGTGGACATCTTAACGAAGCGTCACGAAAACGACAAGGCGTTCCTGTCCGAT
The DNA here is from genome assembly GCA_035550555.1 of Fimbriimonas sp. Classification (GTDB taxonomy): domain Bacteria; phylum Armatimonadota; class Fimbriimonadia; order Fimbriimonadales; family Fimbriimonadaceae; genus Fimbriimonas. The sequence goes on from DASZPA010000266.1 coordinate 427, forward strand.
TACGTCTCTCGCCTTGGCCCGGCTCTGGAGGCCATGGTGACGGATGGGTGGGTGAAAGCGTCGTACGACCCAAATTTCCCGATGGCCACGTTGCCCAGACAAATGGGCGAAGTGATCCATTGGAACGAGGATTAGGAGCTGCGGACTTGTGAGATGAGTCTTCTTGCCGTCGCGTCGATGGCGCGCTGCTCCTCGGTCGCGTTCGGGTCTTCTTCGGGCCCGGAGTTGTAGCGGATTCTTAGCACTAGGTCTTGCTCGTAGTTTCCGAACCCTTTTCCGAACAATGTAAAGCCTCCCTGGTTGCGTGACTCCGGCTTGACACCGATTCGAACCTTGATCGTCGCCCAAGGCTTGATGCCAAGATCGTCGATCTTCACAGGGGACATCTTCATGCCGTCGACGGACGTACCCGTCCGATCGACCTGCCACACCTTGAGGAGGCCGCTTTGGTTGAGGTTGTCGTGCCACCAGCTTGGGTTCAGGCGCCCCCGCGTGCCGCCGAAGTCGCCGGGAGATTCCCAGGTGCCGATTTCGATCTCATTCAGCCAGACCGTAATGTCCGACGGGTAATCGTTGTTGTAGCCCGGAGCCTCTGAGCAGACTTCCATCGCGAGGTCGACGGCGACGATCTCGGCCTGCAGAGGCAGCGAGTTGGTGAAGACATATTCGACGTAGCCGCCAGATGACCAAAGAATCTCGGCGGTGGCGCGCTCGGGAAGAAAGAACGAGACAGGGTTGTCCAGATGGCCGATGAAGCGCTCGCGGTTCGCGAGGCCGCAGGTCGGGACCGCCTCGACCTGCGTATACATGCCGATCGGTACTTCGATTTCGGCCATACCCTCCGGGCGATAGGGGCGCCCGGCCATCTCGACTACGAGCCGGTCGTGAACCCGGCGACACCGCTTTTGCGTGCCTTGAGGTCCTGCCAGGTAATCGCTGACGACAAGTCCCGCCTCTTCCAGAATCTGCACATGCTTGGTGATGCTGGGCTGCGCCAGACCGAGCGCGTTGCTCAACTCGTTGATGTTCATGTCCCTCTCAGCCAGGAGCTCGATAATGCGCGCACGGGAGTCGGAGGCCAGTGCGCGGAACATGGCGACGCTCTCGGTGGCTGATAACTCCTTGATATGGAAGGGCATGGACAGACTCTCCCCTCCAATATACATTCACATCCGGTTCATCGTTTGCTGTGTTTTGGGGAAAGCCTTTACCAGTAACGCAGACAGCTCTCAAGCATCAGAAATGCAAAAGACAGAGGTGTCCCAACATGCTTGCCGCAACACTCGCCTTTCTTCTCACAACCTCGCAGCGGCCACAGCCGCAAGACTTCAACCCCGGCCAACTGACCATCGAGGGCCCAAAAGGGGAAGTCCCAATGCCGCTCAAGCACACCGACGTGCATGCCCAGATCTCCGGCTTTGGCGCCGAGGTGACCGTCGATCAGACGTTTCGCAATCCGAGTTCTGTTCCTGTCGAAGCCATCTACACGTTTCCGCTTCCGCATGATGCTGCAGTGAACGCCATGCGAATCAAGATCGGGGACCGAGTGATCGAGGGTTCGATCAAACCTCGAGACCAAGCCAGGGCTATCTACGATGCGGCAAAGAACGCGGGGCAATCTGCGGCGCTGCTCGACCAGGAGCGGCCGAACATCTTCACGCAGTCGGTCGCGAATATCATGCCGGGCAAGGCGATCGATGTTGAGATCCGGTACGTGCAGGTCTTGAAGTACGAGCAAGGCAGCTTCGAGTTCAGCTTCCCAATGGTGGTTGGTCCGCGTTATACGAACGAAACGACCGCGGACAGGAACAAGATCGTGCCGCCGTTTACGCCTGAGGGGACACGAACTGGTCAGACGATCGACCTGAGTGTCGACTTGAACGCCGGCGCGCCGATCGAGGACATCCATTCGGTCCTTCACAAAACGGATATCCAACTTTTGGACCCCAGCCATGCACGAATCTCGCTTGATCACGGCGACCGGATTCCGAACAAAGATTTCCTGCTTCGGTATCAGCTGGCGACCAGATCGGTTCAGAGCGCGGTCCTTTCTCACTACGATCCCGAGAAGGGAGGGTTTTTCGCTCTGCTCTTGATGCCGCCGAAGGCGCCAAAGCCGGAGCAGATCGATCGGCGGGAGTTCATCTTTGTGATGGACCAGAGCGGCAGCCAAGACGGGCAACCGATTGAAAAGTCCAAGGAACTGACTATAAAGATAATCAAAACGATGAGGCCCGGCGACACATTCAACGTGCTTGGCTTCAATACGATTGTGAGGAAGCTGTGGCCAAAGGCTCGACCTTATAACGCCGAGACGTTGAAGGAAGCCGAGGATTTCCTCAATCCGATGGTCGGCAACGGAGGCACCGAGATCGCTGCAGGAGTCCTTGCTGCACTGGATCCGCCGACTGATCCTGAGCGGCTGCGCATGGTGGTCTTCAATACTGATGGTTACGTAGGCGAGGAGAAAACGATCCTCAGCGAAATTCGCACACATCGTCGCAACTCTCGGATGTTCACGTTTGGCATTGGCAACTCCGTAAACCACTACCTGATCGATGCGATGAGCGACGAGGGCAAAGGGGCATCCGAGACGGTGACCCTTGGAGAACCGACCGACGAAAAGGTCGCTCGGTTCGTGGCACGGACTCGCACTCCGATCCTCACCGATGTGGCGGTTCAGTTCAAGGGCTTGGAGGTGTCAGACACGCTTCCCCGCGAGATTCCCGACGTGTTCGATGAGACGCCTGTGGTCGTGTTCGGGCGATATGCGAATCCGGGCAAGGGCGAGGTTGTGCTGCAAGGCAATTTGGGTGGAAAGCCTTGGTCGCAGACAGTCGATCTGAACCTGAGTGACCACGCCTCGGCGCCGGCCATCGAGAGCCTCTGGGCCCGTCAGAAAGTGGAGCGGCTGGATCGCGACGACTGGGCCGAGTCGCTCGGTATGGACCGAATGGCGCCAAAGGCGGCGCTGAAGAAGGTTGCTTTAGAGTTCGGGATTATGTCTTCGGAGACTTCCTTCGTGGCGGTTGAAAAAAAGATCGTGAACGTCGGCGGAAAGCAGATTTCGGTGCGTGTACCGATCGAGAGAGTGGAGGGAGTTGGTCCGCTGGCCTATCCGGAAGCGGTAGGTAAAGTGGTCGCCCAGGGATTCACCCATTTCGGCGCTCCGACGGTGAGCGCTGGGGGAGGATTCGGCGGCTCCGGCGTAGTACCTTCAGGCGTTAACTACGTCGGGTACTCCTCTAGCGATAACTCGCTGGTCGTACAACAAGGCGGATTGAAAACTGGGGCGGGACGAGGCGCCTCAAAGCCCAACCAGAACAAGAATCAAATCGTTGGCATTGTGCATCCACGGACTGGCGATCCATCGCCTGAAATGATAGCTGCCGGACTGCACAAGATCGACAAAGACCTGGTCAGCGCGAAAGGAAGCGTCTCGATAGAGATCCTCGTCAACAAGCTGAGCGACGGGAACATCAAGATCCTGAAGGAGCTGGGATTCAAGATTGACGATACCGAGAGAGGCCTGAAGGCTCTGTTCGGAACCTGCGACGCCGAAAAGCTAAGGCGGATCGCCGCTCTGGAGTTTGTGCAGAAGATCGTTAGGATCTGAAAGAGGCTCGGGGACCGGCGCTTGCCGGTCCCCGATGCTTTCAGAAGCGTCCCAATCAAGCAATACTTGAGAGGTGACGCGTATTTTTGCGGCGGCTGACATCGGCAGCAACACCGCCCATCTGCTGGTTGCCGAGACCGACGGGTCGCTGGTCATGCGGATCGACAACTACAACGAGTGGATTCCGCTTGGCGAAACGGTAGCCAAGGAAGGCATCGTGCCCAAAGAGCAGATCGTCCAGATAGCGGCCGCCATCAAGGAGTTCAAACGCGTCTGCAAGGACACCCAGGTTCTTTCGCTATATGTGTTCGCCACCGAGGGCCTCCGAATGGCCCGCAACCACGAGCAGGTGATCAAACGGGTCGCGAACGAGACCGGAATCAAAGTGGAGATCATCTCCGCCCGAAAAGAGGCCGAGCTTTCACTCGCGGGCGTGCTGCTCGACACGCGAAACATCCGGCCCGAGCTCCTTTTCGAAGTGGGTGGAGGCAGCGCACAGATCGGTGTGGTCGAGAAGCGAGCCTTCAGCCACGAGGAAAGCCTCCCCCTGGGAACCGGTCGCATCATCGCTGAATCCGGGATTAAGTTTCCTTGCTCAGACCTTGCCTTGCGGGCGGCCGAGACCTATATTGACGATACGTTGAAACGCTCGACAATCGAAGGCTCTTACAAGGTGGCGGTCGTCAGCGGTGGTGTGGCTCGTGGGCTTTGGCGAGCGCTTCATCCCGATGCGGAGAAGGAACTTGCCCGGGCGGAGATCGAATACATGGCTTGGGCGGCCTGTCGGCTTTCGGTCGATCGGATCATGACTCGATTTGGCGTCAAATCGAAGCGAGCCGGCACCTTGTTGCCTGGTGCCCTCATCTACCGAGCGCTTATGGAGCGGTTCGGCTTGGATCGAGTGGTCGTGAGCGAGTTCGGCATCCGCGAGGGAGCGATTTTGAAACTCGCTTCGGGAGAGATTACGGGATGTCCGGTGTAAAGAGCCCCAACGGCGAGTCGCGCTATCTGAATCGGGAGTTGAGTTGGCTCAACTTCAACCGCCGTGTCTTGGAGGAGGCGGTCAATCCGCATAACCCGCTGCTCGAGCGCCTGCGATTCCTTTCTATCTTCGAGTCGAATTTGGACGAGTTCTATATGGTCCGGGTGAGCGGCCTCATCGAGCAGTTCGAATCGGGCGTACTGGAAGAGACTCCGGACGGGCTCACTCCCAGCGAGCAGCTCAAGACCATCGCCGAAACGGCCCTGCCGCTTCGAAAGCGTGCGGGAGCGGTTTTCTCCGAAACCCTTCGGCCGGAGATGGAGAAGGCCGGCATTTTCATTCGGCCCTACAAGGACCTCGGGGATAAACGACGGCGCGAGCTGTCGTCCTTCTTCGCTAAAGAGGTCTTCCCTCTTTGCACTCCGCTCATTCTTCATCCCGCCACGAAGGTTCCGATCATCTCCAGCCGGTCCTTGAACCTGGCGATCGAGCTGGCGGACAACCTGACGGAGATTCGGCTCGCCCGTATCAAGGTTCCGACCGTCATCCCCCGGGCAGTGAAGCTCTCCGGACGCGGCAACGAGTTCGTTCTCTTGGAGGAGATCATCGCCGCGAATTTGCACACCATCTTTCCAGGTGTCGAGATTCTGCGCTGTCATCTGTTCCGCGTGATCCGCGACGCGGACGTGGAGATTAGGGAGCTCGAGGCCGCCGACTTGATCGCCAGCATCGAGGAGACACTACGGCTACGGCGGATGGGTGATCCCGTACTTCTCGAATGTCAGACCGACATGCCAAAGCACATCCGCAACCTGCTGGTCCAGATGCATGGGCTGGACGAGCAGGATGTCTTTGCGGTGGACGGCCTCCTTGGATTCGGCGTGTTCGACGAGATCTACAAGCTCGACAAGCCGCGGCTCCGGTTTGCCCCCTTCGTGCCTTACCTCCCTGAGAACATGGCTCAGTCTCGAACCCTCTTCGAGACGATCTCGAGCTCAGACATCCTCGTCCACCATCCGTACGACAGCTTTCGGTGCGTCGAGGAGTTCGTGGCAAGCGCGACCAAGGACCCCGACACGATCGGCATCAAACAAACGCTTTACCGCGTGGGTTCTGAGTCCCCGGTTGTCGAAAGTCTCTTGGCAGCGGCCGGCCAGGGCAAGCAGGTGGCGGCGATGGTCGAGCTGAAGGCACGGTTCGACGAGAGCAACAACTTGGGCTGGGCGCGGGCGCTGGAACACGAGGGCGTTCACGTAACTTACGGCTTTCCAGAGTTCAAAACTCACTGCAAGCTGTGCCTCGTGGTTCGCCGGGAAGCAGGGCACATTAAGATGTATGCGCATGTGGGTACCGGCAATTACAACCCCGTAACCGCGCGGCAGTACACCGACCTCGGCCTTTTCACATGCGACGAATCGATCTGCCAGGACATCTCGGAGATGTTCAATTACCTGACGGGCTTTAGCAGACAAACCAGCTACCGGAAACTGCTAGTGGCGCCGCTTAATCTTCGCGAAGGACTTCTAAAGCGGATCAAGAAGGAGACTCGGCAAAAGAAAGACGGCCGCATTATCTTCAAGCTCAATGCGCTGGTAGATCCAGAGGTGGTCGAAGCTCTCTACGCGGCAAGTAAAGAGGGTGTGAAGGTCGAGCTGCTCTGCCGCGGCGTGTGCTGTCTGAAGCCCGGCGTGCCGGGCATGAGCGAGAACATCCGCGTGTTCAGCATCGTGGGCAGGCTGCTGGAACACAGCCGGATCTACTACTTCGGCAACGGCGGGAACCCGGACGTACTGATCGGCAGCGCCGACTGCATGAGACGAAATCTGGACCGGCGGATCGAAGTGTTGGCGCCGGTTGAGGACTTGACATTGAAGAGCCTGATCAAGTCGAAGATTCTCGATATCTACCTTCGAGACACGCTAAGGACTTGGGAACTCGCCGCGGATGGCACTTACTCTCGCCGCTCAAGCGAGAAAGCGTTCGATGCGCAGGCGTATTTGATTAGTCACCCGTTTACGCGCGATTTGTTCGCGAGTAGATCGGCCTAACGCTGCTATCAATATGTAGCCGCTGCCTGGTTTGTGCTCGCGTGAGGCGTCTCGATCAGCCCTCAGATCCCTTGGAACCGCCACGGCCTCGATGGGCTTGCGCGACCACGAACCAGATCGCGGCAACTGAGTGCGACAGATCACCCCTCCAAGACTGCCACCACCTTTCCAGGGTGGGCGACCCGAAGCCAAGTTCTAAAACCGCCTCACCGAGCAACACGAAAGATGTGGGCAAGGACACCGCAAGCGAGGTCGGGGCGCGCTATTTGCCCGTTCGGCCGAACATGCGCATGATGCTCAGGACGTCGGTGTAGTTGCCGATCTTCGTCATCATCTGGGCGAGGTGTTCCGTGTCTCGAACGTCGATTGTCATGAAGATCTCGGCGGTCTGATTGGGAAGCGTCTTCACGTTGAGGGAGCTCACGTTGGTCTTGGATTCGCCGAAGATCGTCGAAACGTCCATCAGGAGACCGGTCCGGTTCACGCCGACCATTCGAAGGGGCACCGCGTAGACGTTGCCGTCGGGTAGCCACTCGTAGCTGATCAGCCTCTCCGGCTCGCTCGTCAGATATGCCTGAGCGTTGGGGCAGACTCGGCGGTGGATGACGATGCCGCGCCCACGGGTGACGTAGCCGACCACATCGTCTCCGGGGATGGGGCTGCAGCACTTCGCGCGCGACACCAGCACGTTCTCCAGGCCATCCTTGATGAGGGCCAGCTTGCCCTCTTTGGTCTGGGTGAGTTGGATCTGCTCGCTGTGGGGCTGTTCTTGGACCAGACCCCGCAGTTTCGAGACGACGCTCTGCACGGCCAAGAGGCCAGCGCCGATCTTGGCCAGGAGGTCGGTAGGATTCTCGCACGAGTCGACGGTCTCCGCGACCTTCTGCAGCTTGTCCTCTCCCAAGTACCTCTTGGGGTCGAGGCCGAGGGAGCGAAGCTCCTTCTCGACGGCGAGCTTTCCGCGCTGCGCATCCTCATTCTTGGTCATGCGGCGGAAGTAGGCGCGCAGCTTGCTTCGAGTGTGAGCGCTTCGTACGAACTCGAGCCAGTCCAGGCTCGGGGTAGCGTTCGCGCGGTTGATGACCTCACAGACGTCGCCGTTCTGAAGCTGAGTGCTGAGCGGAACGATCTGACCGTTGATCTTGGCGCCGACCATGGTCATGCCCAACTGCGAGTGGACTCGAAATGCGAAGTCCACCGGCGTGCTTCCCTTCGGTAGGTCGATGACGTCGCCGCCGGGCGTAAAGACGAAGACCTGCTCTCCGAAAAGGTCGGTGCTCAGCGACCGGAGATAATCGGAAGACATTCGGGCGTCGGACGACCAGTCGAACAGCTGCTTGCGCAAGTTGCCAAGCCGGCTGGTCTCATCGAGAGAAGCTTTGCCTTCCTTGTACGTCCAGTGCGCCGCGATGCCGTGCTCGGCGATGGCGTGCATTTCCAACGTCCGGATCTGGATCTCCAGCGGCTGCCCGGATGGCCCGACGACTTTCGTATGCAGGCTCTGGTAGCCGTTCGACTTCGGCCGGGCGATGTAGTCGTAAAAGAGCGACATGATCGGGACCCAAAGCTCGTGGACGATGCCGAGCGCCACATAGCATTCCGGCACGGTGGAAACGATGATTCGGAGCGCCAGCAGGTCGTAGATCTCCTCGAACGGGATGCCCTGCTTGACCATCTTGTTGAATATCGAGTACAGGTGCTTCGGCCGGCCCCGAATCTCGATGATGGGGATTCCGCGCTCCTCGAATCGCCGTTTGATCGTGAGGATCACGTCCTGAAGCTCTTTCTCGCGCTGTCCACGGCTCTTGGCAACCAAGTCGCTCACCCGCTGGAACTCCTCTGGATGGAGATGCTCGAAAGCGAGGTCCTCAAGCTGCCACTTGATTTGCCAGATGCCCAGGCGGGCTGCGAGGGGTGCGTAGATGTTGAGGGTCTCGTCGGCGATGCGCAGCTTGCGCTCCGGGCTCAGGGCGCCCAACGTTTGCATGTTGTGCAATCGATCGGCCAGCTTGATGACCATGACCCTGAAGTCTTGGGCCATCGCCAGCAGCATCTTGCGGAGCGTCTCCGCCGTGCGGTTGATAGCCGCGGCAGCCTTCTGGCGATCGGTCAGCTCGCTAAACTCGCCAAACTTCAACTTGGTGACTCCCTCCACCAGATGAAGAACGTCTTCGCCAAACTCCTCCTGAATTTGCTCACGCGAAACGTCGCAGTCCTCGATGACATCGTGCAGGAGCCCCGCCACGATGCTGTCGTCGTCCATCCGCAGGTCGACCAGAATTCGCGCGACGGCCAGGGGATGGAGGATGTAGGGCTCGCCAGAGTTGCGGGTCTGGCCCCGGTGCGCCTTCTCGGCTATGAAGTACGCATAGCGGATCTTCCTTACGTTGGCGTCGTCGCGCTGCTCCCGAATGGCTTGCAACAGCTCATGGAGTTCCTGAGGTTCTTCCCAATCGTGGCTAATGTCGTAGAGCGCGACCATGACGGCTCCGCCAGATCGAAGCCACACTGCTTGATCATGTTAAGGTTGCCCTACCCAGTATAACGCCGCCGGGTTCAAGCCGGTTCGTTCGCTAGCTTGTTCGAACCGCCAGCAAGAGACGCACCTGCTCAGCCTGCTCGGGCGTATCCACCGCCAAGACCGATCCCTCTCCTCGAGCCATCTTGATCCTCACGCCGTTCTCGAGAAATCGAAGCTGCTCCAAGCTCTCGGCCCGCTCTAGAGGCGTTTGAGACCATGTGGCAAACCTCAGGAGCACGTCTCTTCGAAAGGCATAGATTCCCACATGTTTCTTCACCGGCTCAGGCCTGGGGTTTCGAGGGTAAGGAATCGGGTGACGGCTGAAGTAAAGAGCGAAGCCTTCGATATTCGTCACAACTTTCACCGCAGCCGGGTTGTCCAACTCGCTTTCGTCACAGATGCTGTAGACGCTTGACATTCGGACGGAAGAATCCTGCAGGAGTGGCTCTGCGCAGGCACGGATCGTTTTAGGATCGATCAGCGGCTCGTCGCCTTGGACGTTGATATAGACCTCGGCCTCGACTTTGTCGGCAACTTCCGCCAACCGGTCGGTCCCGCTCGGATGGTCGTTCCTGGTGAGATAGGTTTCGGCGCCGAAGGCGGCGCACCGAGCGAGGATCTCTTGATCTGGCGTGGCCACGAGGATCCGGTCTGCGACACCAGCCTTCTGGGCAGCCTCCACGACCCACTGGATCATTGGCTTGCCGAGCAGGTCGCACAGCGGCTTACCTGGGAAACGCGTGCTGGCCATCCGGGCGGGGATGACGATCGCGACGCTCATCTACCGCCGCTCTGCGGAGCAGGCGCCTCTTGCTTGGTATATCCCTGTATTCTTGCCGGATCGAAATCGAATTCCGTGTCTTTGAACTTGGGATCGAAGTCGATCTTCGAGGCTTCACCCTCAATGTCGAAGTCTCCGTCCTGCGTTCGTCCATGGAGATTGAACTTCTTCAATATCCATTTGTCGGCCAAGAACCATTGGGTGATCGTGATGGAAGATCCCTTCGCCGTCGTTGCCGCGCCGACGACCTTTCGTAGCGGCTCATCTCCTTCCTTGACCGCTTCGATCGACTTGAGTTCGAGAGGCGGGTCGCAAGCGAAACCAAATTGGGAGTTGGAGGTGAACCCGTAGTTGAATGACATCGGCTCGCACTTGACGAGCACTTTCTTTGGGTCGAACTCGGTGATCGCTTCGAGCTTAGCCTCCAAGTAGGCCTTTTGTGGGTCCAGAATCATCCAACTTGTGCGCCCGTCGCAGATCGATTCGGCCATCAGCTCCCCGTCGACCTTGATCTTGTCGTGCTCCCGCTTCCCATCCTTCGCCATAACGATCCGCATCTCCTTCGTCTGGCCTTCCTGCTGCATGGTTGCGGTGTAGTCGAGGCTCAAGCGTTCCGCTTCGTGAATCGCGACCGCTTTGGCGATCTCGACCTCCTGAAAGGTTTTGGGATCGGAAGTAATGGCTAAGAGCGCGATCAGCAAGGCATCACCGGATGCTTATTTTATCAGCGATGGGAAAGTTGGAAAGGTGATGCCTACTGAGGGATAGGCGCTCGCTCACTGGAGCTGACACGACGGAAGTGTTGTACAACGTATTTCCCGCTGCCGCCAGCTCCCGGTGCGAGCTCCTCCTTCCAATGGAACTCGCTTGGCGAGTTCCAAGTAAGGACGCAGTGGTTTATTCGCGAAATGCCCAGCTTCGTTTGCAGCTCAGGGTCCCAACGGATATCAAGAGCTGTTTTCTTCAGGGTGTAGGATCCCCGCATTACGCGGGACATCTTGGGTGTCCGCAAAGCAAGGTAGCAGTGTCCCGACTTTTGAAATACCATCGTCGCGGCGGCTCCTGCCTTTTGAGTGTAAGGCGTCCAGGTCCCGAGAATCGAGTTGTGCGAGAGGATCGTGGAGGTGACTAGGAACCCAAGGGCTGCATTGCTGTGAACCACGCGAGAATGTTACCGAGCACGAACGCACCGGACGGAAGATTGGAGGCTCTAAAACGAAAGGCCCCGGGCGGTGCCGGGGCCGTTGTTTCCTAAACCAGGGAGGGTGGGTTCATGAGGAGCCCGCCTTCTGATTAGATTGCAGGTTTCCTTAAAACCCACAACCTCCCTGGTGTTTACGTTCATGAATCATCGTATGCACCACCTCCTCTTTGTCAGAGTATCTATCTAAACGTCGCAGGGGAGGGTTTCGTTCGCAGATTCACTCAGCCTTGGGGCCTAGCTCCCAGCGAAGGGGCCGGCCTGGCAAGACGGTTCGCGTCGAGGTCGGCCTTTTTCTCGGAGACACCGATGGCATCCAACACGTTGTTGTCCCCCATCACCAGCGTGATGTTGAGGCGCCCCTCGCCCTTATCGTAGGAGCTCAGCATCAGGGTTTGACTTCCATCGTGCCAGAACCAGAACTGGACCGGCCGTTTGTCGATCTTGTACTGGGCCGTTCCCATTCCCTGCTCCTGCAGCGAGCGCAATTGTTCGAGCATGCTCTCCGGCTGACCATTGACCTGATACATCGCCGCCACCACGTTTCCCCCGTAAAGAATCACCCCGTAGCCTTCGCCGCCGGCCGTTTCCCACCCCTTTGCCTCGTAGTTCTTCGAAAGAGACGGAGGCAGATCGGAGAAGAGATAGGCGGACTTCGGCGTGGGAAACACCTTCAGGGCCTGTTCTGGACTGTCTCCCACATTGACTTGAACCTGAATGGTGGACGACCTTTCCGAAGGGTCTCCGGGGTTGTTGGGGCGGGGCAGCTCGTTGAAAAGACCGATGCGGCTTCTCTGGACGGGACCTGCAGGAAACACCGTGGTCTCCGCGGCCGGCTTTGAAGCGTCACCGCTGGCCGTGGCTGGCGCCCCGCTCTCGCATCCCACGAGGCTGATGCCTACCGTGAAAGCGAGGAGCCAGCGAAACATTTCACTCCACGGCGAGGATCTTGTATCGCGTCAGGCCTGCCGGAGCCTCGACTTCGATCTGATCGTTGATGGCCTTTCCAAGCAGAGCCTCTCCGAGCGGCGATCCGATGGAGATGAGGTCTTTCGAGGGGTCCGCTTCGAACGACCCGACCAGCGTCACTTCGAAGTCGTCCCCAAACTCCACGTCCTCCAGCTTGACTCGCGATCCGAGGTGAGCCGTTGCGCCGGCGAGGTCGGGCCGGTCCACAATCTTGGCCATCAGAAACGCCTTCTCAAGGTCGGCGATACGGCTTTCAAGGCGGGTCTGGTTGAGCTTCGCCTCGTGGTAAGCGGCGTTCTCACGAAGGTCTCCATGCGACTTGGCCTCGCGGATTGCCTCGGCCACGTTGCGGCGGACAGGTCCCTTCAACTCTTCCAGCTCGTTTTTGAGTTTTTCGTAGCCTTCCCTGGTGAACTGGATTTCCTTGCTCATGGGTCGGATATTGTAGCACTCTAGGCCGATGGTTCAGTCCAGCGTTAGCGTGATCGTGGTGAGCTACAACACGAAGGAAAAGCTTCGCAAGTGCCTCGAGGCGATCGAGCCGGAACACGAAGTCATCGTGGTCGACAATGCCTCTCACGATGGCTCGCCACAGATGGTTGCAGAAGAGTTTCCTTGGGTTCGCCTCATTGTCAATCCAGGCAATCCCGGCCTAGGGACGGCAAACAATCAGGGGGCGGCAGTTGCAGGCCGGCCGCTGCTGCTATATCTGAACAGCGACGCCTATGCCGAGGCAGGCGCCATCGACCGGCTGGCCGGCGTCTTTGAGGACCCCTCCATCGCGGCGGCCGGCGGAAGGCTCCTCAACCCGGATCTGACGCTTCAGCTCAGCTCGGCCAACCGGCTTACGCTTTGGGCCGTGTTTTGCGAGCAGTTCTATCTCGAGAAGCTGGGAATGGTGTTCCCGATCTTGAACCCGTACTGGAATACGCCCAAGCTGATCGAGCAACCCGTCCCTGCGGAGACGTGGCAAGTGATGGGAGCGGCGCTGATGGTGCGAGCAGGGCTTGAAAGCTTCGACGAGCGGTATTTCCTCTATTGCGAGGACACGGATCTTTGCCACAGGCTTCATCTTCACGGACGAATCGTCTTCGTGAAGAACGCATCGTTCGTTCACGACCTGGGCTCCAGCAGCTCGGGCAACGCTGTGAAGGGGGTGCCGCTTTACAATCGAGGCAAAGAGCTTTACTTTGCGATACATAGGGGGCAGGCCGCTTCAAACGTCTGCTTGATTCTTGACCGCTGCGGGGCTTTCCTAAGATGGACCTATTGGAGTCTGAGGAGCCTATCCGGCTCCAAAAGGGCGCGGGAGCTTTCGAACGGGTTCTGGGGAGTCCTTACTGGGCCCGCCCAAGATCCGATTCGCTCTTGAGCTTATAGACCGGCATCACCTCCGCAGGCGTGCCGTCCATCTGAACCTCGCCATGCTGGATCCAGATCGCTCGGTCGGCGAACGTCATCACCGTTTCGGCTTGGTGCGATACAAGCAAGATCGTCCCGCCTTTTTCGCGAAACTCCTTCAAGCGTTGAAGGCATTTCAATCCGAATTCGAAGTCCCCGACCGCAAGGACCTCGTCGACTATGAGAATCTCGGCATCGACGTGTACGGCAACGCTGAACCCAAGCCGTGCGATCATGCCGGACGAGTAGGAGCGAACCGGCGCGAATACATGGTCGCCCAGCTCCGAGAAGTCGAGGATCTCCTGGAAGCGCTCTCTAGCCTGCTTGCGGGTAAGCCCCAGAATCATGGCGTTGAAGAACACGTTTTCGGCCCCCGAAAGGTCTGGGTGGAAGCCGGCGCCCAACTCCAAGAGCGGCGCCAGCCTGCCGTTCACTTTGATCGTTCCCGAAGTCGGCTTATAGACCTTCGCGATCAGCGAAAGCAGGGTGCTCTTCCCCGCTCCATTCCGGCCCACCAGCGCAACACATTCGCCACGCTTGATGTCGAAAGAGACTCCTTTCAGGACTTGGAATCTCTTAACGCTTCGCCGTTTCCACCAGACCAGAAGGGTCTTGATGGACCCGATGGCCGTGTTGCTGATCACGAACTCTTTGTGAAGATCCTTTACAGAGACGACGGTGTCGCTCATGGCCTTTCGACGAACCTCCACTTCATGCGGTTGAAAACGGCATATCCGGTAATCAAGAGGAAAACTGAAAAGATCGTTGTCACCCAAACGTAGTCCCAGTTCATGGGCCACGGGGCAAACTGCTCTCCGTGCCTGCCCGGAACGGTCACTGGCGAGAGAAGGGTCTTTCGGTAAGCGATGCAAAGCGTGGCGATCGGGTTCAGATTGTAAAGCTTGAACACCCAAAAACCCTTCCCCTGGTGGTTGACGGATGAGTTGGCGACCTGCTCGACGAAGTACATCACTGGGCAGATGAAGAACATCAGATACATGCCCACGGTGACCAGATACTTCACATCTTCGTAAAAAGTGTTCAGCGCACTCACGTAGAGCGATAGCCCGGTCGCCAATACGAGGGTTACAAGCAGAAGAAATGGCAGGTAAATGACCCCGCCCTGCAGCGGAAACTCTTGGGGATCTTTGATGTATACGATCAGTAAGAAGACGAAGAAGACTACAAAGCCAAGCAGCAGATGGATGAAGTTGGCGATGACGCTGGTGAGAGGCAGAAGCTCTCGGGGGAAATAGGTCTTTCTCACGACCGGCAGTGCCATCAGAACGGACTGAGCGGAATCCAGAATCGACTGCTGCAAGAAGAGGTAGGGCAAGTAGGCGGCAAGCAGATAGGCGCTGTAGCTTTTCACGCCATTGTCCATGAACTTGGAGAAGACCAGCCACATCACGATGGTGGTCGCGATGGGATTTGCCAGCGACCAGAGGAAGCCGAAGAAGGAGTTCTTATACCGAACCCTCAGCTCTCGCTGTACCATGGCGATCAAGAGCTCTCGGAACCGCCAAAGCTCCTTTAGCTCGTCGATCATCGGGCTAAGTGTACCGGCGAGCCCTCAGACTCGCCTCTTAAAGGCATGGCCAGGCAGTTGAATTTCAATAGGCATTTCAAACATGGGGCAGGGCGAGCGAGTTCCGATTTGCCAGCGCTTGCCCTGACCCGACGGCTAAACTGCTGCAAATGCCAAATGGCCGGATGGCGGTGGTCGGTAGCGCGAACGTGGATCTGGTATTCCGGGCTCCCACTGTCCCAGCGCCGGGCCAGACTCTCCTAGGATCCGATTTCACCAGCTTCTTAGGCGGCAAGGGAGCCAACCAGGCGGTGGCGGCAGCCCGCTTGGGAGCGGATGTTTCGTTCATCGCAAAAGTGGGTCACGACACGTTCGGCAGCGACATCGCCCGGACTCTCGGCCGCAACGGCGTAGACGTCACATTTTTGAGCGCCGAGGAAGGCGTTGCCACGGGAACCGCAGGGATCGTCGTGGCCGACTCGGGCGAAAACGCGATCGTCGTCGCCTCGGGCGCCAACTGGAAGCTGGAGCCGGAAGAGATCGAGCGCGCACTCGCGGCGACCCATCCCGATCTGGTGCTCACGCAGTTCGAAATTCGCGAAGAGTCGGTCGAGGCGTGTTCCGGGCAGGATCGGCTCGTCGTGAACCCGGCTCCCGCTCGCGACATCTCGGACGCGTTCTGCGCCCACATCGACATTCTCACGCCGAATCGTTCGGAGGCGGAGCAGCTCACCGGCTTGCGACCATCCAACGACCTCACCTGCTGGACCTGCGCGAACGTCCTTTTCGACAAGGGAATCAAGAATGTCGTGATTACCTTGGGTTCCGAAGGCGCCTTTTTTGCCACGCCTCACAACGGGCGGCGACTTCCGACGCTCTCGGTTCGGGCCATCGACACGACCGGCGCCGGGGATGCGTTCAACGGCGCCTTGGCTACTTTCCTGCTGCAAGGGCGAGACTTGGAGAACGCGGTTCAACTGGCAAATGCAGTGGCGGCGATCAGCACAACCCGCCGCGGCGCTATCCCTTCCATGCCGACGCTGGCCGAGCTCAAAGAGGCCGTCGGGCGCCTCTTCTAGAACCGAGTCTGCAGCCGATCGACGATTTGGTCGCCTATTGCCAGACATCCGGTGGCCGCAGGCGACGGAGCGTTGACGACGTGAACGCTCCGCTCACTCTCGGCAAACGAGAAATCATCGACGAACCCCCCGTCCGGACGGACGGCCTGCGCCCTGACTCCAGGCTCGACGGGCGTTAGATCCTCTGTCTTGATTTCCGGAACCAGACGCTGAAGAGCCCTGACAAAGGCAGCCTTGCTAAGCGACCGCCACATTTCGCCGAGTCCCATTCTCCAGTGCGCCACGGCCAAACGACGGAATCCGGCGTAACTCAGGGTCTCCGTAAGCTCCGGAAGGTTCACCTGCAGCTTCCCGTACCCCTCGCGCGCAAAGGCCAGGACTGCGTTCGGCCCACACTCGACGCCCCCGTGAATCATCCGCGTGAAGTGCACGCCCAGGAACGGGAATTGCGGATCGGGGACCGGATAGATGAGGTTTCGGCACAGTCGATGCGCCGAGGGCCTTAGCTCGAAGTATTCGCCTCTAAAAGGCACGATCTTCGCCTCCGGCGTGAGCCCTTCCATCCTTGCGATGCGATCGGAATAGAGCCCCGCACAGTTGATGAGGAACCTGGCCGTGATCGGTTCGCGGGTGGTCTCGAGGGTCACCCGGTCCTCGTGGACCCTCACAGCGGTGACCGTAGTGCTTAACTCGATTTGATGACCGCGCTCTTGGAGGATTTCCGCGAGCTTTTGGCAAAACGCCGGGTAGTCGACGATCCCAGTATCCGCGACATGGATGGCTTCGACTCCCGAGGCGTTCGGCTCCAACTCTTTGAGCTCGCCTTGGTCGACCAGGCGGCACCGGACCGCATTGTCCCCCCCTCGCTCGTACAACGCATGGAGGCGTTCGATCTCGGAGGCGTTCACCGCTACAACGACTTTTCCGCAGGTCTCGAAAGGGATTTGGTGGGTCCGGCAAAAGGCCTGCAAGGAGGCTTTGCCTCCCCGACAGGTCCTTGCTTTGAGAGAGCCGGGCTTGTAGTAGATCCCGGAGTGGATGACGCCCGAGTTCCGACCCGTTTGGTGGGCCGCCAGCTTCGCCTCCTTCTCGACGATCGCAAGCCGCAGTGAAGGATGCCGCTCGGAGAGTCGAAAAGCCGTCGCCAGCCCCAAGATCCCGCCCCCTACGATGACAACGTCGGACTCCACCAGCCGGGGAGATTACTTGGAAGGGGAAAGGCGGTGGCGCGCTCGATAGGACTCGAACCTACGACCCTCAGCTCCGCAAGCTGATGCTCTATCCACTGAGCTACGAGCGCGTAAAACGAAGGGCCTCATTATACCTCCGACCACTCGAGCGACGGAGCGATTTCGGCGCAGGCGACAAGCTCGCGTCATTCGCCCCATGGGTAGGTTTCGGGCGGTTCGAGCGGGGTCCGTTCGTCGAGGTGCAGAGGGTGGATCGCGTGCGTCTCTTCGAGATACAGAAACGCGTCGTAACGCTGGGCCAAATCCGTCGGGACGTAGTTTCCGTGCGCCTCTCGCTCTGGATGATAGACGACTCCGATGGCCCGATGGCCGCGCTGGCGGCTCTCGCTGAACGGATCCAGAACAAGCAGGGCGTTCCTGCCCAGGGCGTGGTGCAAGACGGACTCCCAAGACCCGCCGCGCCCTTGCGGTACGGTGAGCACCTGCATGGGCGCACCCCAGCGGCTTGCGGCTACGACGGTTCCCTCATAGCCGCCGAAACCGACCAGCACGACGCCTTCGAGGTGGTGCCTTTCTCGGGCGAGCTGTCCCACGTTAACCATGCCCGCCTCCGCCATGTCCGTGGCACGAGCGTCGCCGATATGGGTGTTGTGCTCCCATACGATGGCTTTCGCATCGGGACCGTAGTGATCGGCCAAGCGGTCCAGCGTCTCCGCCATGTGCATGTCCCGGATGTTCCATGAGCCGGCGTCGCTGCGGACCATGGAGCGGTAGTAACGTTCCGCGTTCACGGCCACCAGAGCGTTTTGCTCGGCGTCGAAGTGAGCCTCCGGATCGTCCGGGTACGTCGGACGCGAAGTTCGCAGCGCCGTGAGCAACGAAACGACCTCGTCCTCGCAATCTTCGGCCACGAACCTCGTGTGCCAGGCGTACTCCTGCCCCTCACGATTGAAGGGTTCGAAGCAGACCATCGCTTGGATGGCTTCCTTCAGGCTCTCGGGATGGAATTGGCGGAGGTGGGCGTAGATGGCATCCAGCGACTCCCAGAGGGAGTAGACATCCAGGCCGTAGAAGCCAACTTTCTCGACTTCCGGCCTGCTCGCATTGAACTTGCGCATCCACTCGGCAATGGCTACCACCTCCCAATTGGCCCACATCCAGGTTGGCCAGCGGTCGAACCGGTGGACGACGTCGCGAGCGGTCATATTGGAATCGATCCGGCCTTTGATGTACCTGTTCAGCTCATAACAGTCGGGCCAATCGCCCTCCACTGCGATGAAGCGAAATCCCTTCTCCTGAATCAGCCGCTTGGAGATTCGAGTCCGCCAGGTGTAGTACTCCGAAGTCCCGTGCGACGCCTCGCCGAGTAGAACGAACCGCGCGTCTCCGATCCTCTCCATCAAAGGATCGAGAGACTGGTCGTCTCGCAGGTCCGTAGCGCTTGCTCGGATGGATTCTTCCAGACCGTCCAAGTGGATCATGCTCATGCGCAAAGCCACCTCACAAACCACTCTCCCGCCAGCCGGGCCACCTCGTCGAGCTTGCCAGGCTCCTCAAAGAGGTGCGAGGCTCCCGGGACGATGGTGAGCTGCTTTTCGCACCGCAGCTCATCCAAAGCCTTTTGATTGAGGCCGATCACGACTTGATCAAGCGATCCAACGAGCAATAGAGTTGGAGCCTTCACCTGATGGAGCGCCGCTCCTGCCAAGTCTGGCCTTCCTCCGCGCGATACGATCGCCTTCACATGCGGGTTATCTGCGGCAGCTACCAGGGCGGCGCCGGCGCCAGTGCTTGCGCCGAAGTATCCGAGAGGCAAGCCCGCCGTGTTCTCGTTCTTCGCGAGAAACCCGGTCGCGGAGCGCAACCGATCTGCCAGGAGGGCGATGTCGAATCGAAGGTGCGCGCTAAATCGCTCCGCATCCTCCTCTTCTTCGGTCAAGAGGTCAATGAGAAGCGTCGCCAACCGGCGAGCATTGAGGGAGGCCGCAACCGAGCGATTTCGGCTGCTCTTCCGGCCGCTGCCGCTTCCATGCGCGAAAAGCACCGCTCCGCAAGGGTCCTTCGGCAAGGTGAGATCGCCTTTGATGAACACATCCTTCGACGCAATCTGAATCTCGGCCGACGTCACTTCTTCACACCGTCGATCAGCCGAAGAATCTCCTCGTCCGATGTTTGATCGAAGACGTCGTACCACTGACCTACCGCTCGGAAGTCCGGCGGTTGGAGTAAGCAGATGACCTGGTCGGCCACCTTGCCAAGCCACGCAGCCGATTCCCGCGCGCAGACTGGGACCGCCAAGATCACTCTGCGCGGGTTCTGCTGCTTAACGTAGGCGAGCGCAGCGAGAGCGGTGACGCCCGTGGCCAGTCCGTCGTCGACGACGATGACCGTGCGGTCATGAAGCTTCACCGCTTCCGCGCCGCGATGATAGACCTTGAGCCTGCGATCGACCTCGGCCATTTCCGGCACGGCAAGGCGATCGAAGTCTGCGGGGGAAAGCCCGACCATCTTCAACGATTCGGGATCGTGGACTTTGATCCCGCCTGGCGCCACGGCTCCAATGCCAAATTCAGGATGTATTGGCGCGCCCACTTTACGCGCGACGAGCACATCCCAATCCCAACCGAGAATCTCAGCCACTTTGTGAGCAACCACGACCCCGCCTCTTGCCAATCCAAGAACCACGGGATTCTCGGTCGCAAAAACGCGCAGGCAGTCAGCCAATTGCCTGCCCGCATCCGCTCGGTCCCGAAAGCGTCCATCCATGATTCATAGGACCTCC
The DNA here is from genome assembly GCA_035550555.1 of Fimbriimonas sp. Taxonomy (GTDB): domain Bacteria; phylum Armatimonadota; class Fimbriimonadia; order Fimbriimonadales; family Fimbriimonadaceae; genus Fimbriimonas. Next base: position 20,525 of record DASZPA010000266.1, read on the forward strand.
CCTCCCACCATGTAGTTGCTTCGGACTCTGCTGGGCAGAACATCCTGGAATCCTTGGCGATCTACAAAGGCAGAAGAGGATCAAACATGCCCGATAAAGAGACTATTAAGAAGGCACGCGAACTGAAGAGGGAGGGGAAATCGGCCTCCACGCAAGCCGGAGAGTTCGTGAAGGCGGAGATCGACCGCATACGAGAGGGCGAACACGGCGCGCGCTCCACGAAGCAGGCCATCGCGATCGGCCTTTCGGAGGCTCGCAGGGCTGGCGTCAATCTTCCGCTGCCCAAGAAAGGCAAGTACTCGGACGAGGTTAGGGAGAAGGCTCAGCACGACCTGGAGAAAGGAAAAGAGGATCCGGATGCCAAGCCGAATCCGGCGCGGAGCAAAGCGATCATCAAAGCGCTGAAGAAAGAGGGCAAGAACGCCGCCTCTCATGCAGCGCTCTCGCGTCAAGCCAAGTCCGCAGCCAACAAGCGGACGGCCGCCGAGCGCTCGGCCTCCGCAAAGAAGGCTGCAGCTTCCCGCACGCCGGAAGAGCGCTCCGCCTCAGCGAAGAAAGCGGCCGCCACGCGCAAGCGCCGCGGTGAATGACGGTTGGGTTCGGAACCGTTCCAGACGCCCTCTCCTAACTGACAAGCCCGGGTTGTCATGCTTCAGCGATCCCGTGTCTAGATGCAGTCTGTTCCTTCGAAACGCTCGCCTGCGGGAGTTCCCGGCTGCGCACAAGGTCCTTTCAGCAGAACTACCAGCGAACGAGTGGGGTCCATTGAAATATGAAAGAAGTTAAAGTTCCTCTACCAGAGCTCGGCCTTCTCGCCGCGACCCGCGGAATGATCGGCGCAGGAGCAGCCTTCCTGCTCGCCGGAAAGCTCTCGAACGAGAAACGCAAGGCAATCGGCGTTCCTCTGCTCTTGTTGGGAGCAGCCTCGACCATTCCAATCGCGATGCACCTCTATAAGAAGAATCTCGGATAGCGCCAAAGGCTTCCCCACAGCGTGGAGTGCCTAAGTTCGCAAAGGATAGGGGCTCGGCATGGCTCTTGCCAATTCCGCCTCCGAACGACGATAGAATGACGAGCGGAGATGAAGCGAATCAGTGGTTCCGCGCTTGCGATCGTGCTGCTTGCCGGATGTGGCGGCGGAGGAGGACCGTCGGTGCATCCGGCGACGACGTATCGGTCAAACGGACCTGGCGATACGTGGAGCTTTAGCCTCGACTTCGACTTCGGCCAGTTCGGTAAAGGGCCCGGGACGATGGTCGAATCGCTGTCGACGGACACCTACAACAACGCGCCCTCCATCAAGGACGCCAAATCCTTCCGAATCACCCTCCCCCACCAAAACATTGCCATCGACGAATATGCGGAGCTGGGAACGGACGGCTCGCTCTTGGCTGAGCTGATCAACGGGACGCTTCTGGCTCTTACGAGCAGCACGTTCCGGCTGCCGCCGACGATAGACCGGTCGACGGCAGCTTCGGGAACCCTGACGTTCAGCGGCGGCTACTCGATCACCCAACAGTACAGGGTTGTCGGTGCGGAAAGGATTACCGTGCCGGCGGGCAAGTTTGACTGCTGGGTTGTTTCGGAACAGGCTCAGCGGTCTGACGGTTCAAGCGATAACTACAGATTCTGGATTGCTCCAGAAACCGGGCACTATGTGCAGGCGACCGATACGACGGACAACGGTGACGGTACCGGTTACACCTATACGATGAAGATGACGTCTATGCAGACCGCTTCGACTGGAAGTAAGGCCGCCACTATCGACAGAAAGAGTCATATCCATGTTGGAACGCCCTCCGTCGAAGCCTTTCGCATTACCGGAGATTAGCGAGCCCGGGTTCCTCCGGTCGTTGGCCCCCGCAAAACCTGTGGTAGACCGGATCTCGCCAGTAGGTCAAGGCCGGCCTTTCATGCCGTAAGTCTTAACAAGACATACGTGGCTCCGCGAAAAATCCTGAGTGTCGGATGCAATTCAGGTACTTCTGCTGAGGACATTCAGAAACTCTACTGGGAGGATCTTCTTCCAAGCTATGGAACGAACCGATTCAGAAGGTTTCGCTCGCTGCAAACTCGGCTAGGGACGGCCAAGGGAAGAGGAGTGCTTTTGGGGAAACGTTCATGCAACATCTTAGCGGACATACACCAGCCACAGAAAACGATTCGTCTCAGGAAGTGACATTGCGCTTCTTTGCCGCAATGATTGCGATCGGTCTTCAAAAGGACTACCTGGAGCACGGCGCCATGGACCCGTTTAAACGTCGGGCCCTCTCCAAGTTTGCCTCGGACGCTGTCGATCACTGGATTGACGCCTCGCTGGAGGACATCCACTACCGAGATGTGGCGCGTCATGCGCCCGCCAGGCGCTACATGGCTTAACCTGGCCGTTTGTGGAAAAAGTGTGGAAAAGTGCTTGGGATTTCGGGCTTTAGCTAGTAAACTAATCAGCTATCTGGTTTCCCGTCCGGGGCAGGCGCATAAGTGTCTGCCCCGAGTCATTTTGGACCTGTCCTGTGAGGCTTTTCGCCTCTCCGCCTAGGCGAGCTGGAAGTTGCCCGCGGTCCACTCATCCAGGCAGTGCTCTTTGACGCGGATCAGCTCCTGCTGAGCATCGACTCCGGCCAGTACGGCACGGGAGCTGTCGATCTCCAATCGGAACGGAGGGTGCTGAAAACCGTCGATCATCGGCAGCGTGTCCGCCTCGAATTTGACGATTTCAGGTGCGCTCACATTCCCCAGAAACTTCACCCGGACGAGCCTCTCTTCTTGAAACAGCTGAATGATATACATCGTTGGTCTCTCCTAACGGTGGGTTTCTTTCCATCGATCTGTGAATCCTATACTCGTAAATATTGCAAATGTCGAGAATTTGAGTCGAGTGGCACAAGTGCCTGCTGGAACCGCGCCCGGGTCCGTTCCGCGGCGCAACGGCTAAAATCTGGCTTGCTTCGGCAAAGCCGCTATGAAGATTCTGGTGCCCATCAAACGCGTCGTCGATCCCTACGCAAAAGTCCGTCCGACACCCGACGGCAAGGCGGTCGATAGCTTCGGCGCCAAGTTCGAGATCAACCCGTTTGACGAGATCGCAGTGGAGGAGGCCGTTCGCCAGAGAGAGAAAAATCCCGGCATCGAGATCGTCGTCCTCAGCATCGGCGGCGCCGAATGCGAGGAACAGCTTCGAAAGGCGCTGGCCATGGGAGCGGATCGCGCCCTCTTGATCGAAAGTTCATCGGTTTGGGATTCTCCCAGCGTGGCAGCCGAGCTTGCCGAGCAGGTCCGCGCGGAATCTCCGGATCTTGTGCTCATGGGTAAGCAGGCCACCGATGACGACTGCAACCAGGCCGGGCAGATGCTCGCCGCTCTGCTCGATTGGCCGCAGGCGACGTTCGCATCGAAACTGGAGCTTTCCTCCAGCTCAGCGAAGGTCGCGCGCGAGACCGACACCGGTGAAGAGACTCTCGAGTTCGACCTGCCCGGCGTCGTGACGACCGACCTGCGTCTTAACGAGCCCCGCTACATTGCTCTGCCAGGCATCATCAAAGCCCGGAGCAAGCCTTTGGAGAGAAGGGCGCCTCTAACATCGCCGGCTCCGAAAACCAGGATTCTGCGTGTGGAGCCGCCACCTGCGCGAGCTCCCGGACGCAAAGTGGGCAGCGTGGACGAGCTCGTGGCGGCTATCCGCGAGACGGGGGTGCTGGCATGAGCCGTCTCCTTCTCGTTGCCTTCAATGCTTCCGAAGTTGCTCAGCTCGCCGGCTTCGCGCAGCAGCTTTCGCTTCCGTTCGACGCGCTGGTGTTTGGGCAAGGTGCGGACCTCGACACGGGCGCCGAAAAACTGCTCGTATCCAATGTCACTGAGCTCCCCGCGGCCGACGGCTTGGCAAAGTCGATAGGGAACTCTTGTTCAGGCTACTCCCACGTCGCGGCGGTTTCTTCGATGCTCTCGAAAGACGTGATGGCGCGAGTAGCGGCCCTGCTGGGAGCGGCGATGGTCACGGATGCGATCGGAATGGAGAGTCCGACGATCTTCAAGCGGCCTATGGTCGCTGGGGCGGTCATTGCAACGGTCGAAGTGCTGGCTTCGCCGGTCGTTCTTACCGTGCGGCCCTCCGGCTTCACCAAACCCGAACGGCGCGGAGAGAGTGCGGTGGAGCAGGTCTCCCTCACTGGCGAAGGGCGCACGCGGCGAGTGTCGGAAAGAGCGCGAGGGTCGGCTCGGCCCGATCTGACGCAGGCAAAGGTCGTCGTAAGCGGAGGCCGTCCTTTGAAAGATGCGGAGACCTTCGAGAAGGTGATAGGGGGATTGGCGGACACGCTGGGCGGCGCCGTCGGCGCCACGCGTGCGGCAGTCGATTCAGGTATCGCCCCGAATGAGCTTCAGGTCGGCCAAACAGGCAAGATAGTTGCCCCGAACTTATACATTGCCGCCGGTATCTCCGGCTCGACGCAGCACATGGCCGGTATCAAAGACAGCAAGGTGATCGTGGCTGTCAACAAAGATCCCGATGCCCCCATCTTCGAGGCTGCCGACCTGGGCCTCGTCGCCGACCTGTATGACGCTTTGCCGGAGCTCCAGGCAAAACTGAGGGCCTAGGCTCATTTCCGGCAATCTCAATGAGGGACCCAACCGTATGAACAATATGCAACTTCAAAAGCTGCTCAAGACGTTGTTATTCGCCACCCTGGCCTTGGTGGCGGTGGGAGCCCAGGCCCAAGGGGATCCCAACGCAGTCTTCGCCACGGTGAACGGCGACGACATCAAGGCAGGCGAGTTCTGGCACAAGTTGGCCTGGTTCCGCCTGGATACTCAAGGCAAATTCGCGAACCTGCCCGCGGGATTCCTCGCCATCAACGAGCTGATCACCGAGCGGATCGTATTCCAACTCGCCCGATCCAAGGGAGTGTCGCCCTCGGAGCCCGAGATCGCGGCCAAAGTGAAGGAAGAGGAGGCAGCCAGCCCCAACCTGCTCAGCGAGCTGAAGGCCGATGGGCGCCCGGAGAGCGACCTGTACGACGAGGCGAAGTATCAGCTCGCCCAGTTCAAGCTGCGGTCCTTCGGCATCACGATCACGGATCAGGAGATCGAGAAGCACTATCACGACTATCCCAGCGAGTTCACGCTCCCGGAGCGATACAAGCTGCGAGTGATCGTGGTTCAAGACGATCAGACCCAGAGCGACGTGGACAAGGCCCTCTCTGCCGGCAAGGCGTTCGCCGAGGTCGCCAAAGAGTACAGCCTCGATGTCTCCAAGGCGTCCGGCGGCGAGTTTGGCACCGTCACTCAGGCTCAGCTCGGCAAACCGGCTCTTGCGGCAATCAAGACAGTGAAGATCGGCCAGTCAACCGGTTGGGTCACCGGAGCCTCGGGAAGCACGGTCAGGGTGAGGTATCTGGTGGAAGACGTCCTTCCTCCAGTGGTCGCTCCGCTCGACGCCGCCTTGCGGCGAAGGATCCGCGAGAGCATGTCCCTCATCAAGGGGGATGTAAGGAACGATGTGCCAAAAGACATACGGTCCGCGCTCGTTAGCGCAAAAGTCAGCATCAACCAGACGGGTTTTCAGAAGCGCTTCGATGAGATGGTCAAGCAGTACGCCGTTGAGACTCCGTCTCAATGAGCCAACCGCTGTACGAGCTGGTCTCGATCGTCGACAGGCTGCTCGGGCCGGGCGGCTGTCCGTGGGACAGAGAGCAAACCCACGAGACCCTCAAGAAGTACCTGCTGGAGGAGGCTTATGAGGTGTTCGACGCCATCGACACCAAAGACATGGAGCAGCTTTGCCAGGAGCTGGGCGACCTCCTCCTTCAGCCTGTTCTCCACGCTCAGATGGAGAAGCTCGAGGGCCGGTTCGACATCGACGACGTCGCGCGCGCCATTTGCGACAAGCTGATCCGCCGGCATCCGCATGTGTTTGGCGACGTGGAGGCTGCGGACGCGGATCAGGTCCTACGTAACTGGGACGCTATCAAGAAGACCGAGAAACCGGAGACGCCTTCGATCCTTTCCGGGGTCCCGCGCGGAATGGCCTCGCTGCTGCGGGCGCACGAGACCGGCAAGAGAGCCGCACGCGTGGGGTTTGAATGGCCGGACATCGAGGCAGTTTTCCAAAAGCTCCGCGAGGAGGAATCGGAGCTGCGGGAAGCCATTGAATCGGGCGATCAGGACCGGATCGAATCAGAGATCGGAGACCTGCTCTTTACGGTGGTCAATCTCTCGCGCTGGTGCCGCGTCGAACCTGAGGAGGCGCTGCGCAAGATGCTCAACCGCTTCACGGCGCGGTTTATGGCGATGGAGGCTTCGACTGGGCGGCCCCTGAGAGAGCTCTCTGCGGAGGAATGGGATGAGCTTTGGGTTCGGGCAAAGTCGTCCGTGGGATAGACCCTTCCAATCCAGGTTCTGCAAGAGTCCTTACGATTCGGCAGAAAGGCATCTTGACAAGTTTTCCCACTCAGTCATGGACAGAAGATGTGGGCGGACGTCCTCTCGGAGGCCCGCCTGGGCGATCCACCCTGCTGCTTGGGAGCGGTTGACGCGATAGCCTGCGACGAGGTTGTTAAGCAGCGTCTTCCTCGGCTGGCTGAATGAGAGCCGAACCATTTTGAGAAGCTCAGGCGAAGGCTCGGACGGCAGAGTGCGAAGCTCCAATACGGTGCTGTCGACCTTCGGCGGAGGCAAAAAGGCTGCCGCGGGCGCTTGCTTCAGGATGCGAACCTCGAATTGGGCCTGTAGAAAGACGCTGAGCGAGCCGCGGTTGGAGTCTCGCGGAGGCGCTGCCACCCGTTGCGCCACTTCCTTCTGAATCATCACCACGGCGGTTTCAATGCTCTTCCGCACGCCCGCGATTCGCGTGAGTAGAGGGCCCGTGATGTAGTAGGGCAGGTTGCCGACGATGGACCTTGGCTCTGGCAGCTCCTCGAGAATCGCGTTGAGATCCGCGTTGAGGGCATCTTCCAGGCGCACTTCGGCGCGTGGTGCGGACTCTTTGAGCAGCTGGACCATGCGCGGGTCCACCTCTACGGCAACAACCTTTTCCAGCCGCTCCGAAAGGATCGAGGTCAGCACGCCGGGACCGGGGCCGATCTCCAGGATGCCACGAGACTCAGAGACTGCTCCGACAATCGCCTCGACAACAGACGACGAGCAGAGAAAGTGCTGTCCAAGCCCCTTCTCTGCTCGTATGCCGTATTTCGCCAGGAACGCTGAAAGCGTCTGTGGATTTGAAAGATTCAACGAAGAACGTGAACGTGGACATAGTGCGAACGAAACGAATTCGCACGATGCAGCGATTCATAGCAAAGATCGATACGATTGCCTTTGATGGCGCCACCGGTGTCGCAGGCAAGCGCCAAGCCATACCCCTCTACGTAGACCACGGATCCCAATGGGATCACTCGCGGATCGACTGCGACGACGCCAAACTTGGCTCTCTCGCCCGTTGCGGTACGGCCAGTGCCGCACACGTTGGAATAGTAAGACGTGGCGTACATGGACAGCACTCGATGCCGAGTAAATGCGCCGCGGTTGAACACATGGCCCGCTCTTCCGATCTTGAGAACCGTCGGATCCGGGTCCTTTCGCTCCTCCTTGACGAGCGATTTTGAAACTGGCCGTCCATCCTTGAACTTCACTGAGTAGGTTCGGGTGATAGATCCTGCCTTCCCCTCATGAGCCCTTACGATTCGACCAGCCGGAACATCCCGGCTTACCTCCAACCGTACGGGAGGAGCGATCGTTTTCGTCTCCACCCGGGGCTCAACCCTCTCTTTTTGATGTCTCGTAACACCCGCATGAGCCGAAACGGCACATACCAGCATCACGAGAGCGGTACTCACTCTCTGTGAGCAGTTACGCATTTGGAACCTCCTCTTGCCTGGCTGCGAACGACAGGGCTTTATACCCTGCGTTTTTGCGCTAAAGCCCTCATAAAGTGGTGTGTCACAACCGGTCACCGGTACGAAACTGCCACTTGGAAGCTCAAAACATGAACTTTACGCCATGCGCAAAAAGCAACGATTTTTTCGAATTTTTGTTCCGCGCGCCTTGACAAGGAGGGTCCCCCTCGACACCCCTTTCCTTGACACACCCTCTGTTTTTCGGAGTATTCCGCGCCGTTCTCCACCGTCCAAAAGGCCCGGCATGTGTCACGGAACGCCTTAGAATAGGGCTGTGGAAGAAGGGAATCCCTCATCGTTGGAGCGATTTGTCCAAGGCCGCGGCATGCAGTTGAGCGGCCGGAATTACTACGGCCAGAAAGCGTTCGGCATTCAGTTCTCGATTGGGGCAGTGCTGTCTTTGGTCGGCGTCGGAATGGCCGCGGCAAGCCTTCTGGGAGCTCAGCGCGAACTCATTTTCGCCGCGATCGGACCCTTTACGGCGGGAGCCGTCAACGTCGGCGTCGCTCTGGGAATGCGCAAAAAGTCCGCTTCCAGCCAAGCGCCTACCGTCAACCTGACTCCCGAGGCGAAGCGACTGCTGAGCGCTTTGGTGTGGAAATTCGTTTGGAAAAAGAACCGCTGGTACATGGGCGAAGAAATGTGGGGCGCCGGGAGCGAAAACTGGCATGGTTGCGGTTGGCAACATTACTTGGAACGCCCGCTGAACGAGATCACCGCCGACGCATACGACTACTTGGAGCAGGCCGCGTTTCAGTACAACCGGGTGCAGGCCAGCCTCGCCACCGCGCATCCGGGCACGGCGTTGGACAAGATGCGCTCGCGGATTGTGGCTGCGGCGGACGAAGGCATCGCGGACGCTTTGCATCAAGCCGCCCTGATTTCCAAGTACCCGGAGGGTTCGGAGGCCGTCCGCGCGCGTCTCTCTTCGAGCCTGACCGTTCTGACAGAGCTGGGAGCTCGCGTTGAAGCGTTGAACGTGGCCGAGCCGACTTTCCTGGAGCGAATGTCCGTTCGCAGCAACC
>DASZPA010000267.1:0-6949 GCA_035550555.1 Fimbriimonas sp.
AAGTTCACCGATGGAGATGCCCGACCGTTCCCGGAGTACCCTTAGGCGCTTTCCCAAGCCTGTGGTCTCGGCCTCGTCAGGCTTCTTACCGGCAGCGTAAGCACGGAGCCAATCTTTCCTTTCGTCTCCGTCAATCGAAAGGGCATCAAGCAGGAAACTCAGCTCGGACCGGTGTGGGACGACATGCCCGGCCTCCCACCGGATGACCGATCGTCGAGAGACTCCGGCCAGCTCTGCCAGGCGTTCTTGAGTTAAGCCGGCGCGCATCCTTGCCTCGCGAACCGACGGAAGCAAGGCCGCAGCACTCGAGTTGTCCTTACTCATCGACGACAGTGTCAGACTAACAGCCGCCCTCCACCGCGCCAGTCAATCTCAACAATATGTCACATGTGGCGGTCAACTGATTCGAACGACAACGGGCCGCGGGAAGCCCGCGGCCCGTGAGCATGGCGCCAAGATACGGGTTATTCGTCTTCGCCCTGGTCGTCTTCGTCGGGATTGGTGTCGTTCCGCAGCTCCGCCAACGCCTTGTCCGAAAGCACGTTGTTATAGATGAACACGTTTTGGACGAGCCCCGTAAAGGGATAGTCGTAGTAAGGGTTTCGGCCAATGGCAAGAGTGTTCAGGTTGGGAGTGAAGAACACGCCCTGGCGAACATAGTTCGTTTTGTCCACAGTCAGCGTCAGATTGCCGGTCGCCTGGTCCGCCCGCATCACAACGAATGTCCATTTGTTAGGCACGAACGGCGAGCCGGCGAGGGGCGCGTTGATCGGATTTCGCGAAGCGAACGAAGACCAGAAGTAGTTGCCGGAAGAATCCCCGCGAAAGTCGATATCGAGCTGCCGGCCATAGCCTCCCACGTCGGCCCCTAAGATGCCTGTGATGCCGGGAAGTGAGGAGCCGGTGAACTTGAACCACCCGCCCATCGTGATCTGGGGCATCACCGAAGGGTCGATGTTCACGGGGCAGGTTACGAACTGGTTCAAGCTCCCATCCAACACGAGCGAGCCATGCTTGAAGATGGGTAGGTTCTCCAGCACCCCGTCGTTGTGATTCTTGGTAGAGTCTCGGGCGTCCTTGTGAAGCTTATAGAGCGCGACGAGCGAAGCGTTTGAAGCAACTGAAAGCACCAGAACCGATACGGCGGCGGTGAATCGCAAAGCAGTGGCGAATCTCATGTGTTCTCCTAAGTGAAGCGGCTGAGCATCGTCGACCTTATGCGGCCGAGGCCATCTTCCGCGTCCTGGACTCAAGATAGCAATCGCCTATCACCCGCCAGTGAATCTCGGCGAAGTGTCACTCGCACTCGAGGATCTGTACACCTAAGAGACCATTTTTGGGCACAACCGCGCGTGGAACTATAACGTAAGGGAGGGGAAGATGCGGAAAGTCTGGCTGCTGCTTTGTGGAATCCTCCTAGCGATTCTGGCCATTGGGCTAGTTCGCCGCAAGGCCGGAGCAGATCGGGACCAGAAGGAATTCTTGGCTCAGTTGGAGCTGGCGCGTAAAGAGGGCTTGCCGACCACATGGCAGGAGTTCGCCGCGACAATCCCAACGGCGTCTCCAAACGAGAATGCTGCTCCTTACTACCGGCAGCTCTCGGCAATGACCAAGACGGGCGTCATCCCAAAGTCGCTCGATGACGAGATTCTCTTCGATCGGACGTCGGACCACGTCCGGGAAGCGAAGGCTCTGCTCGCTAAGGAAAAGCCAGTGTTGCGGCTAATCGATGACGCGACGGCTCGACCGAGGTGTTGGTTCAATCGAGACTGGTCTCAGGGCGGGATCGTGGTAATGCCCGAGCTGACTTACATGAAGCTTGCGGCCAAACTCCTGGCCATTCGAGGTTCCCTTGCGGCGGAAGAAAGCAGGCCGGACCAAGCACTGAACGATGCCAAGAAGATATTCACGGTCGCTCATCAAGCCGGCGATGAAGGCACTCTCATGTCCGAACTCTTGAATGAGTCGATCTACCAAATCGGACTCCGGACTGTCGCCGCATGGGCGTTCACTCACCCCGACGTCGCGGCCTACCGCGAAGCCTTCGACAAGGCACTTGGTGAGGCTCCCAAGCCAAACCTTAAGTCGGAGCACCGTGGAGACCTTTACGAGATCCTCTGGGTAGTCGACCGGTCGCTCACGCCGGAAGGTCGAAAGGACCTCGGCATCAAAGAAGAAGACCGCCAGCGGCCTTCAGGGTTCGTCTCGCTTCTCCTAAGCCAGCCGAAGTCGAAAGTTGAAATTGTGCGTCAAATGCGCGAACGTTGGAAAGCCTTCGACCTGCCACGCGCACAGCGAGATAAACGCCTTGAAGAAACCCAGCAAAAAGTGATCCTCGCGCTCCTGGCCTTCCCAGATGCCGCGCATCTGTACGATGACCTCGGATTCGGCGACGATGAGCCGACCAACCGCGAGAACGCAATGATGGCTAGGCGCCAAACCTACTTGGCGCTGAATCGTGCCCTACAGGAGCGTACGATTCCGAAGTCGATTGTCACAAGGGACCTGCTGAGCCCTTTCGATGGCAAGCCGCTGAGCTACGCGTTCGACGGCAAGCAGATTAGGATCCTTGTCAGCGGTCACGGATCCGACGACTCCGCAGATCGGATCGAGTTGAAATTGCCGCCGGACAAGACGGTGTCAACAAGCAATAACAAGGTCAAAGGTCTCCCATCTGCAATGAAGCTTGGAGATCGATCCAAATAGCGCAAGTCACCCGTTCATAGGACATCGACTATGCGAGGAAGCTGACTGCTGCTACCAGGGATCGTTATCGCGATCGTCGTGGTCACGGTAGTCCGTGTCAAGAACTCCCCGCGAGAGCCTGCCAGGGAACGCTCTTAGATGACGCTGCGTCTGACCCGTGGTGGGATAGCTCGCATGCTTCAGAAGGGCGAGACGAGCGCGACCCTCGCCTGCAAGCGCGAAAGTCACTCCGTCTCACTGGCCCCGCATTGAAAGGAGATTTCGAAGAGCGTGCACGACATATCGTTCAAACGGCCCACCTGGAAAGCGACCCTCGAGAAGTACAAGTTCTTGCCGCTGCCCGTCGCGCATGACGCGCTGACTGCCCGTCTCATCGAGCGAGCCGGCTTCAAGGCGTACCAAATCGGAGGCTTCGCTCTGGCCGCCACGCTCCACGCGGTGCCGGATATCGACCTCGAACAGTACGGCGAGATCGTCGACATGGTCGAAAACATCATGCCGGCCAGCAAGCTGCCGGTGCTTGTCGACACCGACGATGGGTACGGCGACACGAAGAATGTGACGCGGACTGTTCAGGGATACCAGTTCCTCGGAGCCTCGGCCATCTTCATGGAAGACCAAGTCGCTCCCAAGAAGTGCGGCCACATGGCGGACAAGTCGGTGGTTCCTGTGGAGGAGATGGTCAAGAAAGTGAAGGCGGCCGTCGCCGCGAAGACCAACCCCGATTTCTTCATCCTCGCGCGAACTGACGCCATCGCCCCGAACGGTCTGGACGACGCCCTCATGCGCGGAGAGCAGTATCTCAAGGCTGGCGCCGATGGCGTGTACTTCGAGGGCCCGAATTCGGAAGAGGAACTGGAGAAGATCGGCAAAGCATTCAAAGGCGTTCCTCTCGCCACGAGCGTGCTCGAGCGGGGAGGCAAAACTCCCGCCCTGAAACACAAGGAATTTCAGAGGCTCGGCTATTCGATGGTTCTCTATCCGTCAACTGTTATCTTCCAGGTCGCCTATACGATCCAGCGGGCGCTCAAGGGAATGCTTGAGGACCAACCGGCGCCGCCTCGCCAGTCGCTTGACATGGGCGAATTCGAGCAGGTCCTCGACCTCGACTACTGGAAGCAGATCCAGGACGGCTTCAACTCGGATGAGCAGTAAGCCCGTTCTCGCGGTCATCGACGTCCAGGTCGGCAGCTTCAAGCCGCACATGCAAGGCCTGGGAGAGCAGATCGCGGAGTTCGCGCGCGAATGGCAGGGGCGCGGAGGGTCCGTGCTTGCCTTCAAATACGTCAACGTCAAGGGCAGCCCCTGTGAGAGGTTCTTGGACTGGCGCGAAATGTATGCTCCGCCCGAAACCGACCTCGTGGAGTCGCTCTCGGGTTTCGAACAGGAATCGGTCTGTCGGAACGTTTACTCGGCCGTCACGCCAGAACTTAAGGGGCTCGTTGGCGACGATCGTTCCGCCGTGGTCTGCCTCGTGGGAATCGATACAGCCGCGTGCGTCCAAAAGACAGCCCTCGACCTGTTCGACGCGGGAATTCGGCCGTTCGTGGTCGAGGAGCTTTGCGCAAGCGGAGCAGGAGACAGCGCCCACGACGCGGCGATCGAATCCCTCAAGAGGTCGATCGGCTTGCGGCAAGTAGGCTCGCGGGAACAAGCCTTTCGGCTTCTGCAAGAGTGCTAGCGCCCGCCGATCCTATCGTCTATCGGCAGAGCGCTCCTCGGCGCAGGTCGGCTCAGTTGGGCTTGATGATCACATAAGGGGCCGTCGAGTTGTCTTGCGTGCCTCGACAGATGATCGAGCCGTCGCTTAACACAAATTGACCCTGAACGATCGTCCAACCGGTGTTATCCGGAATCAGTGTGTTGATGTCGACCGCTGTGCTGACGGTCTTCCAGAGAACGCCCGTGCCGCCAAGGTTCATGACGGCGTTGTTCGCACCGGAGAAGCCGACGATCCATCCGTTGTCTCCCACGCCGAGAGGCTCACAAGGAGTGCCCGTAGCGAGAGCGGGAAGGAAGTGCTCAGTCTTGTATCCGTCCGACGACACGTAGTAGACCGGGACGTCGACCTGGAAGTTGGTCTGATCGGTTGCGACTACCAGGCCCGATCCGTTCATGTACCTTCCCGCGTCGTACGGATTGCCAAACTGGGTGTTGTGGCCTTGGGCCGGCGCATAGAACGGCGCCTGATCGTGCTTCAACGAGATGGCCACCGGAATTCCCGGTCTGCCCTCTTGGATGAAGTAGCTGATAACGCCGGTCTCTGAGATATACGGTTCGTCCTTGGTTCCCGGACCGTCGCCGCTCGAGGTTTCGGTGGTCCCGGGGATCACGATCGCTTTTGCAGTGGCTGACGACCAGTAGAAGGCCGGAGTGTACGTTGCATAGCCGACGATCTCGCCCTTCGAGTTCACACTCGTTGCCAAGCCGGACTCGTTGCCATAGCCAGTGTCGGAGTCCAACTGCGCTGGAACGTCCGTGAGCTTTGTCCACACAACGGGGAAGCCGTTGGACGACCCCACGATCTCGAGTTTGCCGTTTACCGTTGCGACCCCGTACGCGTAGTCGGCCGTACTTCCCGGCAGGCCCTTCAGAACGGTGGGCGCCGCGGTTGGCGAGCTCCAATAGAGCGCACTCGTATCGGCGCCTCCCACCATCTGCCCGTCACTCGTCACATGCCAGATCGAGAAGCCGGAGGGACCTTGAAGAGCGGTTGGCGCGGTGTAAGACGAGGTTGCCTTAGTGATTTGAATGGTGGCCGCCGAGCTGCTTACGCCGTCGACCGAGACCTTGACCGTCGCCGAGCCGGCGGCGAGAGGGGTGGCCACGCCATCCGTCGTAACCTGCAGCTTGGTTCCGCCACTGGCTACCGTCCAGAACGCCGATCCGGGGCTGAGCGCCAGGATGTTTCCGCTGGAGTCTTTGGCCGAGAAGGCGAGCTGGGTCGACGCCTGTCCCATGGTCAGACCGACCGGAAGAACCGAGACCTTGGCAACGTCTTTGTGGAGCGACACCGATCCGACGGTCGTTCCCGAGCCCGAGAAGGCCACGGTCCCGTTGGCGACGGCGACCACCGCTCCGTTCTCGCCTGCTTCTGCGTAGAACGTGGCCTGAATCGAACCCGAACCTACGTAAAACGAGCCGTACAGTGTGTAGGACTCCTCGTGGGCTCCGGCATCGGAGTTGCGATCGAAGTTGAAGGTTTGCGTCCCGCCGCTGACGCTGGCGCCGGGAATCGAGATCTGGGTCGAGAGCGCGCTGCTGGTCGCTGTGAGATTTCGCGACCTGGCGGGCCATTCGACGGCGATCTTGGGGTTGGTCACGTAGGCGCCGGTGGTTGTTCCCAGCGTGTAGCTCAAGGGCTCGGAGACCGTTTCCGAGGTCCCATCCGGGTAGTTGATGATGAGGTTGCCGGATGGATTGATCGAATCGGTGATCGTTTTGCCGTGGTCGTCCAGGGTCTCGGAGAACGAGCCGTTGAGCAGTGAGATAGTGGCTTTGCCGGTCCAGCCTTGAGGAGCCACCGTGACATCCCCGGTGATGCTGGAGAAGTCGCCCGTGAGGTTCGTCATGGTGGAGGTCATGCCGTTCTGCTTGACCACGATCGTGCCGCCGATCTTGCCCGTGTCGTCGAGGCTCATGTTCAGCTGAGCGGACGCGTGGTTCTTCGCCATGGTGATCAGGCCTGTGAGAGTGTTCTTGCCGTTTGAGTCGAGGATGCTGATCTTCCCCGAGCCGGTAAAGCTGAGATTGCCGCCGGTCACGTTGGCCGATAGGTCGACCACAACCGGGTATTTCGAAAA
This sequence comes from Fimbriimonas sp., assembly GCA_035550555.1. Classification (GTDB taxonomy): domain Bacteria; phylum Armatimonadota; class Fimbriimonadia; order Fimbriimonadales; family Fimbriimonadaceae; genus Fimbriimonas. The sequence continues at coordinate 6,510 of DASZPA010000267.1, forward strand.
CGTGGTGCTCACGTTTGTCTGTCCCTCGATCGTCATGCTCATCGAGCCCGCCGACTTGGTGAGACCCTGATCGGTAAAGAGGTTCAGTGTGATCTTGTTGGCGTTGTCGACCTCCGCAAAGTAGAGGTCGAGACCTGCCAGGAAGTTGTTCGGCGGGGCAGCGTTAGGCCGCATTGCGGAGAAATGCAGTCCCGGAGGAGCCGTTCGCTTCACCGCAAGAAATGGGAAGTTCGTGCCGGTGTCGAGCGACTGTACCGAAGTGACCGCCTGATACTTGACGGCCAGGTTGCCGGTCGGCGCCTTAGGGGTCGATCCGCCGCCTCCCCCGCCTCCACCGCAAGAGGTCAGAAGAACCGAGACGCCGACCGCGGCCGCGGTCAGAGACTTGGGGGCCCGAATCAGACGCTGGAGAGGCATGAACTTGTCCATAGAGCACTTTT
>DASZPA010000268.1:0-14244 GCA_035550555.1 Fimbriimonas sp.
CCGATATCGGTGTTCTGGTCGTGCTGCTCGGTGATGAATCCCGTTCCTGCTGGGTTATCGTACTGCGTCAGCGAGATGGGGCCCTGGTCGTTCCCGTTGTCAAAAACGAAAGACCCCCCGCCGCCGCCGGCGTTCGCATTGACCAAAGCATAGCTGCGGTCGAAGATCTGATTGGGCTGGAGAACCGTGGTCTGCCAGCCGATAGCGATTCGAGCCGCCTCGTCGGAGTGCAGGTCGGGGATCTGCTTGCAGCTATTGTTCGGATCCTGAAAGATGCCAGTGCTCTTCATGTAAGGGGCCGCGTTCTGCTTCCAACTCCACTCGTCCGAAACGGTGCAGCCGCCGCCCTGGATGCTGCCGCCGCTGCATGTGGCTGGGTCGATCACCTGGACGTCGCGAGAGATGCGCTGGTCGTCATAGTCGTTTCCGTACATCAGGAGACCAAGGTCGATCTGCTTGAGGTTTGAAACGCCGACGGCGGCCTTGGCGGCAGCCTTCGCTTGAGCGAAGACTGGGAACAAGATGGCAGCCAAGATGGCGATAATCGCGATGACTACGAGTAGTTCAATAAGCGTAAATGCTTTTCTTTTCATGATTCCTCTATGGGATATTTGCAATTCCTACGATCGGGAGAGTGACAGGGCGTTCAAATAAGAAAGGTCCTGAAGATGACGAAGCGAAACAGGTTTCCCGCAGGGTGCGGGCCTCTATTTCAAGAACGAAGCGGTTCACGACAATTGCCTCCGAAGGGAAGCCGTTGAAGAGCGAACATCGAGCGACGGGCGGATAAGCACCTGCCTGTTTTCGATATCTCTTTTGCGAACAATTGAAATAAGCAAATGAGTAGCGGCCGCCGCCATCTCTCGGATGGGCTGGCGAACGCTGGTGAGGGCGGGTTCGGCGGTTTCCGCCGCGACCGACGAGTCGAAGCCGACGATGCTCACGTCCTGTGGAACGCGAAGACCCGCGCCCCGAAGTCCGCGCATGATGGGCAGCGCGACGTCGTCCGACCAGACGAAAACTGCGGTCGGGCGATCTTTCGACTCGAAAATCTTCAACACTTCGGCCATGGAGCCGCTGGGATCGGATTGGACGATCATCCATTCCTCCCGAACAGGCAGGCCAGCTTCAAGCATCGATTTCCGGAAGCCCGCGACGCGATCGTTGGAGCTGACCGATCCACCAGCGCCGCGGACCATGGCGATTCGCTTGTGGCCCTGCGAGATCAGGTGATCGGTCGCCAGACGTCCGCCCAGCACGTTGTCGCAGTCGACCCAGGGAACGTCGAGCCCGTCGTTATGCGTGAAGAACTGGACACACGGAAACTGCTTCTCGATGAGCTTGAGGAAGGTGGGGTCGTGTTCGTCGCGAAGCACCAGGGCTCCATCGACGCGTCCATCGGCAAGCGCATCCGCCTCCTCGTCGGCGTCCTTCATGTGCTTCGTGTGCATCAAGAGGTCGCAGCCCTCTTCAACCGTCGCCTCAGAGATGCCGCGCATCACTTCACTGGTGAATCCAGACCAGGCGGTGAAGTAAGAGCCAGATTGAAAAAGGACGGCGAGGGTATCGGTCCGCCGGGTCACGAGCATTCGCGCGATCGCGTTCGGACGGTACTGGAGCTCTTTGGCGACGCTGAGAATGCGTTGCGCCGTCTCCTCGCTGATCCGGGCATCCTTCGAGCGGCCATTCAGAACATAGCTGACGGTGACCTTGCCAACTCCCGCGTGGCGCGCGACGTCTTCGATCGTAATCCTTCGGCTCATCGTTGGGCTGAAGCGTTTCAGCAAGGATTATAACACCAATTGTTCATAGGGCCAAGGGCTCACTGAGCAATGCGATAGAAACGTCAAAAATGCCTTCTTGCAGGTTCATTGCGGGCTTGCGGCGAAGGCTGCGGTTGGCCCACCGTAGAACGTGAAGGGTGGCCAATGCAAGCTAAGAAAAGGATTGTGGTTCTGGGCGGCGGATTTGGAGGCGCCTATGCGCTTCAGAAGTTTGGTAAGAAGCTCGGGCAACTTGGAGGAGAGGCTGTGCTGATCGACCGGAACAACTACCTTCTGTTCGATCCGCTCTTGATCGAGGCGGGGGTCGGAGCCATCGAAGCCCGGCACGTCGTCATTCCCACGCGCAAATTCTTGCAGGGTCAAGGGTTTCTGATGGCCGAAGTGCTGGGCGTGGACCTGAAAGCTCAGACGGTCACCTACCGGATTGAGGGACACTCGACCGTTGAGACGTTGCCGTACGACCATCTGGTCATCGGTCTTGGGTCGATTACCAAGACTCCTTCTGTCGCGGGACTTCTCGAGCATGGGTTCGAGATGAAGACCCTGGGCGATGCTATCGGCCTTCGAGACAGAGGAATTCGCCTGCTGGAGCTGGCGAACACGTTGACCGACTCCGAGAAGCGCCGCGAACTCCTCACCTGCATCGTGGTGGGCGCCAACTACACGGGAGTCGAGCTTGCCGGCGAGTACCATGCGTTTCTGCGTGAGGCGGCGCACGCCTATCCCAACGTCCGCCCGGATGAGATCCGGATGTTCTTGCTGGAGTATGCCGACCGTATCCTTCCGGCAATGAGCGCCAAGTTGGCGCGTTGGTGTTCCGATACGCTCACCGAGCGTGGGGTGAACATCCAACTTAAGACCAGCCTCAAAGAGGTCGCACCGGACCACGCGGTGACAACCGCCGGCGAGTACATTCGGACACGAACCTGTGTTTGGGCGGCTGGAATCGCCCCCAACCCTCTTCTGGTCAAGATTGAAGGCTTGCCGCTCAACTCGCACGGCTATATCGATTGCGAGCCAGATCTCCGCGTGAAAGGCTTTCACAACGTGTGGGCGGTCGGCGACTCCGCAACCGTTATGGGAGCGGATGGGAAACCTGTTCCGGCAACTGCTCAAACCGCCAGCCGGGAAGGTCCTCGTGTGGCCGAGAACATCATGGCCCTGTTCGAAGGCAATCCCACCAAGCCGTTTGAGCACAAGCCGCTCGGCTCCTTCGCTGCCATCGGGCGGCGCCAGGCTGCGGCGAACGTCTTCGGTCTGGATATCACGGGTTTCCTCGGTTGGATCCTCTACCGTGGCGCCTACCTCGTCAAAATGCCATCGCTGGGGATGAAGCTGAGGCTTCTGGCCGATTGGACCACGGAAATGGTGTTTCGGAACGAGCCCGTTCAGTTGGGGTTGCGAAGGGGAAATCGCTCGGGGCAGAGCTTGTCGCCAGAGTTTGAGCAGGTCGCCGTCCAGGAAGCACCCACGATCTATGCGAAGTAGTGCTCCCTAGCCGCGACCTGGGACACTGTCGCGTTGGTGCGGATCACCGATCGAAAGGCTGCCACAACCCTTCCAGGTGGTTACGGAGAAACCTTGCCTTTATGGCCCCCGGGGAGGCCCAATACCCGGCAACCCTCGGATCGGAATAGTCGGGGTCAACGTTCAAGCGTTCCAGGAGTTCGGATTGTTGAGCCACAAGCCACCGATGGCGGGCGAGTAAGTCCACTTCGGAAACCGGCCACCGCTTCGCTCCCTCGACCTGGGCCGGTTTTGGAGACCGCTTCACGCTGTCATTACTCACAGCTGGCAAACCGAGTTTCTCCCAGCGCACCTTCGGCGCTGCAGAGGCCTCTCCACTGCACTGATGAAGAGAGATCTGAGTAAGGATAAGCGCTCGCAGAATCCCCCGTTGAGGGAATTGGCTTCCGCAGAGGGCCTTCGCCCTTGGCGAGGGTTGCATCCTCCCGGGCCGATGCTCGCGGTTGAAACCTACTCCTCTTCCGTCGGATACCGGGCCTTCCGGTCCCGCATTGCCATCGCGATCTCGATCTCCTTCTCGCGCCGCATGGTAACGCGGTCGTTCTTGGCCCAACGGGCAAAGACGACGGCTGCCACCAACACGATGATCAAAAAGAAGCTGGAGATGATCACGATGAACCAGATGAGCTGCGCGTTGGTCATAGGCTAAAAAGCAAAAGGGCTTGAGCCCCGCGCGATGCGGAGGCTCAAGCCCGGGCAGGTCGAACCGACCTTAGTGGTGGTGATGGTGGCCGTGGCCTTCGTCTTCCTTCTCCGGTAGCTCGGCGACGATCGCTTCCGTCGTCAGCAGGAGCCCGCTGATGGAGGCCGAGTTCTGCAGGGCCTGCCGAACGACCTTGGTGGGATCCACGACGCCCTGAGCAAGCAGGTCGCCATACTCGAGCGTGCTGGCATTGAAGCCCTCGCCGGTTCGCTTCGTGCGCTCCACGACGACCGAACCCTCGACGCCGGCGTTCTCAGCGATCGTGCGTACCGGAGCCTCAATGGCCTTGAGAATGATGTTGAGGCCGATCTTCTCGTCGCCTTCCAGACTCAAGCTGGAGAGCGCCTTGGACGCCTTCACCAGGGCCGTGCCGCCACCCGAGACGATGCCTTCTTCGAGAGCGGCTCGGGTTGAAGCGAGAGCATCCTCGATTCGAGACTTCTTCTCTTTGAGAGCTGTCTCGGTTGCCGCGCCGACCTTCAGGACGGCAACGCCGCCGCTGAGCTTGGCCTGACGCTCTTGGAGCTTCTCCTTGTCGTAGCTGGAATCGGTGGTCTCGATCTGCTGCTTGATCTGTCGCAGCCGTCCCTCGATCTGAGCCTTCTCACCCTTGCCACCAACGATCGTGGTCGTGTCTTTGGTGATCACGATGCGCTGGCAGGAGCCGAGCATATCCGGCGTGACGTTGTCGAGCTTGATACCCAGGTCCTCGCTAATGAACTGGCCGCCCGTCAGGACCGCCATATCTTCCAACATCGCCTTGCGCCGATCGCCAAAGCCCGGCGCCTTGACGGCTGCCAGAGGCAGATTGGCTCGAATGCGGTTTAGAACCAGCGTGGCGAGCGTCTCGTTCTCCAGATCCTCCGCCACGATCACCAGCGGGCGACCCATTCGGAGAACCTTTTCGAGGATTCCGACCAACTCCTGAACGTTCGAGATCTTCTTCTCATAGAACAGGATCAGCGGCTCTTCGTAGACGGCCTCCATGCGGGTCGGGTCGGTGACAAAATAGGGGGACAGAAAGCCCTTATCGAACTGTAATCCCTCGACAGTCTCGGTCACCGTCTCGGTGGACTTCGACTCTTCGACCGTCACGACGCCGTCGCGGCCGACCTTGTGGATCAGCTTGCCGACCAGCTCGCCCAACTCGGGGTCGTTGGCGGAAACGGTTGCGACGCGAATCACGTCCTCTTCGCCCTTAACCGGGGTGCTGATCTTCTCGAGTTCGGCGACCATCGCGTCCACGGCCTTCTCAATGCCGGACTTGATGAGGGTCGCGTTGGATCCCGCGGCTACGTTGCGGATGCCCTCCTTGAAGATCGCCTGTGCGAGCACCGTAGCGGTGGTGGTTCCGTCGCCGGCTGTGTCGTTGGTCTTGCTGGAGACTTCTCGAATGAGCTGGGCGCCCATGTTCTCGAACCGGTTCTCGACCTCGATCTCTTTCGCGATCGTCACGCCGTCGTTGATGACGGTGGGCGATCCAAACTTCTTCTCAAGGACCACGTTGCGGCCGCGGGGACCGAGGGTCACCTTGACGGCGTTCGCCAGCTTGTCGACGCCGACCTCGAGGAGTCGTCGCGCGTCGTCGGTGTATTTAATGTCTTTGGCTGCCATTTTCTTTCCTGCTTAGGCGGTCGCTCCGGCGAGCGCGGGTTCGTTCTCGATGACTCCCAGGACGTCGTCGGCGCGCAGAATGATTAGGTCCTCGCCACCAACCTTGACTTCGGTGCCGGCGTACTTACCGTACAGAACGGTGTCACCCACCTTCACGTCCATCGCAGAGCGCTGCCCGCTGTCCAGCATCTTGCCCGGGCCGACTGCCAGGACCTTGCCGCGCTGGGGCTTCTCTTGGGCGTTGTCGGGAAGAATGATGCCGCCGGCGCTGCGCTCTTCCTTCGCTGCGGCCTCGACGACGATTCGATCATGCAATGGTTGGATCGCCATGTTAATTTCTCCTAAAATCCTCTTAATGTCTGTTGCCGGAAGATGCCTCCAATCGGCCCCTACCCCGGCATAGTTTTGGCAGTATACCTTTGAGAGTGCTAAAACTAGGGTCTTTCGGCGAATCTATTTCCGCCTGTGGCAGCCATCTGGTTTTTTGGTCGCTTAACCTCTTGGGAGTCCAAAAATGCGGTGAAGACCGGGCGTCTTTGACAGGCTGACGCGACCAGGAGCCAGGCCGCGGCTACATTCCAATGCTTACCGATCAGTCCGATACTTCTGGATCAAACTCAGGGCCTCTTCACGTCCGTGCCACTCGCCGATTTCGACGGTCTTCTCTTCGAGGGCTTTATAGACCGTGAAAAAGTGGGTGATCTCTTTCAGCGTGTGCTCGTTGAGCTGATCGAGTGACTCTCGGTATCCGTACCGCGGGTCTTTCTTCGCCACGCACAGGATCTTCTCGTCTGGCCCTTTCTCGTCCGACATCTGAAGTACGCCGATCGCGCTGGCTTCCACGATGCAGCCCGGGATCGTGGCGTGAGTGATCAACACCAGCACGTCCAACGGGTCGCCGTCCAGATAGCAGGTCTGCGGGATGTAGCCGTAGTCGAACGGATAGAACAGCGGGGAGTAAAGAACTCGGTCCAGGTGGATCAGGCCCGTTTCGGCATCGACCTCATACTTGTTAGTGCTGCCTTTGGGGATCTCGATGACGGTGTTGAACACCTCGGGCGCGTTGGGGCCGATTTTGGCATTGAGTAGGGACATCTCCGCTCGCAGGGTACCTGCGACCGGAGATGTCCCTACCGTTCTAGCCGGACTTGGCGGTTCTCTCTTGCTCGGAAAGGTTCTTCTTTGCTCGAGAAACGATGGCCGCTCTCGGAATCGCTCCGACCTGCACGTCTACGACTTTTCCGTCCTTAAAGAACGTCAGGTTCGGGATTCCCTGGACGCCATAGCGGTTGGCGATCTCCGGCGACTCGTCCACGTCCACCTTAAGAACCGACACATTGCTTCCCAACTCCTGGGCCGCCGCTTCCAGCTCGGGCAGCATCCGCTTGCACGGTCCGCACCAGGTTGCCGAAAAGTCGACCAGTACCAAGCCCTTGGCATTGAGGGCTTGCTCTTCGAATTCAGAAGTTCCGATTGTTTTGATTGCGCTCATGAATATCTCCTGCTGTTATTATTGCACCCGATAATCAAATTGTCAAGTATATGTTTGACTATTTGATTTTATGGTACAATCCAATCCATGTCAGGGCTGGATCTCGAACGTCGCGCTCGCGTTTTCGCGGCCCTAGCTGATTCGACGAGACTTCGGCTCGTTGAGTTGCTTGCGGGCGAAGACGAGCTTTGCGGCACCGAACTGGCCGCCCGAGCCGGCATCAGCATGGCGCTTCTCAGCCATCACTGGAAGGTCCTTGTCGACGCGGGCCTGGTGGACCGGTCGCGAAGAGGTCAGCGCCAATACTGCACGCTCAACCGGGAAGTCCTCGAAGGGGCTTTCGAGCAGGTCTGGCCGCACCGTCGAGTGCGATCGGCGCTCAGCGCTTGATAGGTCGATAGGCTTTCGGTTTGTGGGTTGTAGGGCCTAGCGAGCTCAAGATTCGATGTGGACGTGAACGAATCCGTGCTCTCAACGCAACAACAAAGCAAATGACACCAATAAGGCGAGCTGTTTGTTTGTTGTGGTTGGTCGTGTTGACCATCCCGGGCGCCCTCCCTTGCTGCTGCGCCAACGCGCCTGGCAGGACGACCGCCATCGGCGACCAGACCAACATCGTCATCTGGAACCCGCAAACCCAAACGGAGCACTTCGTTCGGCTGGCCGTCTTCCAATCCGACGCCGCGAACTTCGGTTTCATTGCGCCCTCCCCGACGAAGCCCGAGCTTGCGGAGGTCTCACCGAAGGCATTTCGAACACTTGGAAACCTGAAGCCACAGCCATATGAAGTAGTGCAAGCCAAGGCGGCAGAATCTGCGGCGAGCATGATTGGCGGGTTGCCAGTGAATGTGGTCCAAGAGTTGAACGTCGCCGGCTACCATGCGACCACAGTTCTCGCAAGAGACTCCTCGGCGTTGGCCTCATGGATGAATCAAAACGGTTACCAATCGACGCCGGGCATCGAGGAGTGGACCAAGCTTTACATCCGGAAGGGCTGGTATCTCACGGCATTCAAGGTTCTTCAGGGGGACCTTGCGGCTACCACAGGCACGATCCGGATGTCGTTCAAGACGAGCCAACCGTTCAATCCTTTTTATGTGCCCCAAGACAACATTCGGCCGGGACAGACGGGGACGTTACGACTCTTCTTTGTCTCGGATTGTGACTACGATGGGACGATCGGTCAGTCCGAGGGTTGGAGGACTGCCGATTGGTCGGCGTCCGTGACTGACCAGGCAGCGACGGATCTCGCACGCGAGCTCAAGCTGCCTGTTAGCGCCCTACCTTCTGGAGCACAGGTTCAGTTTTTTCAAGATCCAAACTTTCCGAGGCCGGCATCGGACGACCTGTATTTCACCAAAAGCTCCCATTTGCTTTAGCGGGTGTTGGTAGGCCTTCTCCTCGCGACGGCGCTCTTGGCGGGCTTCGGGATTCGAAATCGAAAGGTTCGACTGGCATCGGCGAGTATTGCAACCCCGCCAAATTCAAAACCCACAAACATTTCCTCAAATCCGTCGTCCAATTGAGCAAATGGTGGTCCACCATCTAAGTTGCGGCACGTTGTGCCCGATCGGTCGGCTGGCGATTAATGGGCAGGGCGGCCTGTTCGAGCCTGCCAATCTCGTCTGCCACTGCTTTTTGATCGAAACGCGGGAGGGCCTCGTACTCGTTGACACCGGCCTTGGCACATGGGACACGTTCGAACCTCAGCAACGTTTTGGCAAGCTCCCGGCCAAGCTTTTCCGCGTGGAAGAGGACCCGACCCGCACGGCGATCCACCAGCTAAAGGTCCTTGGATTCGATCCCAAGGATGTTCGCCACATCGTTCTGACCCATCTCGACTTTGACCATGCCGGCGGACTCTCCGATTTCCCGTGGGCGAACGTGCATGTGCTGGACATCGAGCACGACGCTGCGATGAATCCGCAAACCCTGCGTCAACGCAATCGTTACGCCGCGGCCCAGTTCGAACATCATCCCAAATGGGCTCTCCACTCGGTTGGAAACGGGGAACGGTGGTTCGGCTTCGATTACGTTCGGGCCATTCCAGGTTTGGGCGACGACCTGCTGCTCATTCCATTGATCGGCCACACGCAGGGGCACTGCGGAGTAGCGGTTCGAGAACCCGACGGATGGCTGCTCCACTGCGGCGACGCGATCTTCGATCACGAACAGCTAAACCCGGTCGAGCCCGATGCGCCGATCGGTCTCCGCCTCATCGAGCGGCTCATGACCGACGACCGCGAATCGATCCTCTCGAACCAGTCTCTGCTTCGACAATTGGCTCTCGAGCAACAGGGCGCCGTCCGCATCGTATGCTCGCACGATCCAAAGATGCTCGAAGGAATTCCGCCGCACGTAGCCGAGCAAGCAGCCTACGTCCGCTAATTGTAGGCGCGATCTGGTCGTGGTTGCTCTTAGGCATCGACGAAACCCGAGTCGGTACCGGAAGGCTCTCCGCGGCCACAAGTCAGGTCGCAGCTACGTTTGGATCTTTACTCTTCGGAGACACTCGTCTCTTCGGCGGCGCCTTCGTCCTCCGAGCCTTCCATTTCGCCGTCGTCGGTCGCCTTGACGATGCGAGCGATGCTTCGCACGTGATCGCCGTCAGCGAGATCGATGAGCTTGACGCCTTGCGCGACGCGGCCTGTCGTGCGAATCTCCTTGACCCGAACCCGGATTCCCTTGCCCTTGGTAGTCATGACCAGCAGCCGATCGTTCTCCTCCACGATCTCGGCTCCGACTACCTTGCCGGTTTTATCGGTGCACTGCATCGTCAGGATGCCGCTGCCGCCCCGACCTTGAACCCGGTACTCGTTCAGATGGGTTCGCTTGCCGAAGCCGTTCTCGCTTACCACGAGCATCGTGCTTTCTTCATCGACCACAGCCGCACTGACCACCTGGTCTTCGGTGTTGTCCTCTTTGAACGAGATCGCCCGAACGCCGCCGGCTGCACGAGACCTCGAGGTCGCTTCCGTTTCGTTGAACCGAATGCTTTGGCCCTCGCGTGTGGCCAGGATGATGTCGTCGTTTCCGCGCGTCTTGAGCGCCCAGCCGAGCTCGTCGCCTTCCTCGATATCGAAGGCGATAAGACCGTTGTTTCGTATATTCGCGAAATCGCTGAGCTTGGTGCGCTTGATCTCTGACCACCGCTTGGCCCCGGTTCCGCGTGTGACCATCGTGAGGAAGCCCTCGGTGTTCAGATCTTTCACGCTGATCGTCGCCGTCACCCGCTCGCCGCCTACGATATTGATGTAGTTGATGACAGGCATGCCCTTCGCGTACCGTCCGCTCTCGGGGATCTCGTACCCCTTCAATCGGTAGACGCGGCCGCGGTCAGTGAAGAACAGGATCGTGTGGTGGGTGCTGACCTGGAACAGGTGTGCCGGCTCGTCGTCGGCCTTGAGCGTGTTGTTGACGCCCTTTCCACCGCGCTTCTGCTGCCGGTAGGCGTCGATCGAAACCCGCTTGATGTAGCCGTCGCGGGAGATCGAGATAATCGCTTCCTCGTCCGGGATCAGGTCCTCGGCGCTGAAGTCGCCGATCTCGCGGGCCACAATCTTGGTTCGCCGCTCGTCGCCGTACTTGTCGCGCAGCCCGGTGATCTCCTCGCGCATCACTTTGGTGAGCCGCGCGGGGTCGTTGAGGATGTCGAGGAGGTTCTGTACCTTCAGAGCCGCCGCTTTGAAGTCCTCTTCTAAGCGCCGCTGATCGAGTTGGGTGAGGCGGCGAAGGGGCATGTTCAGGACCGCCAAAGCCTGAACAGGAGTCATATCGAACTGACGGACGAGCTCCACCAGCGCCTGGGCCGTGTCGGCACTTCGGCGGATCAGGGCGATGATGTCGTCCATGAAGCGGCGGGCAATCTGGAAACCCTCCGCGTTGTGAAGCTCTTCGAACGCTCGGTAAAGCTCGTACCGGGTGCGCCGTTCGATGACCTCGCGCCGGTGCTTGAGGTACTCGTCGAGCATCACCATCAGCGCGCATGTGCGAGGCGCGAAGTCGACTAGGCCCAGCATGATCGCGCCGAACGTCGTACGCAGATTTGTGTGCTTGAGCAGATAGTTGAGCGCCTGGTTCGGATTGACGTCGCGCCGAACCTCGATCTCGATGCGCATGCCGCGCTTGTCGGAGTAGTCGTTGACGCCGAGAATGCCGTCGAACTTCCTCTCTTTCGCGATGGTGGCGATGCTCACGATCAGCCTTTCCTTCGTGACCTGATAGGGGATCTCCGTAACAACGATCACCGACTTGCCACCCTCACCGGGTTCGATCATCGTTTTGGCTTGCATGATGATCGAGCCGCGGCCGGTCTCGTAGGCGCTGCGGATTCCCTTGGTGCCCATGATGAGCCCGTAGGTGGGGAAGTCGGGCCCTGGCAGGACCTCCATGATCTGATCCAGCGTGCATTCTGGATCGTCGATCCTCAGGAGCAACGCGTTGCAGACCTCGGTGAGGTTGTGCGGCGGCAGGTTGGTGGCCATACCGACGGCGATGCCTTGGCTTCCATTGCAAAGCAGGTTCGGGAATTTGCCCGGCAAGACGCGGGGTTCGTTGACCGTCTGGGAATAGTTCGGCTGCCAGTCGACCGTCTCGCGGTCGAGGTCTTCCATAAGCTCCATCGCGAGCGGATGGAGCCGGGCTTCGGTGTATCGCATCGCGGCGGGACCGTCGCCGTCGATCGAGCCGAAGTTTCCTTGCCCGTCGATCAGCGGGTACCGCAGCGACCAAGGCTGCGCCATTCGAACCAGCGTGGGATAGATGACCGCTTCACCGTGGGGGTGGAAGTCGCCGGAGGTCTGTCCGCAGACCTTCGCGCACTTCACGTGGCCACTGTCGGGCGTGATGTTCAGCGTCCGCATCGCATACAGGATTCGGCGTTGGACCGGCTTCAGTCCATCGCGCACGTCGGGCAGAGCGCGCGATATGATGACCGACATCGCGTAATTGACATAGGAGCGCCCAAGCTCCTCATCGACGTTGATTACGCTGAGGTTAGGATTCTCGTCCACGGGTTAGAGGTTTCCAGGGGGCGGACGCAGGAGCGTCCGAACCTAGGTAGTTTACCTTCTTGGAGGACTTTAAGGCTTACTTCAAACAGAACGCCACGACCGCGTCGCCCTCAGGGCTGCCCAGCCCGTGGTGCCCGCCGGCACACTGGACGATGTACTCCTTGCCTGTTTTCGGCGAGCGAAACAGCATCGGCGCAGCCTGACCGCCGGCGGGTAGCGAGTGCTCCCAAAGGACCTTCCCCGTTCCGGTGTCGAAGGCACGGATCGTCGGATCCACCGTGGCCGCGATGAAAAGCAGCCCGGTCGACGTCACGAATGAACCACCTAAGTTGGGCGCTCCCCACTCCTTCGCTTCCGGGATGTCGGCGTACTGCGGCATCTGACCAAGGGGAACCTGCCAGCGCACATTTCCGGTCGAGAGGTCGATCGCGTGCAGCACTCCCCAAGGCGGCTTCGACCCGGGAATGTTCCCCGGCACCAGTAGCCACTCGCGCCGAATCCCATAAGGAGCACCTTCCTCATCCGTGATCTCGTGACCCGGATACTTCTGACGCTCTTGTGCAAGTTTGTCCTTGGGAACGAGATAGAGCAGCGTTGCCAGGTTATTGGTATTCACAAATAGCGTGTTGCTGCTTGGGCTATAGCTCCCGCCGGACCAGTTGCAGCCACCCAGGTTTCCCGGATAGATCAGCGTGCCTTGAACTGACGGCGCCGTGAAAACTCCGTCTTGACGAACGCCCTTCAGCCGCTCTTTCAGCAGGTCTCGTCCCTGCTTCGACAGCGCCCATGGCTCGAAGTGGCTTGGAACCAAGGGCTTGGGCATGATAGGGAAGGGCTGAGTCTTGGAAGCGTTCTCCTCCGCTACGTCGCTGGCCGGCACGGGCCGCTCTTCGACGGGAAGCAAAGGCTTTCCAGTCAGCCGGTCCAGCACATAGACGAACCCCATCTTGGTGGTGACGACCACGGCCGGCTTTCCCGACACGTCGACGAGCATGGGCTGCGATGGAACGTCGTAGTCCCATAGGTCGTGGTGGACCACCTGAAAGCTCCATAGCTTTTTGCCGTCGCTGGCTTTGAGCGCCACGACACTGTCGGCATCAGCGTCGTCGCCAGGCCGTGTGCCTCCAAAGAAATCTGGGCTGGGGCTGCCTGTCGAGAGCACCACCATGTCGTTGGCTGGGTCGGCGCTGATCGTGGTCCAAGCGTTTCCCGAGCCTGCGTCTGCAGGGTTCTGCAGCGGCTCCCAGGTCCATTCGAGCTTGCCCGTCCGAGCGTCAAACGAGCGGACCTTGCCACTCGGCATGTGAACGGCAACGCTATCACCGATCGAAGACCCGACGATCACATGGTCTCCGGTCACCGTCGGGGCCGAGGACTCGACGTAGTGGTTCGCATACCTGGGATCGAGGCCTTCCCGCAGATCGATCGATCCGCTCGTGCCGAAGTCTTTCACCGGTTTGCCCGTCTTCGCGTCCAACGCGACCAACTTCGCGTCGTAAGTTGCCAGAAAGACCCTTTTCCCCTGGCCGGACCGATCTCGCCAGTACCCTAACCCCCTGCATGCAAAAGGCTCCACGGCATCGGGCCGCTTCTTTGCGATCTGAGGATCGTAAGTCCACTTGGCCTCGCCGGAATCCGGGTCGAGCGCGAAAACCCGATTATAGGGCGAGACGACAAACAGGAAATCGCCCACAAAGATGGGAGTGCATTCAAATGCCGACGAAGGCTTGTCCTTTCGATCGCTCAGATCATGCGTATGGAATGTCCAGGCTACATCGAGCTTGGCCACGTTAACCTTGTTGACGTCGGGTCTTCCCACATATCTAGCCCCTCCAGGATCGCGCCCATAGCAGGGCCAAAACTCGGATGGATCGTACGCACTTGCCATCCAAAGAACCAGAGGAAGCAATATCACCAAATCTGTGACGCGCCAGAAGGGGCCGCAGCTTCGGACGGCAGGAAATGCTGCCCAACAACCGCCAAAACAACAAACCAACAAACCTATCTCGAACCGCTAGCGCTTTCCTGCTCGTCCCTCGAATCGGTTCCATGTCGATTCGCCTATCTTTTGCCCTTCTGCTCCTCGCTGCGGCGCCAACTCTTCGCGCTCAG
>DASZPA010000269.1:0-8124 GCA_035550555.1 Fimbriimonas sp.
CGATCGCGCCAGCTCTTGACCCGGTCGGGCATGGTCTTGTCGAATCCATAGACGATGGCGACGTCTGCTCGGCTGTCCAGTCGGTCTTCGTAAGGAGCGTGGGTTTGGAACACGGTCCGTTCCTCAGCTTGGCGAGGGTCCGGTGACGCAACAGAAGGCCGCATGAGCGCCGAAAGTATGAATGGGGCAATCATCGCTTCAACAGAGATCCGAATCAGCCACACATTCGTGGCCACGCGGAATCCGTTCTGATTAGGGTAGATCATCCGAGGCTAAATGAAGCTGTTTGAGAATCCGATTTCGACCAATTTCGCCGAGTCAAGCCGGGTGCTGGTGATGGGCGCCGGCGGCGGGTTCGACATCTTCGCTGGCCTGCCGATCGCGTTCGCTTTGGAGAGTATGGGAAAGGAAGTCGTCCTTGCCAACCTCAGCTTCTCCGAGATCCCGGACGCTGCAGGCCCGCTTGGACGGGTCGATGCCGACACAAGAAGCCCGTACGAGTACTTTCCCGAGCTGTACCTCTCCCGCTGGTTTCGAGAGCAGGGGCGGGAGGTTCCGGTTTACTGCTTGGCGCGCGAAGGCTTTGCACGGGTGTACCAGAGGATGCTTGCGATCGTCGAAGAGACAGGGGTTGACTCAATCGTCCTGGTCGACGGCGGCACCGACATCCTGATGCGCGGAGACGAAGCAGGCCTCGGAACTCCGCACGAGGATATCGTCAGCCTGCTTGCCGCATCGGAATTTCCCTTCGAAAAGAAGTTGGTCGCGTGCGTCGGATTCGGCGTGGATCGGTACCACGGCGTGTGCCACGCGCAGTTCCTTGAAGGCGTAGCCGAGCTTTCTATCGCTGGCGCTTACCTTGGATCCTTTTCGCTCCTGAACGACATGCCAGAAGCAGCGATGTTCCGTTCGGCCCTGTCATTCACGCATGAGTACATGCCGGAAAACCCCAGCATTGTGAACTCCGCGATTCTGGCTTCTATGGAAGGCAAGTTCGCCTATACGACGGTCGCGCGCGGCGCGAGCCCGTGGCTAAGCCCGCTTATGGGAATCTACTGGTGTTTCGATTTGAATGCCGTCGCCAAGCGGGTGCGCTACGCAAAGAACATAACCAAGACGAGAACGTTTACGGATGTTCTCAGGGTGATCGCCTCCCACGACTCAAGGCGCGAAGCCAAGCCCTGGGAGGATATTCCAATTTGAACCGACCTTTCCCGGCGGCGGATGCACTGGGTCTGTGGGCCCGCTTCGCCCCGGTCCCGACGGCCGCGCAGAGAACGGGAAGGACGATGAACGTCAGGACCATTGCCCACGCTATCCTCCGATAACAACCGTTGCCAACGTTCGCTAGACCAAGGAAGGCGATAGATCGATACCGGCCTCAATAGGCTCGTTACTCACGAAAGATTGGCAGGCGCAAGAAGTCGTAGGAAGGCCAAATATCTACAGCATTAGCAGTGGGAACTTTGCTCTTATCGTCTTTGCCGGACCCGAATTCGAACGATTTCTCGTAAGATTCCCTCATCGTTTTGTTTTTGCGAGTTTCTTTATGCCTTATTTCCATACTGATTGCCTTCACGAATTGACAAGTTGGCGAGGCGCGATAACGATAGCCTCGTTGGGCTTCGCCGCTATAGCATCGGCATCGAACACTCCCGTATCGATGGCTCTGGTTCCTGCCATCAGCCATTCGACTCGCCTTGGTCCCATCCCGGCAAGCCAGATCCTTCACATCAATGTCTGCTTGAGCGAGGCAAAACCTGGTGCGCTGCAAGCTTTTGTCGACGACGTCAGCAACCCGCTGAGTGCCCACTACAGAGAGTTCTTGAGCCCAGCCGATATTGGAGCTAAGTTCGGACAGCCCCTCTCCGTCGTCGGCAAGGTCGCGACGTACTTGAAGTCATACGGCATGAAGGTAACCCGGCAGGGGACGGACAACCTGCACGTCACTGCCGACGCGACCGCCGCCCAAGTCAAAGCGGCATTCGGAGCCGAGATCGACAACTATCGATCAAACGATCCTCACGAAGTTGGCAACGTCAACTACTTCGCGTATTCGCAAGCACCGCAGATGCCGTCGGATGTTGCGGCGCTGGTGGGCTACATAGGCGGCCTGCAGAGTTGGAATAAGCGCGTTCCGGCGACGACGTTGAGTCCCAATATGGCCGCTACGCTGTATCACACGACGCCCATCATGAATCTGGGTGTCCAGGGTCAGGGCCGCACCATCGCCTTCTCGAACTGGGACGGGTTTAGGGTCAGCAACGTGCCGCTTTACGTCGACCACTTTGGGCTTCCCGCTCCATCTGGCGGCGCGGGATCAAATGTCAAGATCGTTCCAATCGACGGTGGGTCAGGCGCAGGATATCCGGGCGGCGAGGGGGACCTCGACCTCCAGATGCTCGTCGGCCAGGCTCCACTTTCGGCCGTGCTCATCTATGACGGCGGCGATTTGCTCAACGTCCTGACGCGCGAGGTCTCCGATAATCAGGCGGACATTATCTCAGAGAGTTGGTCGTGGGGTTTCGACACCGGGACAGGCAACGCAGCCCATACTTTGCACTTGGAGATGTCGGCCGAGGGGATCACCTACCTCACCGCCAGCGGCGACTGGGGAACCTCGCTTCTGAATGAAAGCTTCGTTTACTATCCCCAGATCGAACCGGAAGTCACCGTCGTAGGCGGAACTGCCGCGCAGACGGACTCAAACGGAAACCGCCTGTCCGAAGTCGGATGGTTTGGCAGCGGCGGGGGCTGGTCCCCCGTGTCTTACCCGTGGAACGTGTTGCCGGCATGGCAAAAGGGAACCGGTGTACCCACAAACGTTAACTACCGGATGTTGCCGGACATTTCCGCTCAATCAGTGGGTGACGCGGCATTCACCACCAACGCCGTGTACATTTACTACAACGGCGCCCTATCGTCCATCTCGGGAACCAGCGCATCCTCGCCCATGCAGGCCGGCCAGTTGGCTATCGCCGAGCAACGGCTGATTCAACTCAAGGTTTTGCCGCCGGACAAGTACGGCCACTCCCGATTTGGAAGGCTCAATGACCGAATCTACAAGATGAACGGTCGCCCGGACGTGTGGTACGACGTAACCGTTGGCGATAACGGCCCTTTGCCGAACGGAAATGAATCTCGCGCCGGGAGCGGGTGGGACACGGTGACAGGCTGGGGCTGTCCAAACTGGACCGCATTTGTCGGAGCGATTCAGCCCCCGATCATGGTGCGACCCTCAAGTGCTGTGATTTATGCCGGGCCTCCAGTGCAGGGCACAAACGCGACAGGAACTGCTGTCTCGCTTTCGGCGGTCGACAACATTGGCTACTCGGTGCAGTCGGTCACTGCTTCGGCAGGACAGGTTGCGGCGGAGCAGATCTCCTTTGCTTTGACGACGCCACCCTCCAACCTCACCGGTTTAGGTTTGACGCTCGTCACGAAGGCTCCCTCGACGGTGACGCAGTTTGTGTACCTGTTCAACTACCGCACCAACCAGTGGGATACCTCGACCGCATGGACCTCCGCGATGAACGGCTCCAATAAGACGCTGAATGTCGCGATCGACGTGAGCAAGTATGTCGGCCCCAGCAATACAGTCAAGGTCATCAACCGTGGCGTTCAACCGCCAAGGCTTGGTCCCTCGCCCTATCGGCTAACGACCGACCAGGCAATCTTGGTCGAAAGTTTTTAGGGAGATCTCGCGGCTCCTCGACTTGGGTTGAAGTTGAGGAGCCCGGCTAGCCTCGTTTGATTCTCAGAAGGCAATATGCTGAGCGATTTCTTGCGTGGCGCGGCGCAACTTGTGAGGTCGCCTTCTTTGGACAACAGGGACGTGGTTGCAGATGGATTAAAATCGTGGAAAGCCTCAACGTAGAGCACGCATGACATCTCGTTCGATTCTCAATGCTGTTTGCCTGACTGCCGGCCTGGCCGGCGCCTATGCGACTACGACCTCCAAGCCGCAGACGCCTCCTCCTGCCAAGGTCGATTTCAACAGAGATGTGCGGCCGTTGCTGGCGCAACATTGTTGGCCATGCCATGGACAGGACAAGGAGGCGCTGAAGAAGACGGGCGGTATCAGCCTGGATTCGTTCGTGGGCGCGACGACGAACCACTTCGGGATGCAGGCGATCGTTCCGGGCACGCCTGATAAGTCGGAACTGATCAAGCAGGCCGCGACGGGCCAAATGCCTCCCAAAGATTCGGGCATCAAGCCGCTATCGGCAACCGAGATTGAGACGATCAAGGCTTGGATCAAGGAAGGCGCGCCGTACAGCGCTCACTGGGCGTTCATTCCGCCCAAGATGCCGGCTGTTCCGAAAGTGGAGGATTCGAAGTGGGCACGCAACGACATCGACCGTTTCGTTCTCTCGGGGCTCGAGCAGCATGGAATCAAGCCGGAGCCCGAGGCCGACAAGCGGACGCTCATTCGGCGCGTAACCCTCACGCTCACCGGACTGCCTCCAACGCCTGAGGAGGTCAATCGATTCCTGGCCGATAAGCGCTCCGACGCTTACGAGCGCCTGGTCGACGGGCTTTTGGCGAGTCCGCACTACGGCGAGAACCAAGCGCGGTACTGGCTGGACGCGGTCCGATACGCCGACACACACGGATTCCATATCGACAACGAGCGCTCGATCTATCCCTACCGAGACTGGGTGGTGCGGGCGTACAACCAGGACCTTCCCTATAACAAGTTCGTTCTGTGGCAGCTCGCAGGCGACCTGTTGCCTGGTCCGACCCTCGACCAACAGATCGCGACGGGTTATGTCCGCTTAAACCCGACCAGCGGCGAAGGGGGCGCGATCGAGGCCGAGTACCTGGCCAAGAACACCTTCGACCGTGTCGACACCACGTCGACCGTCTTCCTTGGGCTCACGCTTCAGTGCGCCAAGTGCCACGACCACAAGTACGACCCCTTCACTCAGAAGGACTACTACCGGATGTACGCCTATTTCGACAACACGGCGGACACTCCGTTGGACGGGAACCAGCGCAACCACGCGCCCGTGATCCCGGCGCCGACGCCCGAGCAGAAGAAGCATCTTGCCATCCTGTCCTTGCAACAAGGGAAAGTGCTCACGAACACCAGTCTGGCTTCTGCCCGTGAATGGGCTAAGACGGCGTCCTTGAACTTGCCCACCGTCGGATCGTGGGAGATTGCGGGACCGTTCAAAGGAAAGGACTTCGACGCGGCCTATGCCACCAATTTCGGACCTGAGCCGGGCGGCACTGCGCAAGTCTCTTGGCGAGCCACTAAAATCGATCTGGAGAAGCCTCAAGCGAATCTGATCGGCCAGGATCACGCGGCGATCTACCTGCGAAGCACCCTCAAGGTCGATCAGGCATGCAAAGTCGATATTCGGCTGGGCAGCGACGATGGGATCCATGTCTGGCTGAACGGCTCGTCGGTGCTTGACAACAAGGTCGACCGAAGCCTGGTTGCAAACTCCGACAAGGTCTCGCTGAACCTCAAAGCAGGTGCGAATGAGCTCCTGATCAAGATCGTGAACGACTCCGGGGACGATGGAGCCTTTGTCGGCATCGGTGGGCCGGACACTGACGAGGTCGCCCGCGCTCGAGAACTGGCGGGAAAGGATAGTCTGACGACCGAGCAGACGAAAGAGCTGCTTGAGACGTTTCTTACCCGCGGCCCGGCGACTGAGCAGTCGACCCTCTATCGCAAGCTCACCACCGCTCTTGCGAAACAGAACGCTGAGATTCCGATGACCTATGTGGCCAAAGAGCTGCCGATGGTTCGTCCCACCTATCTCCTGCGTCGCGGTCAGTACGATCTGCCGGGAGACCTTGTGACGCGAGCGATTCCTCAGGTGTTCGGAGCGCTGCCGGATATGAAGAACAACAACCGTCTGGGGCTGGCGGAGTGGATTATCGATCCCAAGAACCCGCTCACGGCCCGGGTGATGGTGAACCGGATTTGGCAGCAGCACTTTGGCACAGGCTTGGTCAAGTCGAGCGAAGACTTCGGAAGCCGGGGAGACTGGCCGACAAACCCTGCGTTGCTGGACTATTTGGCATGCCGCTTCACGCAAGAAGGGGGGAGCATCAAGAAGCTCACGCGTTTGATCGTCACAAGCGCCGCTTTTCGACAGTCCGCTGCCGTGACGGCGGCCCAACGGGCCAAAGACCCGGACAATGCTCTCATCTCACGCGGGCCCCGATTCCGACTAGACGCGGAAGTCATTCGCGATGTAGCGCTCGATGTCTCCGGACTGCTGGTGGACAAGGCCGGCGGCCACTCGGACAAGCCGTATCAACCGCCTGGACTGTGGGAGATTATCGCGTACCCGATCAGCGACACGGCGCATTACAAACAAGATCACGGCGATGCGCTTTACCGGCGGAGCCTCTATCTGTTCTGGAAAAGGACCAGCCCGCCGCCGACGATGATGCTGTTCGACGCTCCCATGCGCGAGTCGTGCGTGGTGCGACGGTCGAGGACCAATACTCCCACGCAAGCGCTCGCCTCTTTGAACGAGACCGGGTTCTTTGAGGATGCCCGGAACATGGCCCAACGCGTGTTGAAGACCAAGCCGGACACGGCTTCCAGGATCGACTACGCGTTTAGACTCGCTACGGGGCGCCCACCTACGGCGGCTGAAAGCGGGGTCGTCAAGGGTTTTCTCTCCGAAGAACAGGCCCGCTACCGGGCACACCCGAAGGAGGCTGAGGAGACGCTTTCGATCGGCGAGTCGCCGAGGGACAAGACGCTGCCTGCGCCGGAGCATGCGGCCTGGACGCTCGCCTGCAACATGATTCTGAACCTGGACGAGACGATTACCCAGCACTAAACCTATGGACCCACGACGCGAACACGAACTGCTAATGACGCGACGCCAGCTCTTTGGGCGGAGTGCGCTCGGAGTCGGCACAGCCGCCCTCGCGACCTTGGTTCAGGCCGCGCCCAACATTCGCAAAGCGCATGGCGGTCAGCCAGGCTTCCCTAACTTTGCGCCCAAAGCCAAGAGGGTGATCTATCTCACCATGAACGGCGGCCCGAGCCAGATGGACTTGTGGGACTACAAGCCGAAGCTGATCGACCACTTCAACGAGGACTTGCCCGATAGCATCCGGCATGGCCAACGGATCACCACCATGACCAGCGGGCAGGCTCGCTTCCCCGTCGCACCGAGCCGATACAAGTTCCAGAAGTTCGACAACAACGCGGACGGCGTCTGGGTGAGCGAGCTGCTGCCGCACACCTCCAAGATCGTGAAAGACCTGTGCGTCGTCAAGTCGATGTACACCGAGGCGATCAACCACGATCCGGCCGTTACGTTCATTCAGACCGGCAGCCAGCTGCCAGGCCGGCCAAGCTTCGGCTCTTGGGTCAGCTATGGCTTGGGAACACTCAACGAGGACCTTCCAACCTACGTCGTTCTCCACAGCACCTGGAGTGCCAAGGCCGATGCGCAAGCCGTCTTCACGCGTCTGTGGGGCGCCGGGTTCTTGCCTGGAGAGTATCAGGGCGTGGCACTGCGCAGCTCAGGCGATCCCGTGCTGTTCCTGGACAACCCGGGCGGAGTCGACGGTGTGACCCGCAGGAAGATGCTCGACGGAATCGCCAAGCTCAACACGATGCAGCTCTCTCACTTCGGCGACCCGGAGATCGCAGCCAGGATCGCCCAGTACGAGATGGCGTACCGGCTCCAGACGAGCGTTCCCGAGCTGATGGACCTGAGCAAGGAATCCGATGAGACCTTCGAGCTGTACGGCAAAGACGCTCACAAGGCGGGCACCTTCGCAGCGAACTGTCTTCTCGCACGGAGGATGGCTGAGAGGGGCGTGCGGTTCATCCAGATCTTCCACCGCGGGTGGGACCAGCACGGCAACCTGAGCGGCGACCTTCCCTTGCAGTGCCAAGACGTCGACCAGGCGTGCGCCGCTTTAGTGACCGACTTAAAGCGTCGTGGTCTTCTCGACGACACGCTGATCATCTGGGGCGGCGAGTTCGGCCGAACCGTGTACTGCCAGGGTCCGCTCTCCCACGAGAACTACGGCCGCGACCACCATCCCCGCTGCTTCACCATCTGGATGGCCGGCGGAGGCGTGAAGCCGGGCATCGTGTACGGCGAGACTGACGAGTTCGGCTACAACATC
>DASZPA010000270.1:0-7090 GCA_035550555.1 Fimbriimonas sp.
GGCGACGCAAACGGTGGAGAAGCTGGTCAAAGCCATGGGCGCGATGCCCATCCGAATTCCGCCCGAGGTCCACGACCGGCATGTGGCGATCTTGAGCCACCTGCCCCATGCGATTGCGGCGGCGCTTGTGGAAATGGCCGCTCAGTTGGACCATGTGGAGGTCGGAGCGGGCTCATGGCGGGACCTCACGCGCGTGGGCGGTGTCGATCCGAACCTCTGGACCCAGATCCTGATGGGCAACCGGGTGGAGCTTTCCAAGGTGTTGAGCGAGTTCGAAGGTCGTCTGGCGGAGCTCCGGCAAACTCTCGACTCGGAAGATCGGCCGGCATTACTGGATATGCTGAAGAAAGCCCAGTCTGCCAAGGCCAAGCAAGAAACTGCCATGAAGGTTGAACAGAAAAGAGTGCTTCCCAAGCCGGGGAGCCGCCGCCGGTGAGGCTTGTCTCCCGGCGAGTCGCCACCATCCAAGGGTCGCTTCGGGCGCCCAGCCACAAATCCCTCACGCACCGCGCGTATATGTTTGCGGCGCTCGCCTCCGGGCCCTGCCGGGTGTCCAACCCCCTGCGGGGCGAAGACTGCGAATCCACGCTACGGTGCATGAACCAACTTGGACTGCGGCACGACTGGATCGGCGACACTCAGATCGTGCTCGAGCCGATCGCCCGGTGGAAGGAGCCCGACGGACCCTTGGACTGCGGCAACAGCGGTACCACCATGCGCCTGCTGAGCGGCCTCGTCGCCAGCCGTCCGATGACCGCGACGATGATCGGAGACGCGTCGCTTAGCAAGCGCCCCATGCGAAGAGTGGCCGAGCCCCTGCGCCGGATGGGGGCGGAGGTGGAGGGCGACTACCCCCCGCTGTTCATCAAAGGCTCCAACTCGCTGAAAGGCATTGTCCACAAGAGCCCGGTGGCCAGCGGTCAGATCAAGAGCTGTGTGCTCCTTGCCGGACTGAGGGCCAGCGGAGAAACGGTGGTCCAAGAGCCCAGTCTCAGCCGCGACCACACGGAGCGCATGCTCCAAGCCATGGGAGCGCCGGTCTCCACCAAGATCGACCTTGGCACGGGCGCGGCCGAAGTCACGATCTCGGCGGCTGAGAACCTCAAGCCGTTCGAGCTGACCGTTCCGGCCGACATCAGCAGTGCAGCCTTCTTTATGGTTGCAGCGGCCTTGCTGCCGGAAGCACGGCTCACGCTGGAGGAGCTGTCCCTCAATCCCTCCCGCACAGGCATCTTGGACGTCTTTGAAAGGTGCGGAATCGAGGTCCATCATGGCAACGTGAGGGACGAGCTTGGAGAGCCCGTCGCGGATCTGGAAATGCGCGCGCCCAAGTTCCTCAAGCCGTTTGACATCGACGGAGGCTTGGTGACGCGTCTGATCGACGAAATACCGGTGCTGGCCGTCCTGGCCACCCAATGCGAGGGAGAGACACGGATCCGCAACGCACGGGAGCTGCGTGTCAAGGAGTCCGACCGCATCGAGCTGATGGCGGACGGCCTTCGCCGGATGGGCGCCCAGGTCGAGACTCAGGAGGACGGCATGACCATCGTCGGCCCGACGCCCCTTACCGGAACCCATGTCAAAGCCGAAGGGGATCACCGCATCGCCATGTCGTTCGCCATTGCCGGGCTGATCGCCGACGGCGAGACCGTCATCGACGGAGCCGAGACGATTGCGACCAGCTTCCCCGGCTTCGAAGAAGAGCTGGAGCGTCTTTCCATTGTCTAGCGAGCTGGTCATCGCCATCGACGGGCCGGCTGGAGCGGGGAAGAGCACGGTCGCCAAAATCCTAGCCCGGGATCTGGAGCTCCGGTACCTGGATACCGGCGCCATGTATCGGGCCCTCGCCCTCAAGGCGCTTCGCCAGGGAGTTCATGAAGGCGAGCGGGCGGCCGGCCTCCTAGAGGCCACAGACATCTCCTTCGGCGAAGGCGATCCCCAACGGGTGCTTCTGGACGGAGAGGACGTGACCGCCGAAATCCGCACGCCGGAAGTCGGAGAAGCGGCCAGCTCCCTGAGCACCCATCCTTTGGTGCGGGCCGGACTGGTGCGTCTGCAGCAGCAGATGGTCGCACAGGGCGGCGTCATCTTGGAGGGCCGGGACGCGACGACCGTGATTGCGCCCAACGCGGATCTCAAAGTCTATATGACCGCCAGCCTGGAGGAACGCGCGAAGCGGCGGATGCTGGACTTTCAAACCAAGGGCCTGGAAGGCGCCTTCGAAGAAGTGCGAGGCCAGATCGAAAACCGCGACCATCGGGACATCACCCGCACCGAAAGCCCGCTCCGAGTCGCATCCGACGCCCACGTCGTCGAAACCGCCACCCGAACGGTCGCCGAAGTAGTCGACATCATTAAAACCCTCCTCAACAACACGAACGCAACCTAGCCTCCATCCGGCGTCGCCTGTTCACCCACTCTCCGGGGAAGGGCGTTGCAATAGCTTCTGATAATCATTATTATGAAGTCCGCTTACGCTCTTCACAAAAAGACCAGAGTCTTTTCGTGAGTTAAGATGGCGTCTTCAAGCAAGCAAAGGAACGCGACAGCCGAAGTCTCGGCAGATCGCTATTGGGGAGGTTTATAGTAGGACGGATGAACGATAAGCAAACAATCGAGTTGCTTCGCCGCGAATTAGCCGAATCAAACGAACTCATCAAAGAAGGAGCACTGTTGGGCCAACGGTATTTGGCTCTATGTGATGCCACCGCGTCACTAATGCAAGCCTGCGCTCAGGCGCTAATTGATGCATGGAGGACGCCTTGCGAGGAACACGGCGAATACGTGCCGCTGGACGTCAGCATCCAGTTTCAGCGCGAGGGTCATTTTGTTCTGCTTGTTGTTGGAGGCCATTGCTCAAGACATCGGAGCAACGTTTCAGATAGCTTAAGAAAGCTGTTGCGAGATCCCCGAATTGATCTAAGATAATCTCTTTGTGTGCTTGATCTTCCAAGGTACACTCTCCTCACCTCTGAGAGAGTGCAAAAAGAAGGCTCGATGTGTCCAGCATCGGGCCTTCCCTGTTTATCTAGCCGTAAAATCGTGTCGATGAATCAGATGCAGCTGTCGCGAGCCATAGACCTGTGCCATGACATCTCTCAACGGATCATGGTCTTCCACGAAGAGTTCAGCAATAACCCCAACGGTGTTGTAAGAGCGGGCGCGTTAGTTGACATATGCGCCCAAATAAACAACTTAGCGTTGGCAGTAGAAACCGTTGCAAGGGCTGGCGTTACCCAATAAACCGACCAATGGATGGCTGGGACTCAACGTAAGGAATTGCTATACTCCGCAAAGCGCCTTTGGCCCCTCCCGATCCCTGGAACGCTACTTTCCCAGCGTTCTCCATAATAGTTTTATCGGAAGAGTCTCCGCCTCCGAATTCGATTGTTCCGCATTTTGAGGAGAGCCACCTCTCCAGCGATAAAACGTAGTTATGAAGTCGCTCAGTTCCTCATTAAAGAATTAGTGGTAGTGAACGACTTCATAAATATCGCTTGGAGGGGTGATGGTGGAAGGGGCTTTCCGTTCGGAGAAACTGAATGGAAGGACAAGAACCTCTATCTCTCGACAACCCTCAGTCGGCTGACGACCTCCGCGTCACCACTGTCGCGGCACGTTTCCTGGGTGTACATTGATTGCGCCCTACATGCTCGGTCCAGACGAACGGATGTGGGACAAGAGCGGAATCATGCGGGCTTTACTACAGTATCGTGGGCCATTGCCTTCCACGTCTAGGCCAGAGCAGATACACAGCATTAGACAGGCTTTTCACCGACAGTTGAAGCAGTTTTGGTCCATCGAGGACGCTTTACGACAACTTGAAGATGAGATTCACATCTACTACCAAGACGAGTATTGCGGCTCGATCATCAGGTACGGCCAACTCTGGATAGGAAAACCTGTTGGTCTAGCGAGAGAATCGCCCATGTTCGACACGTTTGGCATCAAGCCTGGAGCGCTAAGGTACGTCGTTGAGCACCGGCCCAGTGCCAGGAAACAATTCGAAGAGATCCAAGGGGAGCCGTACCGACCAATCCAAATGTTCAATCGGGCAGATCCGGACCTAGTTGTTGAGCGATCAGGATCGGACTCCCTTTCGGGCCACTTCAAGAGACACAACTTCCGGTTCCTTCCGGCAGTCTCATCCGATCTGGACCTGATGTGCTATCTCAAGATCACCATGCTGCGTCATGACCCACCCGGTTCTCTCTTCAAGAACAGCGGGGACATTGACAATCGGCTCGAAACCTTGATCGACACATTGAGAGTGCCCGACAAGCAGCAGCTCGATAAGGGAGGATCACGCGGCTTTATGGAACCCGAGCGAGACGAGACCCCCTTCTATTCCCTACTGGAAGATGATCGGCTTGTGTCTGGGATCGAGATAAGGACCGAGCAATGGCTAGAGCCGCCCTCGCAAGAGAGAGATATATCCGATGTCCAGATCACAGTTGAAGCCATCATACGACCCACAAAAGTCACTGACAAGAACCGAGACTTTCTGGGTGGCTGGATCTAGATTCAATGCCTCAGCGCTTCGCGCCTGCGCCGGAGGAGATGGCGGATAATAGAAGCTGCGGCATGAAACGATGGAATACTTGGTTAATACAGCATCCTTGGAATGTCTGGTTGATGCGGCATCCTTGGGCAAACTTTGGTGTGAACGCGGCTAGCGGCTTGCTTGGCATAGCCATAGGGTTCGCCATCAAAGGCGTCCCTGTGCTTGAGTGGACTGCGGCGCTTTTGATCCTCCCTTTCTGCATCGCACTTTCCATCTTCGGAAAGCCAACTCCGAGCCGGCAACTGTAAGGCGTCCTTGGCATTACTGGCTTGGCGCTTCGCACCTGCGCCAGAGAACCTGCGGGGCGTGTCGTACAATGAAGTTGCGAGATGAGTAATTCATGTCACACGCACCTTTCAGTTCGACAGCGTTGCTCTCGGCTTACTTGGCACCGGTGGTCTACTGCGGCTTATTGATCACCCTCATTCGAAAGGGGCGACTTAAGGCCAACGATGAGGAGAGGGCTCGGCAACGGAAGCCTTCAGACGAAGACATTCCCTAGCCCCAGCGCTTCGCGCTTCGGCGGGAGGGGACCCTGCGGGGCGGCCTGCTGACCAAACAACTATGTAGACTTTTGTCGGCTTTTATTCGCAGAATTCACCGAAAACATGGTATATTCATGTCACGCCGAGACTGCGTCGTCTTTGCAGGATCGGGGGCGACCCCGACTCGGCGTCTCCTTATTTGGGCCACATGACCAGACCATAGCCGCGAATATCTCCCTTTGGGCTTGACCTGAATGATGGCTTGATTTTGTCGAAAAACTGGGCATCACCTTTCTCTAGAAACCGAAACACGGCGCCTGCAACCAGGTCTGCAAACTGAATTCCCACGCTCATGTGCGACGGGGCGATAAACAGCCCTTCAACTAGATTCGCATAGTTTGAGGTGAACAGACCCCCAGACTCGATTAGGTCAGCGTGCTTACTTCGTAATCGCTGGTCATCATGAGCACCTCGGTGGTCAATCACAACGATTCCTTGTATCTCGCTTCCAACCTCTCGACTCTGGTCTTGTAGGTGATATTGAAACCTTTCGGTGACCTGCTTATAACTCAGGTGATAGAGATCGGATGAACCAGAAACGTAAGGCTTCTCGTATGCACGCTTGATATCAGCAGCAGCAGCAATCAACCTGACCGACTTGTACTTGCGAATGATCCCAAACAGGACATCCCGAAAGCTGTTTCTTTCCTCTTCATTCAGGTGGGCGATTGAATTGTGCGCATCTTGGTTATGTGGACTGAAATGCCTCCACTTCACTTCCCCGCGAACTCCATATTTAGACTTGGCGCGACGGAATTCTTCGTCAAAGCCATGCCATACGCCCTCGGGAATGATGATGGCTCCAAGAACAAAGAACTTGGCCTTGATCTTATCCGGCGGAGGCGGATGCCCCGACTCATCGACAAAACACAGATGCACTTAATACATTCTAGCGCTCTGGCTATAATGCGAAAGGACTCAGAGTTGGCGCTCTAAGTCCTTTCGCGACAATTGCATAGGGTTGCCTCTCCCCGAAACTGGACGTTTTGAGGAGTGTACCTTGTTGCGCCATCTACTCATTCATGGAACCACTCGAATCCTACCGGCTACGTCGCCGTGCTTGGGTAAAGCGGCACCTTTAGTTCCGCCACCTTTGGCGATTTTTCTTAGGGGTGGGCGGCCCTGTTGTCGGTGCTATTGTTGGGTGGCGAGTGGACCCAAGTAATTGGAGGGCTGCAGTATACGGTGGACTAAGCGGCGGCGGCCTCTATTGCCTGGGATGGGCAATTGATTACATTTCTAACTGGGGATGGAAGGCTCTGGCGGCACTAGATCAGGAATGGCATGATCGCTTGGACCCAAAAGAATCCGAGTCCAAGTCATCCGGCAAAAGCGACTCAGAAAAGAATGAGCGGCGAATTGGACGGATACGTAAAGCCATTCCTTACATTAAGGATAAGCAGACATTTACTGTCTATACCCATAGCGGCCTAGGCGCTCCTGGTACCAAATATACGATGGCGCAGTTGAACCAGCGAGCAGGGCCGACATCTGACTACCACGCATTCGTGAGGCGAATCGTGCTCCCCGATGACGTGAACCTCTATGATGCTATCGAGAAATACGAGGTCGATGAATACGTTATGGAGGAAGAACTCCTACAAAGGCTTGACCAAGAATTCTCAATTGAATCTTGGAAACCATCGGACGAGTGGAGGATTTACACCAAAGATCTATGACCTAAGCGGTCTGTTTTACGCAATCTGCTGGATGGCACCGCCATCCTCAGCATCAAAAAATCATAGCCTCCATCGAAACCCGGTCGATGGTGATAGTCCCGCAAAGGCAAAAGCTATCCTTGAAGAAATCCACCGCCTCATCAAGACTTTCCGGTATTGCCCGAGGGTCGTGTCCCGAAGCTGGTGGAAATTCCCTGTGAAGGGTTAGAGGCGTATGCTTCCAGGTTAAGCAAAAACACCTCCCGGTATGGAGCCGGGTGGGAGCAACACGCCTATGGAGCATTCTACAACCACCAATCTTT
>DASZPA010000271.1:0-5411 GCA_035550555.1 Fimbriimonas sp.
GGAGCTGTTGGTGGTCACCGCGAAGAAGTTCATGTCGCCGGAGATATCGACCGCCGGCTTTCGCTTCTCGAGTCGGGAAACCCGCTCCTGCAGGTCGCCGAGGTCCTTCTTCATCGCCTCGACGTCCACGCCGAGGCTGCGAAGCTCTCGGTCGAACTCTTCCGTCGCCTTCTTCAAAGCGGCGATGTCGTCGCCCCAGCCCTTCATCGCGTTGATCTCGTCCTGAAGGTGGGCAACCTGGTCCTTCAGGTTCTGAATGTCCTGAGGGTTGATGCCCTTGAGCGCATCGACCTGGGTCTGAAGACCGTCGATGAGGCTCTTGAGGTGACTGTAAGCCGCATGCAGAGCGACCGCAAGCTCATAGCGAGATGCGGGTCGCGGGCCGCGGAACAGGCCGTCGGGATAGCCGACCAGAATTCCGTCAGCCTTGAGCTTGGCGACTGCGTCGTAAGCCCAATGGTTGGCAGGAACGTCTGGGAAATTGTCTTGCGCCAATGCCGGAACTACCGAACCGGCCGCAAGAGCAATCGTAAGCGCGAGCTTTGTGCTTCGCTTCATTCTTTACTTACTCCTCCGAAATAAATATCGCCCTCAGGAGTACGGCCCTTTGCAGGTAGCCGGGTCAAACTATCAATCCTTGTTTCCTAGTCCGTCCCTGTCTACGAGACACCCGGGCAACACACTCCATTGAACTTACGCATTGTACCGACTTAAGGCCATGACAATGCAATATCAATAGGACCGGCATTTCTACCAGGCGTTGCGAAGCGGCTGTAGACTGGAATCTAACCCAACTCATGCTGAACCCAAACTCCAAGGCTCCCATCAATGACGAGAGTTGGATGCGCATGGTTCTCAAGGCGATGCCGACCCCCGCATGGCTCTCGGCGGATGCCCCCAACGGGGACGTGGTTTTAAGCTCGCGAGTAAGAATCATGCGGAACTTGCAGGGCTATCGGTTTGTGCACCTTGCCACCGAAAAAGAGCTCCAACAGATCATGGCCCGTGTTGTGGAGGCAGCCGTCGACGCGGCACTCGATCTGGAGGCGTTCAAGAGCCTCACCAACGCCGAACGCGACTATCTTTTGGGCTGCCGCCTCGTGTCGCCCGATTTCGAGTGGACCCTTCCCGGCCGAGCGCTGCTGATCGATCGGACGCGTTCACTCTGCGTCATGGTCAACGAGGAGGATCACCTGCGGGTTCAAGCCCTCACTCCGGGACTCTCGATCCCCTATGCGAACTCCGTCGCCACCCGCGCGCTGGCAGCCCTGGAAGTCCGCGTTCCCTTCGCCCATTCGCCTGCCTACGGCTACCTCTCCGCCTCCTATATCAACCTGGGAGAGGGCAAACGCATGTCGGCCATGTTTCATCTCATCGGGCTCGCCCAAGCCAAGCGGCTACCTTCCGTGATCGAGGCGCTCTCGGCACGAAACATCACCGTTCGCGGCCTTTTCGGGGAATCGAGCCGCGCAGTGGGCGCTTTCGCTCAAGTCAGCGTCATTTCAGGTGTTCACGAGGATTTCGCCGGCGCTTGCGATTACCTGCTGCAAGAGGAGAGACGCGCGCGCCGAACCGTCTCCGCCGACAAGCTCCTTGAAAAGGCCAATCAGGCGCGAGAGTTCGCCCTCTCCTCCCGCCTGGTGAGCTTGGCCGACGCGCTTCGGGTCCTCGCGTGGATCCGCTGGGCCGCCTGCGCCGAACAGCCGGGCTTCCATGTCAAGACTCGGGACATCGATGCCGCGCTGACGGTCCTCGAAATCCGCGGGAGCCGCCGCGAAGAGGCTGCGGCGCGCCAGCGCGCGCAGTTCCTCCGCTCCATCGTTTCCGCCTGAGTCCAGCCCC
The DNA here is from genome assembly GCA_035550555.1 of Fimbriimonas sp. GTDB lineage: Bacteria > Armatimonadota > Fimbriimonadia > Fimbriimonadales > Fimbriimonadaceae > Fimbriimonas. Next base: position 1,843 of record DASZPA010000271.1, read on the forward strand.
CTTCTTGAGGCGGCTTCACCGGCGAACCGGCAAAGATGCGCGGGAACCTTACACTTTTATTCGGGGTCCAGCCGAGCCAAATAGACCATAATGGGTTCATAGACCGTCACTAAGTTGGACCTCCGGCAACTTCAACCGGAGTTTCGGCGTAGCGATTAACAGGAAAAGCTTCAAATGGCAATTAGCGACCCCATGACCGAAACCACGATCGAGCCCAGCGAGATCACCCTTAGCGACCGAGCTGCCGATGAGCTCAAGGGCCTTATCACCGAGAACGGGAAGGAGAACTCCCTTCTCCGAGTTTGGGTTCAAGGCGGCGGATGCTCCGGTTTAAGCTACGGCATGGCGCTCGATGACAACGAGCCTGAAGAGGGTGACAAGGTCATGGCTGACCGCGGAGTTCGGATCGTGGTCGACGAAATGAGCCTTCGGTATATGAAGGGCGCCGTCGTGGACTATGTCGACGACGTGCTCGGCGGCGGGTTCAAGATCGAGAACCCCAACGCCGTACGCTCCTGCGGCTGCGGCTCCTCCTTCTCGACCGACGAAGAAGGCATGCCCGGCCTCGACACAAGTGCCGGCGGCGGCTGCGGAAGCTGCGGCTGCCACTAAGCCCGAACGAAGAAAGTCCCGGCGGATTCCGCCGGGACTTTTTTGTTTTAGAATCGATCCACTCATGAATTCCCTCCCCTATAGTCGCGAACTGCTTCGTGGTCGCGTAAACCCCAAAGTGCCCCTCGGATTCAATGAGACCGACCCGGCATCGCGGCTCTTCTCGCGGCCACAAACCCGGTCGCGGCAACAGGAGATTTTCGGCTCCGTCCACCCAAGACCGGGGGCCGGTTCGCCATCTACCACCCCGTGGTTAAGGAAGCCTGGGCGGCCCACTCCGGATCACACGGCCCACCATCCCCGAAAGCAGTCGGCCGGGACTCAAACCTCAACGAATGGGGCATGGCTGACATGAATCGCGTCGGCATCAACGTCGTCGGCGAAGACCGGCGCGGACTCCTTCGCGACCTGACCGCCTGCGTCGCCGAACACGGCGGCAACATCCTCGCGGTCCACCACTCCAGCGGAATCGACGCTCAGATCTACATGGACGTCGATCAGGTCGACGACCCCGAAACCCTGCATCAAGACCTGGAGAAGGTCAAAGGCGTTTTCTCGGTAGAGATCACCGAATCGCCCGGAGCGATCTTCGGAAGGCGCGTGATCGTGGTGGGAGGCGGGGCCCAGGTCGCGCAGGTCGTCGCCGGCGCGGTCTCGGAGGCCGACCGGCACAACATCCGCGGCGAGCGGATCAGCGTCGACACGATCCCGTTGGTCGGTGAAGAGCTGATCGCAGATGCCGTCCGAGCCGTCGCCCACCTGCCCCGCGCTTCGATCTTGGTGATGGCGGGAAGCCTCATGGGCGGCAAGATCACGCAGGCGGTAAGAGAGCTGAGAGAAAAGCACCACATCCCCGTGATCAGCTTGAACATGGCCGGCAGCGTTCCCGACGCGGCAGATCTGGTCGTGTCTGACCCGGTCCAGGCCGGAGTGATGGCCGTCATGCACATCGCCGAAACGGCCAAGTTCGACATTGCCCGACTGAAAGGCAAACGGCTCTAGGGAATCATCATCTTCAAAGCGCCCACTGCAGCCAACAAGAGAACCACATCCGAGAAGTCCTTCTCGGGAATGACCGGCAGCAGTCTCTTCCCTCCGAAGGCGCCGATCATGACGATCGGAATCAGAGCTGCGTCCACGATTAACGTCTGTTGAGTCACCATGGGATGCGCCGAATCCGAGGCCGTCAGCGCAAGCACAAACGGCACCTTGAACATGTTGAAGATAAAGAAATACAGCGCCGTGGTGCCCATGAAGTTCGCCTTGGGGAGCTTCGCGGCAGTCATATAGATCGACATGATCGGTCCGGCTGCGTTGCTGGCCATCGTCGAGAAACCGGCCAAAACGCCGGTTCCAGCTGTTCCAGTTTTGGAAGTCGGGAGCAGTCGGTCACCCAAGCGCCGTCGCAGGAGCTGAACTGCGAGCATGGCCAAGACCATCCCGCCGATGACCACGTTGAGCGGGTCGATTCCTTTCTTGGCCGGAGGCATCACCTTCAGAAAGACCGCCCCGAGCACGATCCCAAACACTACGTAGGGAGCGAGCTGCTTCAGCTTTTCCCAGTCGGCATGGGTTCGATAGAAGGCGACGGCGAAGCAGTCGGCCGTAATCAGCACCGGCAACGTGGCGCCCACCGATAGCCGGCCGCCAAAAACCTCGGCCATCAAAGGCACCACCAGGATTCCTGTGCCCGGCACCCCGGTCTTGGAGAACCCGACAATGAGTCCCTCTGCCACAAGAAGGACGATCTGCAGGAGGGTCAGATGCATTCAGGGGTGAGGCTCACTCCTCTGCGATGGGCAGAAGGATCACAAACCGAGCGCCTTTTCCCTTCTCACCCTCCTCAAAGACTTCCCCTCCATGAGCATCGACGATACCCCTAACGATGCTCAGGCCCAACCCCATGCCCCGAGCGCGTCCAGTGAAAAAGGGTTGAAAGATCTTGGCCTTCAGTTCCGGATCCACCCCCGGCCCGGAGTCCTCGATGACGATGCTCGCGTACCGCTTGATCCGCTTCCTGATGGTTTGCGGATAAGCGTTGCCGGAGACCACCGACGTCGCCACCGACAACCGCCCCTGAAGCATATGGCTCAACGAGTTCTCCACCAGCTCGCCGATGGCCCGCCGGATCTTCTTGGAGTCCACTTCGACCGGCGGAAGCTCCCCCGTCGACACTCTCAAAAGGACCTCGCTGCGCTTGGGAAAGACCTCGTGAACGGCCTCTTCAACCAACGAATTCAGGTCGATAGACTCCTTGGAAAGCTTGGTGGCCGTGACGAAGTCTCGGAAGTCCTGCAGAATCTCCTCGAGGCGGCTGACATTGGTCTGGAGGCTGAGCTGCAAGGCTCGCAAGTCCGCGACGTCCACACACTCGCCATGAAGCAGGTGCAGCAGTTCGTTCACGTCGCCCTTGAGGGCAAACACGCGGTTTCCGATCATGTGGCTCGACTTGGCGCTGAGCTCGCCCCAAGCGATCATTCGCTCGCTGCTCACAATCTTCTCGATGTTGCGCATGTTCTCCAGTGCCGATGAGATCTGGTCGGAGATCGCCTGCAGCAGCCGAAGGTCGTCGTCCTTGAAAGTGTTGTCCAGCAGCGGATGGCCGGTGTTGCGCCGGAGCACACGAATCGCTCCGATGCTGCCGCCGCGAGAAAGGATCGGCACGGCGAGGAAGCTGGAAACCTCCTCGCTCGGGATCTCCACGTACTTTCCTCGCCAGCGGTTGTCATGTCGAGGGTCGTTCAGCAAGATCGGTTTGCCGACCTCGCTCACCCAACCCGTAAACCCTTCGCCACGCGCGTAGCCTAGCTTCCCCACCCGGTCCCGCAAAGCGCCCGTCGTTCCGCGCAGCACAAAGGTGTCGGTCGCGGGATCGAGGAGAAAGATGCTGCACGCTTGAAACTGGAGGACCGACTCGGCGACCCGGATCACCTCGCCGATGAGCTGTTCCTCGGTCG
>DASZPA010000272.1:0-4588 GCA_035550555.1 Fimbriimonas sp.
GATCATCAGATTGGCCTAGAACCGACGCTCGGCGAATACATCGACCAGATGGTTGCCGTGTTCGAAGAGGTTCGGCGCGTGCTTCGGAAGGATGGCACCTGTTGGCTTAACCTTGGAGATTCGTTCTGCTCGGGGTCGAAGTGGGGCGGTGCTAGCGGCTGCAAGAATTCAACCAGCGCCGCCGGCGGATATGACCGGTCCAAAAAAGCGAACCCGGCCGGCTTGAAAGACAAGGACTTGATGGGTGTGCCCTGGCGCGTCGCCTTCGCCCTCCAGGATGCCGGTTGGTATCTCAGGCGCGACATCATCTGGTCCAAGAAGAATCCGATGCCCGAGAGCGTTCGGGATCGTCCAACCACCGCGCACGAATACATCTTCCTGCTTACGAAGTCGCCTCGGTACTTCTACGATGCCGAGGCGATCCGGGAAGAAGCTGTCGCAACGTCCCCTCCCGGCACGCTATCTGGTGGCAAATACGGTGACTGCGAAGGAACGCACCGCACAAAGGCCGGCCTCGCGAAGCACGCTGCCAAAGCAAGAGAATCGTTCCGCCGTGAAAACAGTAAGCGCGGCGTCGCCCACTTCGGCCAAACGATGGGAACGCATCGGCCGGATCGAGAAGACACATTTGCTACCGGATACCGAAACGCAAGATCCGTTTGGGAGATTCCGACACATCCGTTCCCCGGGGCACACTTTGCCGTTTTCCCGGAGGACATTCCCCGCCGCTGCATCTTGGCCGGCTGCCCGGTTGGCGGAACAGTTTTAGATCCATTCGTCGGCTCGGGAACGACGTTAGCCGTCGCGAAAGGCTTGGGCCGAAACGGTATCGGCTTAGAACTCAATCCCGAGTACGCGGCCATGGCCATGAAGCGTATTCGAGACGCCCAAGCACCACTGCTGGAGGTCGCATGAACCTCTTCGACCGCGAAGACGCCGCGGGCGAGCTCTTCGGCTCGGTCTACCCGGAAGGGTACAAGCCGCTGGCTGAGGAGGCGAAAGAGGAGTATGTGCCGGGCGGGCTGACCGATTGGGCCACGAAAGAGGACAAGAAAAAGAGGTCCACGCACACCAAGCACTACGACCGCGCCAAGGCCATCCTCAATGAGCGGTGGCCGGGGAAATACTGGAAGGCCGACTATTGCGAGGCGATCAGCGGAAGCGGCTGGGCGGGCCCTCAGATCACGAGGAAGGACGTTCTTGGTCTGTTCGACGTGATGGGGCTGGCAAAGCCTGACGGGCGCTGCATCGGCTGCCAGATCACGACGAGAGAGAGCGTCGGCGCCCACCTCAGGAAGTACACCGACCCCAAGAAGACGCACGGGAGCGGAAAGGTCCCGATCGAGAACCACCTGCGGGAGTTCTTGGCGTGCGGCGGGCGCTTCGTAATCCTCGGCTTCTGGCAAGAGACCACGGGGCGACGGCTCTGGCAGGCGGACATGACGCTCGTGACGCCCGAGCTGCTCGATCAGTACAAGGCTCGGAAAAGGAGCGCGGTATGAGGATCTCTTCGAAGACGATCATCGAGGCCGTCGCGGAAGTGACTGGTATCTCTGTTGCGGACATTAAGGGGGGATCGAAGATGCTACCGATCAGCCGGGCGCGGCAGCTCGCGATCTACGTGATGAAGGTTCACAACGGCGACTCTCACAAGTTTATCGCGCGGGACCTGAAGCTTGGCGACCACACAGGTTCGGTATACGGCTTCCAGAAGATCGGGCGGTTGATGGAGTCTGACGCAGACACGCAACTCACCGTCTCGTTGATCATGCGGAAGCTGGACTACTGGACGAACCCGACCGGCAACAAAACGTTACTTGCGGCTGAGGAGGTGGCATAGGCTTGGAATTACTGAACCTTAAAGGAATTCCCCCGCTTTCACACTCCTTGTCCCCGGTTGGACCAAATACGCTTTTCACAAAGGAGCAGGCACGGAAGTCTGCCTAATACTCATGCCTAAAAAGGACACTTTAGACCACCCAAAAACAATCGCTTTGGCCGACGAACTAGACATCGACCAATGCACCGCTTTTGGCGTGGTATGCGCGATGATCCACCATACGGCGCTTTATGCTCCGGACGGTGCTCTTGGGCGCTTTGGGAACAAGGCTATCGCGATAGGAATGCGCACGACGCTCAATGCGAACAAAGTGATCGACGCACTTCTTAAAACGCGTTGGCTCGATCCCGTAGAAGGCGACCCCGAAGTTAGGTTCGTCGTCCACGACTGGGAGATCCACTGCGAGAACTGGGTCAGGGAAAAGCTTGAGCGAGAGGGACGAACCTTCTACTCCGGCGCAACCCCAAGCAGATCACGCGGAAGGCCACCCAAGAACCCACCGGACGAGCCGCCAAACAGTGCGGCAAGACCACCGGACGGAACTCCAAAAAATCCCCCGGAAAATGGATTTAAAGAGCGAGAAAAACCAATAAATAAATCCAATTTACAGGCAGAAAAAATCGATTTAAATTCGAATAAAAACGGCCTTAAAATGGATTTAAAAACCTCGCGCGCGGCCCATCCCATCCCATCCCATCCGAGCGAAGCGAAAGACTCCGGTAGTTGCTACTCAGGGGGGGCTACCGCATCGCTTACCGGAGTTTTTCGCAAGCGAAATGAACCCGGAGGGGAGGTCTGCGGGAGCCTTGCCGTCTCAGCCGATGCGATGCTTCGCCAGGTCGTGGAAAAGGCCAATCCCAACGTCGAGAGGCGAACCGAGCTTGGGGCTGCCATTCCCGATCCTGAACCTGAACGGGACCTGCCTGAGCCACCTCGGGCCAAGGTTTTCGACCTGGAGGCGGAGCGGTTGCGGCTTGAGGACCAGCGCAAGAAGTCACAGATCGAAGCCGACCTTGCCGAGTGCCGAGAGCGCGGCATCACGATCCGGCAGCTGCTCGACGAAAGAGCGGCATGCCCATGTCAGCAGGACCGCCCCATGTCAAGCCCGACGATTTCCCGACTGGAGGATAAAAGATGATTACCGATTCAACGACACTTGCTGATTCTGACGCTCTGGAGCCACGGACAGCCCGTTCAGACACCTCTGCCACTCCAAACACGCGGAAGCGAAAACGGGCGCCTAGAAACCGCGAATTTCTTGGAAAGCCCGCAGAGCATCGGACCATCATCTCGACGGTCCCGCCCAATGAGCAGCCCCAGGTCGGCGATATGCGGGTGCTCCAGGTGGCTGATGGGATGAACCTTGAGGTCCAGCGCTTTGCGAAAGTGGACGGCAAAAACGGCGAGCGATTGGACTGGAAATTCGAGGGCTATTACACGCAGGTCAAAAGCGCCATCGCCCGGCTCGTCGACTTAGCGATCCGCAACGCATCGGGTCTCAAGGCGATGCTCGAAGAAATGGACCGGCTCGAAGAGTCGATCTGGGGGAAGGTCAGGGCGTGACTAACCAGATAGCTACGTGCTGTACGGTATTAATCCTACGCATACCGACGAACGAGATTTCAACGATCCGCATCGTTTGTCGCGGCACTGGCTGTGGCAAGGTCTTAGAGGTTCCTGTAGATGTCATGGGCGCGGACGAAATAGGCCGCAAGTGCAAGTTCTGCGGCAAGGATTGGATGGTCCATGAAGTCAAAGACATTAGGTTCCCTGTCCTAGACCTAATAATGGCCCTCCGACGGCTCAAAGAGATCGAATCATCTCTTCAGATCGAATTCTCAATTCCTTCTGAAGATGGAAAATGACAATGGAAAGAAACGCCGTGGATCAGCAAGCGGGCGCTAGATGATTACCGAGCGAATCCAAACCAACTGGCCGCTGGAGTCCAAAGATGGCAAGTGGTGGTTCTCGACTTCCAAGCGCCGCTGGCTTTGCATCTGCTGCTGCCGGCCCTATCCGACGCATGCCGCCGGCTGCCCGTCTTCTACCCGCATCGCCGACTCTCTCGACAAGAAAAATCAAGGATGACGAACCAACCCAAGACCGAATACACGCCGCAGCTGCTCCTCGAAAGGTGGGGACTTCGCACCGTCGGCACGTCGCTGAAAGGACCGATTCAGCCAGCTCTGAGCAAGGGAGATCCGGGCGTCGATGTGGACTTGGCGATCATGATCTACGTGGAGTCGGTTCCAGGCTACAAGATTGCAAAACCGGTGCTGTACCACGTTTATGCCGAAGGTAAATCGATCTACGACTTCCGGCTGCTCGAGCCAGGCGAGACGATCTTTCAGGCGGTCGTTCTGCGTCTCGAGTGGGGCCGCGAGCTGCTCAAAGCGGATGCGTGGGGCAAGGAAGGCGAATCGCCCGACCCTTGGGAGTTGCCGCGGCTGATCCTGAAGAACTTCCGGGACGCGCTGGCCGATAAGGTGCGCGAGCATCCGTTCTGCGAGCCGGTGGCGAGCCAAGAACCCTGCTCGGCCGAGGTCGCACATGCGATTGCGGCCGACGTCAGCGCGGAGGTTGACGAGCGCCATGCGCGGAACACCCCGAAAATCGCATAGGTCTAACAAGCAATTTTCGATAAGAACGCTTGACTTTGCGCCAACTTGGGATATGATGTTGCCGTACCGGTCCCAAAGAACGTCCGAAAATCGGTACAAAATCACGAGTTCAGTCCCTCGCGATGAC
>DASZPA010000273.1:0-7608 GCA_035550555.1 Fimbriimonas sp.
TCGCGATGTCCGTGCCGTAGAGCTCGGCGACCATCGACTGGAACTCGTAGATTGTCTGCAAGTAGCCCTGCGAGGCTTCGGGTTGGTAGGGCGTGTAAGCGGTCAGGAACTCGCCACGAGAGATCACCGCATCGACGGAAGAAGGAATATACCGGTCGTAAATGCCGGCGCCGAGAAAGCAGAGGAGCTTGGTGGCGTCCAAGTTGCGACCGGCCAGCTCCTTAAGATTGGCCATCAGCAGCGGCTCGTCCAGCGCTGGCGGCAAATTGAGAGATCCTGGCGAGATCCGAAGGTTCTCGGGGATTTCTCGGAAAAGGTCGTCGATAGACGCGACGCCGATTGTCGCCAGCATTTCCTGACGATCCTGCTCGGTATGGGGAATGTAAGGCATAAAAATGGGAGCGAAGCAGATTAGCCGAGCGAAGCTTGATACCCGGCGGCATCCAGGAGGCCCGATGCGGCGCTGGGATCGGAGAGCTTGATCTTGATCAGATAGCCCTTGCCGTACGGGTCGGAATTGAGCAGCTCAGGCTGCGCGCCCAGAGCGCCGTTCGCGTCGACGACCTCGCCAGCCAACGGCGCATAGATGTCGCTGACGGCCTTGACCGACTCGACGCTTCCAAACGATTCCTCCGCCTGCAGCACTCGCCCGACGTTGGGAAGATCGGCGTACACGACATCGCCAAGTTCGGCCTGAGCATGCTCCGTAATTCCCACGGTCGCGACTCCGTCTTCAATGCGAACCCATTCATGGGAAGCGGTGTATTTCAGGTCCTCGGGCACGTTCGACATTGCCCAAAAGGATACCGAACAGGGGCACGTCACAATGGAGCGTGCGCATCGACTTCATCAGCCTCTTCCCCGAAACGCTTTGGCCGTTTCTTCGGTCGAGCATCTTGGGACGTGCGGCGACCGCCGGGCTCGTCGAGTTTCGCACTGCCAATCCACGGCACTTCTGCTATGACCGTCACCAAAAGGTGGATGACAGCCCCTTTGGAGGTCAAGCCGGAATGCTGATTCGGCCCGAACCAGTGGCTTACGCCCTGAAATCGCTGCATCCAAACTCCGACACTGCAATCATCCTCACGGCGCCAACCGGCGTTTCATTCTCACAGGCCCACGCAGCAGACCTCTCCAAGAAGGACCACTTAGTCTTCTTGTGCGGACACTATGAAGGCTTCGACCACCGAGTCGAGACGCAACTGGCAACGCATGTCTTTAGTGTAGGCGACTACGTGCTCACCAACGGAGAACTTCCCGCCCTTACAATGGCGGACGCCATGATTCGCCTTCTACCCGGCGTCCTTGGCGATTCGGCGAGTTTGGAGAGCGACACGCATTCCGACGGGCTCCTCAGCGCACCCAACTACACGCGCCCGGAGATATGGGAGGGTGAGTCCGTACCCGAGGTGCTCCGTTCCGGCGACCACAAGGCCATCGCCAAGTGGCGGCGGATGAAATCTCTCGAGCTCACGCGACAGTTTCGACCTGACCTGCTGGCGAAAGCGTCCCTGACCATGTCCGATCTGAAGTTGCTCGATCAGCTTTCCGCATTACGGCCGCTCGCCATAGGTCGACGGATTACCTGACCCAAGGCACACGTCTCAGCCTGTAACTAAGAAAAGAAATGAAAGGATGCCTTGTGCCATAATCTTTTCTCGCGTCCAAGCACGGTTCCGTCGTGCCTCTGGGCTTACCGGTCGAAAGACTCACGGTGGAACGGCTAGTTCTGCCATCCCGTTACGGAAAAAGAACGACATGTCGAAAGCTGCCATCCTTGATAGCGTCACGCAGGATCTGAAAAAGACGGACCTGCCCCAGATCTGGCCCGGAGATACCGTCCGCGCCTCCGTGAAAGTCCGCGAAGCGGGCAAGGAGCGAATCCAGATCTTCGAAGGCAACTGCATCGCCATCAAGGGCGGAGGGATCTCCACCACCATTACCCTTCGCAAGATCAGCAACGGCGTTGGGGTGGAGCGAACGTTTCCGGTCCACTCGCCGAATATTGCCAAGTTTGAAGTCGTCAGGCGCGGTAAGGTCCGCCGAGCGAAGCTGTATTACCTGCGCGACAAGGTAGGTAAGGACGCCCGAATCAAAGAGCGACGCTAAACGTGCCGCTCACTTCGCTTCTGTCCGCCATTGCCCAGGAGCAGCAGGTATCCGGCGGCGGCTACCGGGAGTTTATCGATTCGGCCGCAAGAACGCCGCTCAGCGAAGTGGTCTATATCGTTGCGGCGCTAACCGTCCTTCGGCTGGCCATTTCGCCCTATCTGCGAAATACCCCTGCGCACAAGCGAACCGCGACTTACGGCCTCGCGCGCTTCTTCAACGAGGTGCTCGACGCAGTCATCTATGCGGGCGTGTTCGTGTTCATGGTCATCAGGCCGTTCGCGATCCAAGCGTTCCTCATTCCCTCCGGCTCCATGTGGCCAACCCTTTATGTGAACGACTTTATCGTTGCGAACAAGGCGATCTACCGGTACACCGATCCGAAGGTGAACGATATCGTGGTGTTCCGTCCGCCCGTGGACGCCACGTTCATGAACCCCGAACAACGCGACAAGAACGGTAACGTGAAGGTCGATTTCATCAAGCGGTGCGTGGGCGCCCCCGGAGACGTCGTAGAGATCCGTCAAGGCGCAATGTACCGAAACGGCAAGCTCGCCCAGGACCCCAACAAACACTACTCCGTCCGGATCGACGACTCCAACTATGCTGAAATGCCGGCGGACCAGATCCCTCAGACGGCTTCAGCAAACGCAAGCTTCAAGTTCATCAAGTGGCATAACAAGATCATTCCGCTGAACTACACAACGACGGAGGCCAACGCCGGCGTCACCGGTTACGATAACGCCTACGAGGTGGCTCCTCAATACGTGATCTCTTCCCACGAAGATCAGATGCAGGCGATCAAACAGCCTGCCCAGCCGGTTCCGCCCGGCTTCTACTTCATGATGGGCGACAACCGGAACAACTCGTTCGACGGGCGCGGCTGGGGCTTGGTCCCGCGAGATTCGATCATCGGCAGAGCGGAGTTCATTTGGCTCCCGTTCAACCGCATCGGCCGCACGAAGTAACTTTTTCCCAGCCTTCCAAAGCTGGTCAAATGCGGGATTGGTAGACATTGTAGTGCAGGTATACTGGGCCCCAAATTAGAAGCGGCCAAGTGCGAAGCTCCGCACGGAAGCGTGGATCCCCGGGGTACCCAAGCTCAATGAAGAAGTCGATTGAGGGAGCGGCACGCAAGGCCACATCCCGCGCACTAGGATCATTCTTAGCGGTTCTTTTGGCCGCCCTGCTGCCAACGTCCGCAAGCGCGGCGGAAGGCGATCACATCACGATCAGCTTCGACAAAACACAAGCGATCGGACTGTGGCTCTCCTTCGCCATCGGCATCCTGTCGGTTCTCTACGGCCTAGGATGGGTCCGCAGCAAGGTGATGGCCCAGTCGCCGGGCAGCGAGAAGCTTCAACAGGTCGGACTGGCAATCCGCGAGGGGGCTCTCGCCTATCTGCGCAAGCAGATAGCGACCATGTCCATCTTTATCCTGCTGCTGTTCTGCGGATTGGTGGGTCTTTACTGGCAGATGGGGAATGCCATCGCCATTGGCGTCGGCATCTGCTTCGTCTGCGGCGTGACCGCCTCGTACGTCTCGGGGTATGCGGGCATGCTTATGGCCGTCGCGGGCAACATGCGAACGGCAAACGCCGCAATCTCGAGCCCAAAGACTTCTCTAGAAACAGCCTTTCGAAGCGGCGCCGTCGCCGGGTTGGTCACCGTTGGAATCGGACTGACCGGCTCGAGCACGATCCTTCTCTTCTTCCCCGCCATCGCGACGAACCTCCTCGTCGGCTTCGGATTTGGAGCCTCTCTCGCGGCGCTCTTCATGCGGGTCGGCGGAGGCATCTTCACGAAGGCCGCGGACGTCGGCGCCGACCTCGTCGGCAAGGTCGAAGCGGGCATTCCTGAGGATGACCCTCGAAACCCGGCTGTGATTGCCGACAACGTGGGCGATAACGTGGGCGACTGCGCCGGAATGGCGGCCGACGTCTTTGAGAGCTACGAGGTCATGCTCGTAGCCTCCATCGTCCTCGGCGCCGCCACTTCCCTGATCTTCGATCCACACACATGGCCGCGCCTGGTTGTGTATGGCCTTGCCGTCTCGGCGCTCGGTCTGCTCGCTTCGGCGCTTGGAATCGCGACCGTCAGGGGGAGCGACGATCACACGTCCGATCCTCTGAAGGCTCTAACCAAGGGCTTCACCCTCTCGGCCGTTCTGGCGTTCGTTCTGGTCGGAGTGCTCTCCTACACGATGATGGGCGGAACGGGCGAGCTCGTCCGAACGACCGAGCTGACACCCGTCAACAAGATCGTCGTCGACCGCGTGAAAGCGCTGCAAGACATCCAGACCGATCTCGCGGCAAAGACGAAGAAGGAGCCCTGGCAAGTAACGGCGGAAGAAGTGCTTGCCGCCCCCGCTGCCAAAGACCTCGGATACGACTCGTCGAAGAAAGAGGATGTCGCCGAAGTCTCGGCACAGCTTCAGGCGAAGGTGGAGAGCCTACCCAAGCCTGCGGATCTGTCCGGAATGTCACCGGTCACGGACTTCAACGATCCCAACAACAAGGCCCTGCAGTTCGCGATTCGCAATCAGGCGAACCAGCCTATGGGAGGGCCGCCGGCGGCGCCGATGACGACCATCGGCAACCTGTTTGGCCCGAAGGGTCCCGCAGATGGGATGGTCGCAATTCAGATTCAGATCAAGGAGCATGTGCCTGCACAGCCGGCTCAGGGCAGGAATCCCGCGAGGACCGAGCAGACGATCGACCGAAAAACCTGGGTTGGACCCATCGTCGAGAAGAGCTTCGACGAGCAGATCGCCCAAGCGAAGACCCAGGCAGCCGCTCAGAAGATCGACCTGCAGGTCAACAAGATCCAATCCGTACCGACTCAGCTCTACACCAGTCCTGATGGGCGGGTCGCGGTGGCTGTGGACGATAGAGTCGACAAGCCCGAGCAGCTTCAGCTTCAGACCATCTCGCCGACCTACTTCAAGGATTCCGCGAAGGTCGTCGAAGACGCCATGAAGGTGATGGACCCGTCGAAGCCGAGTCCTATGCCTCCGCAACAGAACATCGACCTTGCCGTAGCCCATCACACGGTTGTGCCGTGGTATCTGTTCTGGTTCACCATCGGCTTCGGAATCTTGATGGCGTTCGCGATCCAGTACTTGACCGACCGCTACGTGAGCACGCATCAGGGTCCGACTCAAGAGGTCGCGGGAGTGGCTGTAGCCGGCGCGGCTCCCATGGTGATCCAAGGCTTCGCGCATGCCCTGACCTCCAGCGTATTCATGGTGGTCGCGATCGTGGTCGCGCTGCTCTTTCCGCTCGTGGTATTCAACCCTGCGAAGTACGGAGGGTTCACACTTGGGTTCTACGGGATTGCTTTGGTCGGCTTGGGCCTGCTGACAACTACCGCCTACATCCTGGCCATGGACACCTTCGGTCCCATCTCGGACAACGCCCAGGGCGTTTTCGAAATGAGCGGCTCGGCTCACGAGCATCCGGAAGCCGCCAAGTCCATCGCGCAGCTGGATGCCGCGGGTAACACGACGAAAGCTCTCACGAAGGGCTTCGCCATCTCGACCGCCGTCGTCGCCGCGATTGCCCTGTTCCACTCCTATCTGGCGGGCGCGCACCTGAGCGCCATCGGACTGCGCCTTGACGTTCCCGAGATCTTCTTGGGACTGCTCATCGGCGGCGCGGCGCCCTATCTCTTCTCAGCCTTCGCCATCAACGCCGTCGGCAGAGCCTCCTTCGACCTGATCAACGAGGTCCGAAGACAGTTCCGCGAGGACAACGGCATCATGGCCGGCACCAGCAAGCCGGACTATGGCCGTTGCGTTTCCATCGTAACGGCGGCCGCACAGAAGGAGCTGCTCGCTCCTGGAATTCTCGCGATCGCTCTTCCGATCGCCGTCGGGTTCGGATTTTCGATCGGCAAGGCGCCGGTGGAGATCGACGGCCACTTCTACAATCTGACTGGCGCTCAAGCGCTCGGCGGGTTTCTTGCCGGCGCCATCGTCTCGGGCCAGCTGATGGCCGTGCTTCTGGCCAACTCCGGTGGAATGTGGGACAACGCCAAGAAGCTCGTCGAGGATGGACTCCATGGCGGTAAGGGAACCGAGGCCCACAAGGCGGCGGTCGTTTGTGACACGATCGGCGACCCATTCAAGGACACCGCCGGACCCGCCCTCAACCCGTTGATCAAGGTGATGAACCTTGTGGGTCTTCTCATATCGGGAATCATCATCCAGCCGTTCGGTCCGGCAGTCTCTGCGACCGTGACGCTCGTCTGTCTTGCCGTCTTGGTGGCTTCCATCGTGATTGCGAGCAAGGGTTCGATGTCCGATGCGCTACGTGCCGTTGAGAAAGAGGCGAGCGCCGCGGATCACCATTTCGCCGCTGCGGCCCTGGCGGAGCCGCCGGTCAGCGAGCCCCCCGTCGCCACCACGGAACCGGTGGCGGAAGTGGTGGAGGAGCCGAAAGCCGAGCCCACCAAACGAAAGCTTTTCGTCGAAGACGACGAAGCGTAAACGAGGGATTCGGGGCCGAGCTTCTAACCGGCCCCCAACTGCTACAAAAGGGTCGCATCCTGCGGCTTTGATGAATCGTTCTTATTCCTTGAAAGATTCAGATGGCCAACTACCTGCGTATCGCGACCGCTGCCACGGCGGCATTGATTCTTTCTTCAGCTTGCTCGCAGGGAAAGAACGACTCGCCGACAAGCGCCCCTGACACACCGGAAGCCTTTCTGAAGTGGTCGATGGACCGCTATAAGGAGATGCCGTCGTTCTCCTCAGCCTTCACGATGAAATTTGAAGTGAGATTCATCAAAGGTAGGAAAGACGACAAGCCATTGATCACGAAAGGCAATTTTTTATTTGATCGCCCGAATCGCTTTAGCCTCAACGAGGAGATTCTTGCTGTTTCCGATGGACAGGACCTGACTGAAGCCTTCAATGGATACATGTCCAAGGCCGGCAGAAGCTTCCGCCCAGCGCCGGAGACGTTGTGGACGGTTGGCCGTTCAATTACTGCAACAAGCAAGATTGAGATGCTTTTTCAGTTCTTTGGCGGTTCAGGCAGACTCTCACACGTGGCCAAATCAGATCGAATCCCTATCAGTTTCGGAGCGGAAGAAACCTTCGCCGGAGAGCGTTGCCGTCTCCTGAAGTTCTTTGGAAAGAGCATCCGATACGGACACGTGCGCCTACTCATCGGCGAAACAACAGGACGCGTCTATCGGATGCAGTTCGATTCTTTCCCCATCGAGATGATGCTCGGGGACCGCGATCCGTCGAAACCGCCGCCCAAGCTGCCAGAGCCGGACAGTCTGGATCAGAAGCATCCCGAATTGGCAAACATGGACAATTGGGCGATAATCGATACCATCACCTTCGACCGCATCGACGTTCCAGCAAAGATCGAGCCCGACTCGTTCAAGATCCCTCCGCCTCCAAAGCACCCATCCGGGCCAAGATCAGCGCGGCATGTCTAGCTCTCCCGGAGCTGAGCGAGCGCATCCTCAAGCCATGCGATCCTG
>DASZPA010000274.1:0-4746 GCA_035550555.1 Fimbriimonas sp.
CCAGAGTGGATTTGCTCCGCCCGCTCGGATGGACTTGGCTCAGCGGCGGCCGTTACCATTCGCGGTTTCGGAGCTTGCCTGCTGGCGATGGCCGTTGAGAGCGTCGATCGCTTTGGCCGCCTCTTGCTTCGTCAGGTCGTACAGCCCCGTTTCGCGGCCCAGCACGTCGCCGATCTGCCGTTCGAGGTCGATTGCCGAAAGCCGCTGCCGCTTAGCGATCGTTAGGAGGAACTGAAGCTGCTTGTCGGTCGCGGGCTCGGCTCCTCGTTCATCGCCATTGCGATGTTCGTTCTGCTTCGGGGATGTCCGGGCCGCCTGGCCGTTACCTGCGTTTGCTGGACGCCGTGGGGGCCGGCGCTGCTCATGCTGCCCGTCGCGTTGGGCGAAGGCTGCATCCCCTTCCGCCCGTCGGATCTGCAGGTCAAGTGACTCTTCGGCCAGGTCGAACAGCTCCTTCACCCGCTCGATGACTGCCTCGGGGTCGGAGACCGCGGCGGTGACCTCGCCATCGACGTTGATGGAGTATCCTGTCGAGTTGTAGTCCTTCGACAGCTTTCGGCTCAGGCCGACGTTGACGCGGAGCATGGAGTCCTCCGATGTACACAGGCATGTATCGCTGTCGTGTGTACCCCGGGGACGGTATAAAAGCGCAACGTGTTGCGGTTTCTACGAACGCGTCTACGGCACGTCGAGCGTCACACCATGCCCCTCCTAGTCGATACGATCGAAGCACAGAGGTGGATCTCCCAGTTCACTGAGCGTCCCGGCGACGATCAACTCGCACGCGACCTGGTAGGCAGCCTTCGCCTCGTTTCTCAGAATGCCTTTCATCAAGAACTCAGCGCCGTAATTCGCCGTGCAGTTACAGATCTGCCGTCGCCGCTGGCGGTCTACGCAGTTCGTGATATCCCTGACGGACAATCTTATTTTATCGATAAGCGGTCACGGCCCGATGCAGTAGGTCGCGGCGGCGAGGTTGGAAGCGAAGGTGTTCTTGCTAATACAGCCACAAGTCTCCATCGCGCCGACCCGCAGCGATTCCTTAATCACCCCTCGGTTTCCACTCTCCGTCGTAAACGATGCCACCACTTGCTCTTGCTCGATGACCTTATCGGGAGCGGTCAGACGCTTGAAGGCTTTATACGGGCGATGATGCGGACCGACTCGATTCGAAGTTGGTGGTCTTACGGTTGGATTACCTTTCACGTCGTCGCGTATGCAAGTGCTGAGGACGGTGAAACCCTTGTACGCTCCGCATTCCGCACTCTGAGGAGCAGGCATGCGACCACACATATAAAGTTCTGGTACGGCCATCGGCCCGTAGTTAGCTCCTTGATGTGGCCTGCCGCTACCCTGACCAAGATGGAGGCGTTTTGCGAGCGTTATGGAAAACGCGCGAAGGTCCGTTGGATGTATCGAAAGGGATTTCGAGACTCTATGGGAATGTTGGTTTTCGCTCACGGGTGCCCGAATAACGTGCCTGGCATTTTCTGGCACACCTCGGATTCTTGGCAGCCCTTATTCCCAAGCAGAGTAGTACCCGCTAGACTAGGCATCGTCTTCGATCAAGCCGGTCCTCTAGTCCAGCCAAGCGGCTTGTTGACAGCTCTCGAGGCGAGCACGCTCGCGACCGAACGGGTACTTAGCAGGCTAAGGCCAATGGAGCGCAACATGGTGCTCGTATTAAGCGCATTGAAAAAAAAGATCGTTCGACCCGATCGTCTGAGCTTAGCCACGAACCTCCCATCACGCGTTGTTGATGAGATAATCGGCACTTGCCTTTCCTATGGGTATATTGACCAGAATCGACAGCTGACTCGTCATGGAGTGGAGGAGTTGCGAGCGGTGTCTCGTCTCGGTAGTCTACCGTTCGACCCGCCGGCTTTTGATGGTTCGTTTTACTTTCCCAAGACATTGAGGGCGGCCAGGGAGTGACTCTAGCGTAGGTCGTCGTCTTTGACGGCGACGTCGGGCGGCGACATCCATCTGGCATGAGGAATACCTTCTGCCACGGTTCGAGCCCCCGCTTGTCCCAAGGGTGAGGCTAACCGCCCTCACCCTCGTATGCCTCAGAGGGCGGCTAGCCCCTCCCTCGCTCACGCTACCCAAAGTAGATGACTCCCTGGCCCCCTCATCAGTACCGCCAATCGGCCGCAGCTCAAGGTGTGCCTGATGACACTGCAGGTAATGCTCTAAATCAAGCTCGCGCGCTGCAGGACCGGAATCTTCCCGCAGTTCTAACGCTTAAGCATCTCGCGACGATGGCGGACGTTTCGTATAGCGTGCTCCGAAAGGTTGTGGAGCGGAACTTTGATGAGCCATACAGAAGCTTTCAGATTTGCAAACGTAGTGGCGGCTTCCGCGTTATCTGCATCCCACAACCGCCGCTATTTCGCGTCCAGAAATGGCTTGCTCGTTACCTTCTCCGGCGAGCCCATCCTCATCAGGCAAGCCGCGCGTATGGCCTAGGCCAATCCATACTCGACTGTGCAAGAGAGCACTGTGGTTGTCGATGGCTAATAAAGATCGACGTGCAGCGATTTTTTGAGTCGATTTCCGAACGACAAGTTTACCATTCATTTCGGGATCTCGGTTATCAGCCACTTATATCATTCGAGTTGGGACGTATATGCACCCGCGTAATTGATGGCGCTAGCGGACGATACGAACTACGGCGATGGACAAACGTGCTGCCGCAACTGCCGACAGTGATTTCGTCGTACATGACTGGGCGAGTTGGGCACCTTGCTCAGGGCGCCCCGACCAGTCCGATGCTGAGCAATCTTGCAATGGTACGATTCGACACAGATGTAGCGCGGCTTGCCGAGCGCTCCGGTCTTATCTATACGCGGTATGCTGATGATCTCATTTTTTCCAACGCTACAACCGACTTTTGTCGGAGCAGGGCCGAACAGATGGTCCAGGCGATTTATACTGTCATGCTCAACTATGGCCTTCGGCCCCACAGTTCGAAAACGGTGATCGCCCCGCCTGGGGCACGCAAAGTGGTTTTGGGACTTTTAGTCGATCGCGACCGTCCCCGACTATCGAGGAGATTCCGGGGAAAGCTTGAGCAACACCTTTTCTACCTAGTCCGGAATGGTCCGGTTAGTCACGCACGGCGTCGCGGATTTCGATCGGTGTTTTCTATGCAGCAGTACATCAAAGGGCTCCTGAGTTTTGCGAACCAAGTTGACCCAACGTATGCCGCGCCTCTTCGCACTACGTTCGCTACGGTCAAATGGGGATTTGAAGCCGATTAGCACGAACGGTCGATTAGCTCGATACCAACAGCAGTGCATCGTCCCATGGCTTGGCCTTCAGCTTCGCTCCCGAGCCGAACCACTGCGACTGCAAGCGCAGGGCTGATCGATCTTGTGGCGCTGCGGCACGTGTCGGTCGGTGATGATCGACGTACTCGGTGATTGCGTGGTACGCGGCCCAGGCGGTGCGACGAATGCCATAGATGTCCTGACCACGACCTAGCTCAAACAGTCTGAACAGCTCCTCGTGAATGTTCCGAGTTCGAATGCCGTTGCCATTGTCCGGTTCCGGGTACAGCGCCGCGAAGTAGTGCTTGAGTTGAGCCAGCGTCGGGTAGTAGCTCGCGAGCCGATTGATCTGCCCTTCGAGATCATCGTAGAATCGATGAGCCAGGCCGAGCATCTTCTGCGCCTCGGCCACCTTGGCGCGCAGGCCGCCCTTGTGAACGATGCTGATGCCCTGGCCAACACCGCGGCCGTGGGCGATCGCTAGTGTATTGGCACACACGACTCGGATCGGCGTAAAGAAGACCCGTAGTGCCGAGGTGCCGTTGTGAGAGTTTGAAAGGAGCAGGTACTTGTCGGTGACGTCTTCGGTTCCTTTGACTCGCACGTAACCCGGGAGCTTGGCCAGCAGCCACAACCGCTCGCCTTTGCCGAGAGCTCCAGCAGTGTGGTACCGGAGTCCGCCCTCGGCAACGATCGCGTCGAGGAACTCGAACGCCTCGGTGTTCTGTATCGGCACGTAGTCTGGACCGACACCACCGAGCACGACCCGAGTGTCTTCGCGAACCACGGCTCGCCGCTTCGGGACCTCCATGCCTTCGGCCGTGAACATCGGTTTGAGCGAAACCTCGTAGTCCAACCCGGCTGCGGTGATCGCTTCCTGAGCAGTCGCAGGGTTATCGAGCCTTCTCCCCAGCCCGTGCCATGGGGCCTGCCCGAAATATGCAATTGCTACTCGGCCATCCGTAACTGCGACTTCATGTGCCATGTCGGTATCCTCGATCGCACTTCTGAGTGATTGAGAGTACCCCGCCATCAATATGCACACGGCCTACTTTGGTCTCATGAGCAGCACCAATTCCTTACGGTGTCGCCTTGCATCTCTGTGTTCTCCGTTTCCACCAAGTGTGCTAAACGTTGAGGCTACTGAGGTGTCTTTGACTCGAAAGAACGCTTTGGCGCAATCGATGATCTCGGTTCCTGATAGGCCGTTACTGCACCGTGTCATCGGGAAGGTAAAGATAATCGTGGCTCTCGTCACCGCAAGGTTTTCGAGCAGGTTAACCAATGCGGGACGCGCTTCAGACTTTCGACTGAATGATGATGCAGGTCGTTCGCTTGGTGGAGGATACCGTCCGGTACCAGACACGTCCGTCATGGTTAATCGGGCTATCGTCTCAAGGACGTGATAGAACCGGCTATAATGGACACCGGAATACGGCGGATCGATGAACACTAAGTCATCTTCACTAGTCCT
>DASZPA010000275.1:0-8593 GCA_035550555.1 Fimbriimonas sp.
TGACGAGCTCATGCGGACGGTGCCGTACAAAATGTGGGTCTCCTACTACCTGCTCCTGCTCTCGCACCAAGACGTCCACCCCAAGACCGTGCTCGACGTCTGCTGCGGTACGGGCACGATGTGCCAGATGCTCGAGAAAGAGGGATTCAAGATGTCCGGCATCGACCTCTCGCCCGGCATGATCGAGGCCGCGGTCGCGAAGGCCAGGCGGCGGAAGCTCGACATCCACTATGAGGTGGCCGACGCCTCAACCTTCAGCCTCCATCGCAAATTTGACGCCGCGCTGAGCTTCTTCGACAGCCTGAACAACATCGTCGAACCGGAAAAGCTGCAGGCAGCGTTCCATCGCGTTGCGGCCCACCTCCCCCCGGGTGGAAGCTGGATCTTCGATCTGAACACTGCCTACGCCTTCTCGGCGAGCCTCTTCGACCAGCAAGACCTGCGTCCCAACGCAAAGCTTCAGTATCTGTGGGAGGGCGACTACGACCCGGCCACGAAGATCATCACCGTGAACATGCGCTTCTGGCGTGACGATCAGGAGTTTCACGAGATCCACCGCCAGCGGGCCTACGATGAGGAAGAGATCCGAGAAATGTTGGAAAGGGCCGGATTCTCGACGATCCGAGTCTTCCACAGCTACACCCTCAACCCTCCCCGCCATAAGAGCGACCGGCTGCACTTCACGGCAATCAAGGCCTAGCCCAAATCACCGGTGGCCGAGGACGAGCTCCAGCAACCCCGCTAGATCTCTCGACTCGCGATCGGGCAAGATCCCCAACCGTTCCGCCGGCACTCCGAAACGATTGACCCAGCACGTCGCATAGCCGAACGACTTCGCTCCATAGGCATCCCAACCGCCAAAGGCGGCAAAGGCAATCTCGGACTTCCGGAGGTGCAGACTGCTCATCGCAAGGCCGTATGCGGCCTCGTCGGGCTTGTAGCTCCTGTTCGCCTCCGTGCTCAGCAACTTGTCGATGAACCGCGTGATCCCCGCGTGATCGGCATTCGCCCGCAGCATCATCGGACTGAAGTTGGCGATCGTAACGATCTTCACGCCGGCAGATTTCAAGCGCTTCAAAGCCGAAACCGTATCGGGCCAGGGCCTCATAGCGAGATAAGAGTTGACCAGTCGACGGCGAAGCTCGGGCGAGGGCCTCAGATGCAAGGCTTCGGCTGTGTAATCGAAAGCGTCCGCGGTGATGCGGTAGAAGTCCTCGTACCGGTGCGTGATCGAGCGGAGATAGCAGTACTCGAACTGCTTGCTTCTCCAGATCCGCGTGAACTCCGTCCCGCGAGCCGGAAACGCATTTTCGACTTCAACGGCGACCGAGTTCGGGTCGAACAACACGAAATAGTCGAAGGCGACAGCCTTGAACCTGGGTCCAGTTGGAGTAATGAGAAGGAGGGCGGCCGCCAGTTGAATAGCCAATTATCGAGCCTCCTGGGCAAAGCTTTCCAGGCAACGGAACCGAAGCCGGACAGGAACCGAGAACGGCCCGGGGCCGCTAAGAACAAGCGAAATCAGCCCAAATAAGTACAGAAGATCGACCTCGTATCCTGGTGGTCCGAACTTCGCGCCAGCCGGCGAGAAGCTTTGCAGTGTGATCGAGCTGAAGCCGTACGGCCAGTGCACTGTGGCCATCGCCACGATCAGAACCGCTGCCATCGGCAGGCTCACGAAAGGGATCAGCACGCCGCACAACACCGCGAGGCCGCCCAAAATCTCAACCATGATCGTCGTCCAGCTCAGCACGCTAGGCGCGGGCATCCCCATGGCTGCTACCACGCCGGCAAACGCATCCGGCCCATGAACAACTTTCGCATAGCCGTGAGCCATGAACCCAAACCCCACGATCAAGCGTATCGGAACGGGGGACCAGCCGTTCCACGGGGACAGTGGAACCGGTTTACGCGGTAGGGCAAACGGAGAGCTCATGTCGTTTCTCGGAGATCGAAGAGAACTTCGCTCGAAGACGCATCGCCGGTTACAGCTTTTTCGGAAGATCCGGTAACCGCGTGCGTCTCGATCTCGAACTAGAATTCGGAAAACAAGAAGGGAAGAGATTGGATTCGACAAAGGACAAGCAGCTTGCGGCCATGCTCGCTCTCGCCCAAAGCGGGAACCGGGAGGCCTACCTCGCGTTCTTGACCGAAGTTGCCGCTCTCGTGCGTGGTTATCTTTCCAGGCGAATGGCTAGCGCCGAAGCCGTGGAGGACGTCCTTCAGGAAACCCTTGTGGCCGTTCACCAGGCGCGTCATACCTGGAGCCCTGGCCGTCCGGTCGGCCCCTGGCTGTACGCCATCACCGACCGTCGCATGGTCGATTTCTTGAGGCGTGCCCGCCGAATCGAGCGAAACGAAGTCGGAATGTCCGAAGGGGCCGAAGGGCTGGCGGAGAGTCCGCAAGGGCCGCAATCCGACCCAAGAGGCGATTTGCTTCACGAGGCGCTTCACAGGCTGCCTCTCGCGCAAAGAAGAGTCATTCAAATGCTGAAGATCGAGGACCTTTCGGTCAAGGAAGTGGCCGCTCACACGGGCATGAGCGAGAGCTCGGTGAAGGTGACCGCCTTTCGAGGCTACCGGTCGCTGAGAAGATTATTGGGGGTCGAATCGCAAACGAAACAAGCGATCTGATCCAAGACCTCGCTTCGAAGGCTGGACCGGTCAGCCCCATGCCGGCGCTCACGGCTCGTGCCGGCACTTGGTCCGCAGCCGCGCTCGCCTGCGTCGTGTGCGGCGCATTCCTTGTAGGCCTCCGGCCCGACGCGGCCTCGCTGATCGCTGAGCCAAGCTTTCTGATCCAGGCAGCGTTGCTGCTGACGGCCGCCTGCCTGGCAGCAACCATTTCCCTCACCTTGAGCGTGCCAGGCAGCTCCAGGCGGAGGACACAGGTCGCTGGAGCCGTTGCCGCTCTTTGCTGGACCGCCTCACTTGCGGCAGCTTTCGTGCCTGAAACTCCCTTCCAAAGCGGCATGGGGATCGGATGCGTCCGCAACGTTCTGGTCCTCAGCATCCTTCCTGGCGCGATTCTCTTCCAGAATCTCAGGCGTGCGCGGCCGCTTCAAACCGAAGCAACGGGATGGGTGGGAGCCTTTGGGGCAGCTTCGCTTGCCTGTTTGGCGACGAGATTCATCTGCCGCAACGACAGCGCTGCTCACCTCCTCGTGTGGCACTACCTTCCGGTCACGGCCATCAGCTTGCTTGGAATCGCCCTCGGAAGAATCCTCTTCACGAGTAAGCCGCGCTAGCCCTCAATCGCCGTTCCGAACCGAACGGTCCCATAGATCGATGGTCCGCGCGTCGCGCCGTCTTCTCTCCAGAGCTTCCTCGACCTTCGTCGTTAGAAGCTCGAAGACGTCCACATCGGGCGAGTTCTTCTCGATGTAGTCGAACGCGCCACGCCGCATGCTCTCCACGGCGTTCGCCACGTTCCCGTAGGCCGTCATCACGATCACCGCGGCAAACAGGTCGCGGGTGAAGGCGGCGTGCAGGACCTGAAGGCCGGCAGCCGACTGGTCCATGCTCATGTCGGTGATGATGGCGTCGTAAGGCGTCGGCACGGATGAGATCATCTTGATCCCCTCCATCGAGTCTGCGGCGGTCTCCACGCTGTGGCCGGCGCGCTCCAGCCGCCGCTTCACGGCATTCACCACATCCTCCTCGTCGTCGATCACCAACACGCGCGCCATGCCCACGAAGTATACAGAGGGCCTGTCCCGTCTTCAAAACCTCAACAGCCTGCGTGTGTCCAATATCGACGTCGCCTTCGCGACGGCGTTTGGCACGTTGTTGAGCGGCGCGTTCCTGGTCGGCTACATGAAGACGCTCGGCGCGTCCGACCTGTGGATCAACCTATTGGCAGCGCTGCCGAGCTTGGTGGGCGTGCTTCAAATCCCGGGAGGCATCGTCGGCAAGGGTGTCCGTTCCTACAAGAAGTTCGTCGCGCCGGGGGGCTTCCTTTGGCGGGTCTTCTATATTCCGCTGATCCTGCTGCCGCTGGCCGCGGTGGCCCCAGCGGCGAAGCTTTCGCTGTTGACGGCGTGCGTCCTGGTTGCAAGCGTCGCGACGGTCTTCGTCGGCCCCGTCTACAACGACTGGATTGCGGCCCTAGTGCCCGACAACTCGCGCGGCTTCTATTTCGCTCGCCGAAACGCCATTGCTGCAGCGGTGGGAGCTCTCGTCGGCATCTTCGGCGCGATCATGCTCGACGAGTTCAGAGGCTGGAAGCTGGAGATGCAGGGCTTCACCTTCGTCTTCGTGCTCGCCTCGGTCTGCGGCTGGATCAGTTGGTACTTCTTCAACAAGATGAGCGACCTGGCGCGGCCGAATCCGGTCCGCCAGACGCTCTCCGAGGGCCTGAGGGCGATCAAAAGGCCCTTCGCGGATGCCCAGTATCGCGGCGTTCTCATCTTCCTTGCCTTCAGCACCCTTGGCCAAACGTTCGCGGGCAACCTGTTCGTGGCGTACGCCCGAGAGAGCCTCGCCCTGGATTACAAAGTCATTCAGGGCACGGCTGTCTGCATGGCGATCGGCAACGTTATCGCGGCTTCTGCGTGGGGCTTCTTGTCGGACAAGTACGGCAACAAGCCGCTGCTCTTTATCGCCAGCATCGCGCTCTGTGTCAACCCGATCCCTTGGATGGTCCTCCAGCCGAACCGCCAAGGGATGGACGCGGCGATCATCCTCACGGCTCACATCTACATGGGCGTCATCTGGGCTGGACTCAATCTCTGCCAGTTCAACGTGATGCTCACTACGGCCAACCCGGAAGATCGAGCCAACTATATCGGCGCGGGAGCAACCGTCACGGCTCTCGTGGGAGGCGTCGCTCCGCTCCTCGGCGCCGCCGTCATGGAGCTGCTCCGCGCCGATATGCCTGCCATCTCGGCCTATCGTTGGGTCTTTGCTGCAACGGCAGTCCTACGGCTCCTTGCTTCGGCCTTTGCCTTCCCCATTCGGGAGAAGGGCAGCAGCGCGGTGAAGACCACGCTCCGAGACCTCAGCGGCCTTTCTATCGGCGGCGTCCGTGCCCTCCGCACCCTCACCCGCTCGACGGACATGGCCGCGAGAGAATCGGCCATCGAGCAGGTCGGCAACGTCCGGGTGAGCCTCGCCGCCGACGAGATTATCAAGGCTCTCCACGACCCGTTGCCGCAGGTCCGTCGCCGAGCCGCGCAAGCGCTCTCTCGCCTCGACGACCCGCGCGCTGTCACCGAGTTGGTCCACCAGTTGGAAGACCATCCGGACCTGCTCGAGGAGGAGACGGTCAACGCCCTGGGAATCGTCGGAAATCTTGCCGCCGTTCCCGCGCTGGTGAAGGTCTTGGATTCCCCGCGCCCACTCTTAAGGAGGGCCGCAGCGCGGAGTCTGGGCAATATCGGCGCCCGACTCGATCCAAGCCAGCGGGCCAGCTTCGAGACAGCCACGGCTCGGCTGGTCGCGGTCGCCTCAGATCCCACCGATCCCGACTTCCGCCGAGCCGCCCTCCAAGCGTTGCGCTACATCGGCAGCGACGAGGCTTCGGAGGTCGTCGTCGGAGCCCTTCTCGACCCCAGGCCAAGCGTTCGCATCGCAGCCGCGGAGGCGATCCAGGAGATGGAGATCGCCTCCGCGGCCGGAAACCTTCGCCTGAGCCTGGATCAGTTCCACGACGAAGCCTGCGCCGAGGTCGCCTACGCGCTCGGGGTCGTGGGAACTCGCGAAGATATCCCCCTCATCCTGCACGAGGCCGCAAGGTCAGTCTCCATGATCACCCGCCGCCGCTGCCTCCTCGGCATCGCTCGTCTCATGGGAGTCGAGCCACAAGCCTATCGACTCATGCTCACCACCGGCATGGCCCGCGACTCAGCCCTCCAAGAGATCCTACGTCCGCATTTTCGAAAGAACAGAAAGCTCCAAGAAGCCTTCGGCGTGTATGGATCAGGTGACGAACCGGCAGCCCTTCGCATCCTCTCTGAAAACCAATCCGAACCCGCCTACAAAGCATTCGCCAAGCAGCCCGTTGAGGAACTGTTCCTAGTGGCCTCCCTCGCAGTCATGAGCGACTCTTAATCACCAGGAGCGGTTTCCCCCGCTCGCGGGGGAACCAACGGAGGGGATGCTCCGGTGCGAACACGCCAAAAATCCATACCACCAGAATCCGAAGAAGAGACCCCCACCAATACCGCTGGATCGGCTGACTCGCGCCGACCGAGCGTGACGTCGCTCGGGGGACGCCTTGTCTGAGCGCAGCGAGTTAGGCGCCCCCCGACGTCTCCCGAGGGCGAATACGCGCGAGTTTGAAGCGGCCCGTCCGACATAGCGAAGCGAAGGAGGAAGCGAAGGAAAGGCCACAGCGGAGCGCTTCCTCCGGAAAACGAAGCAAGCGTGCAACTTGCGATTGCGGCGAATGCGACATCTGTCCGAAATCCCAGGTTGAGTGAGATAATGCGTCGAAGCATTGAACAACACAGAAATATCTAGCCGCTCGGCTTCTGGAATCGTGGTGATCTCCCTATTGACCTTGCTCCTAATCAATGGATGCAAGGGTGCGGCTCCGGCTTCCGTGGCAGGCGGTGCCCGGCCCGACAATAGCCAAAAGCCTTCCGCACCGGATCAACAATCTCAGAATGAGGTCAAGATCGCAGCGGCCAAGGACGACGAGAAGCTCCTCATCACTTGCCTTGACACGTTTAGGTTGGACTGCGATAGGTATCCAACCCAGGAAGAAGGCTTGATGGCATTGGCCGTGGGGCCCACGCCTTTGCAAGACAAATGGAAGGGCCCCTATTTAGATAAGCTGCCGCTCAACGATCCTTGGGGCCACGACTACGTCTACAAGGCGCCCAAGAAGGGTGATCCGTACGAGAAGCTGTCGGTGATCTCGCTGGGTTCCGATGGCAAACCCGGTGGCACGGGCGAGGCTGCCGACATCATTGCGCAAAATCCTTGAGTCGATTCCGGCCAGGCCTCCCAGGTCAGGAAGCGTGCCACTCATGCGCTAGAACCCGGCTACCTGTCCGTCCTTCCGCTGGTCCGACCCCGCCATATACCCATCCTGCGTTCGGACGATCAGTTGGGCTCCGCCGAACGACTGGTTGGCCCAGCCCGGCCGAACCTCGACGTCGTGTCCAAGGCCACGTAGCGCCTCAATGACAGACGCCGGCATGGCTGCCTCCACGGCCACGCGTCCGTCCTCCAACACCTGCCATCGAGGGGCATCCGATGCGGCCTGAGGATTCTGCCCATGCGCGAGTACTCTGACCGCCATCTGGACATGCCCTTGGCACTGCATCGGACCACCCATAACGCCGAAGCTCATCACCGGCTGACCGTCACGGGTGACAAACCCGGGAATGATCGTGTGGAAAGGCCGCTTGCGGGGACCTACCGAGTTGACGTGCCCCGGCTCGGACCGGAACCCACACCCTCGGTTCTGCATGCTGATCCCGGTTCCGGGAACGACGATCCCCGATCCGAAGCCCATGTAGTTCGACTGGATGAACGACACCATCATCCCATTTGCGTCGGCAGCGGTGAGATAGACGGTCCCGCCATGAGGCAACTTCCCAAACCGCGGCCGGCCGGCGGAGCCTCGATCCACCAGGGCGGCTCTGCCTCGAAGGTAAGCCGGATCGAGGAGAGCCGAGGGCGGTACGTTCATGAACTCCACGTCGGAGACGTACTCGTGAAGGTCCGCGAAGGCGAGCTTGGTCGCCTCGAGCTGCAGGTGGATGGATTCCGCCGAGTCGGGTGACAGCGATTCGACTCCGCCGATCTCGCGAAGGATGCCGAGCGCAATGAGCGCGGCGATCCCCTGACCGTTCGGCGGGATCTCGTGGATCTGGTACCCGTACCAATCGATTGAGACGGTCCCGCACCAATCGGCTTGATGGGTGGCCAGATCATCGAGGGTCATGGCCCCTCCGCCCCGCTCCGAGAAGTCCACGATTTGGCATGCCAACGCTCCGCGATAGAAAGCCTCGCCGCAGCTCTCGGCGATCTTCTCAAGGGTCTCGGCCATCGCCGGGCTTCGGAACGTCTCACCAGCGCTTGGCGCCCGGCCGCCCGGCATGAACGCCTCGGCGAAGCCCGGCTCTCTGCCCAAGACGTCCGCCGCACGCCTCCACCCCTTCGCGATGACCGGCGAAACGGGATACCCCTCGCGAGCGTAGGCGATCGCAGGCTCAAACAACTCGGTAAACGGCAACTTCCCGAAGCGCTCGGACAGTGAAACCCAAGCCGAAACCGCGCCCGGAACCGTGACCGAGTCCCATCCGCGCTGAGGCATGGTCCTCATTCCCGCGAACCGCTCGGGAGTCCAACCTGCCGGAGACCGCCCAGACCCGTTCAAGCCATGAAGGCCGGTCCCATCCCACAAGATGGCAAAGGCGTCGCTTCCTAGCCCATTGCTCGTCGGCTCGACGACCGTCAAGGTGATTGCCGCCGCCAACGCAGCGTCCACCGCGTTCCCGCCACGAAGCAGCATCCGAAGTCCCGCCTGCGCCGCCAACGGCTGCGAAGTCGCCACGACGTTCCGAGCAATCACCGGCTGACGAACGGACGGATATTCGGTCTCGAAATCCAGTTCCACGGTGAGCTTTTACCCTTCTAT
>DASZPA010000276.1:0-6559 GCA_035550555.1 Fimbriimonas sp.
GCTTGGCGCGTACACGAACCCTTCAAGCTTGCAGAGTGCCTCGGCAAGCATCGCGGCGTTGTAGGCCTTATTGATGACCCAGTTCCCCCACTTGTCTCTTTCGAGGAGAGACGGCGCCAGCCGGTAATACCTGAACCCACCGCCTCCTCGCCAGCTCGTTGAGCCGGTTACGCCGCCCGGGTCTTGGCCGTCGATGACTTTTCTCAGACGCGGAATGATGTAGGTATGACAGTGTTCACCCAGTTCCACCATCACCCAACGTCGACCCATCTTGTGCGCTACTGCACCTGTCGTCCCTGAACCGGCGAAGGAGTCCAGAACGAGGTCTCCGGGGCTCGTTGCAAGCTGGAGCACACGCTCAATAAGGCGTTCAGGTTTTGGCGTACCGAACGATGTGGCGCCGGGGAATAGCGCTCGCATCTCATTCTTTGAAGTTCGGTTGCTCCCCACGGCGGTCTTCGTCCATAGAGTTCTTGGCACAAGGTCTCCGACTTCCGTCAGATACCGCTTGATACTCGGACGCGCGTCGCGATTAGGCCCCCACCAGATGCGCCCCTCTTCGTCGAGTTCACGCAATCGCTCCTCAGAGACCCTCCAGAACCGCCCCGGCGGCGGCGAGAAAGACCGCCCCGTGGGTCCAACGACGGTGTACGTGCCCTTGGAGTACGGCTTATTGGCGTACGGGTCCCCTGGAAGCCAAGAGCCGCGTGGATCGTCATCCGGATTCGAATAAATGGAATTCGCCTCTTCGGTACGTGCGAGCTTCTTGGGTGTCCACTCCGGGTTTCGTGAGTAAACGAACAGGTGGTCGTGGTCAGTTGAGAACTGTCGAGCCGAGTTGCGTGGGGAATCCGCCTTCTCCCAGATAACGTTGGCAACAAACGACGCCCGTCCGAAGACCTCGTCACACAGGACCTTTAAATAGTGCGCTTCGTTATCGTCGATGGTGATCCAAAGTGACCCATCCGGAGCGAGGAGACGCTTCAGCAACTCCAATCTCTCTCGCATCAATGAGAGCCACAGTGAATGTTCCACTCCGTCGTCATAGTGTTCGAACGCGCTTCCGGTGTTGTACGGTGGATCGATAAAGACGCACCTGACCTTGCCGGCGAACTCCTGCTCCAGCGCCTTGAGCGCGAGAAGGTTGTCACCGTAGATGAGACGGTTGTCAAAGATATCTTGGTCGGTCACGCGGTGCGGGGCATGGTACGAACGCTCCGGCTCCTCAATCAGGATGCGCGGCTCTAGCTTTGGCCGGTCCTCCTTGCCGATCCACGTCAGTTCGAGCTTCTGCTTCCGATTCATGGTTCGACCGCTTGATCTATCAGATGACGCGCCACGGCAGGCAGAAGAAACATTCACTCGTCACCTTCTGCGTGAGCTGCGCTTCGAGTCGCGTGATCATCTCGCCACGTTTGCGATCGATCTCGTCTTGCGACTCGAAGAGTACACGCCGACGGTTGTTGCGCTCCGATTCAAGAGCCTTCATGCGCTTCTGAGATGCAAGCTTCCCTTCGAGGGACACCGCGATCCTAGCTGCCGTTCGGGCCTCTTTGATTTGGCGATCCAGTTCCTTGATTTCCCGTTCCAAACCGAGCTTCAAGTCGTCGGCCCAGCCATCCAGCTTCTCAGCTTCCGCCTCGAACGCTCTCGCGGAGCGCTCCGACGCTACACGGCGGACGACAGTTTCCTGATCGCGAGCGACCTCGGCAACCTTCGCAAGAATGGCCTCCCGCCGTTCGGCATTGTCCAAAGGGAGCTGCCCTTTTCTCCGGTCTACGGTGCCCGAAATGGTCAGGAGTCGAGTCGCGACGTCCGCAGGAACCGTTTCGCCGTCTATCGTGACGGCGCTTAGGATTAGGTGGTCCTCGGCCTGTCCGAGCGTTTCGACAGTCAGGCAGTCTAGCCGAAGCATTCCCGTCGTTCCTCGCAACGGTTCGAGGACAGAGATTTTGCCGACATGGTTCGAGTAGTTGACCTGCAGTTCGAGATCTGGCCCATCCTGCAGTAGTCGTGACTTCGCGCGCGTGACAACGGCCTCCGCAAGAGGATGTCCTAGGCGGTAGAAGTGTGCCTCGCCAGACCGCCGTGGCAATTCGTACCGCCCTGTTGGAACGTCAGCATCGACAGGCGACTTGTGCAGGTCAAATGACGATTCGGTAAGGAACGTTGCGTCCTTGCCAAGTTCAAACTTTGTGAGCGCCATCAAATGCTGCTCATAGCGATTCAAGGACGCGATGGACGACTCGCTCCTGACTCGTAGCTTCTCTCGAACTTCATCGTCGAAGTGCTCAAGGAGCTGCTGTCTGGCCTTATTGAACGTATCGGTGATCTCTAGATCCAGTTCTAATTGCAGGCGATCGAAAGCCGTCTGAATCTCGTCGGTCTTGCGGCACCGCTGGTATATGGAGTTGATGCGCTTCTCAAAGTCGACGCCGGACTCGATGGCACCGAGCACTTCATCGCTCGCCCCGAACACGCCTTCGAACAACTGAAACTTCTCCGATAGAAGCTGGAATACTCGCTGGTCAGCTGCGTTCTTCCGGTTAAGAAAATTGACCACAACGACATCGTGTTTCTGGCCGTAGCGGTGGCATCGACCGATCCTTTGCTCGATACGTTGTGGATTCCACGGAAGGTCGTAGTTGACGACAAGCGAGCAAAACTGCAGGTTGATACCTTCGGCACCCGCCTCCGTGGCGATCATTATCTGGCCCTGATCGTGAAAGTAGTCCACCAGAGCGGACCGCATGTCCGCGCTCTTCGATCCCGTTACGCGGTCGGTTCCTTCGTGCCGGCTGCGCCACTCGGCGTAGATTGCCCGTGATTGTTCGTCGGTGTTCGACCCGTTGAACAGCACCAGACCGTCTTTCCACGGACTGTCCGCCAGCAACCGCTGGAGATAAAGCTGTGTCCTCCTGGACTCCGTGAAGATGATCGCCTTTTTCGCTCCGCCGAGTTCCGCCGCTTTCTCGAACGCGACATGCAGCGCCTTGAGAAGTGCATCGCCCTTCGCATTGCGTGTTATCGAGGTGGCCAGATCTCGGAACTGGTCGAGATCCGCGATCTCGCGAACGAGGGCTTCGCGGTCCTCAGGCGACAGCGGAGGCAGAGGATCTTCGGCCTCCCATTCCTCGACAGTCTCATCCAAGGCCTCGTAGTCCTTGTCGAGTTCGTCAGGCAATGACTCCTCCGGCGCTTGCTTCGCAAGAGTTGCCTTAAGCCGATTCGCCAGTGTTTCAAGGGCGCCGGCGATGGCGAACGACGAGGATGCCAAGAGCTTTCTCATGACGAGCGTCATGAGAGTTCGCTGGCCTGACGGAAGCGCCTTTAGATTGTCACGGCGCAGGTACTCAGAGACGAGATCGTACAAGCGATCTTCAGAGTCGTCTGGCGTGAACTGTTCGACCAACGGGAGCCGCTTCGTATACGAGACGTACGCAGTCACCTGACGGCGCAACGTGCGATGGCACAGCGGAGCAAGCCGACGTTTCAGTGTGGCAAACACCTGATCCTGAGAGAGATCGGTGAACTGCTCGCGAAAGCTCCTAAGGTCGCCAAACACTTGGTCGTCGATGACGCTCACCAATCCAAACAGCTCAAGAAGTGAGTTTTGAAGCGGTGTCGCAGTGAGAAGCAGTTTGGGTGCTGACGCCAATGCCTCCTTCAACGTATTGGCAATGACATTGGACGGCTTGTATACGTTTCGCAAGCGGTGCGCTTCGTCCATGACAACGAGGTCCCAGACCGTACCGTGAACGTCCGTTGCTTTATTGCGTGCGAACTGGTACGAGCAGATAACGATCTGGCCGTCCGGCTCGAAGGGACGAAACCGACCAGCCCTGATGGCCTCGTTGTACGACTTCGCTTCGAGAATGCGACAGGGCAAAAAGAATTTGTCGTTCAGTTCTTGATGCCATTGCTTTCTCAGATTGGACGGCGTTACGACGAGGATTCGGCGTTTTCGCTCGGCCCACTTCTGAGCGATCACCAGTCCAGCCTCAATCGTCTTGCCGAGGCCGACCTCGTCTGCGAGCAGCACGCCCTTAGAAAGCGGCGACTTGAAGGAGAAGAGTGCTGCATCGACCTGATGAGGATTGAGATCAACCTGTGCGTCAACCAACGCACTCGCGACTCGATCGTCGCTGTCGGGTGGACAACGCCTCGTGAGCTCGTAGGCGTAGTACTTCGCGTGATACGGCGTCAGGGTCTGGATCAATGTGGTTGCCAACGGTTGTCACAAACGAACTGCTGTGGATCCACTAACTCTCGTCGTCGACGAATGCCGGATCCATCCCAGGCGCCACAAGCGGCTCAAGATGTAGACCATCCTTCGCGCACTGGCACTGCCAGTCAGTTCCGCTAGGCCTTCGCGTCGGAAGGGTTCTGCATTTGCCGCACACGAGCGCGTCTGCAAGAGCAACAACCGCCTTGGCAAAGCCGAGCACTTCAGCGTCGGTCACGTTCGCACCCGAAACGCTAAAGTGACATCCAACTGAATTGCGAACCCACGCGTACTGCGTCGCGGCATCTATGAGCGACTTAAGGGCCACCTCCTTGGGGCCACTGGCGCTCTGAATCCGCACGCGAAGCGCCGAGGACAGTTTTGAATCGAGGCCGCCGGCCAGCTCGCCAAGGGTGTATTCCCCGCGTGCATTCCTGCTGATTTTGCAGCGGTACTTGAGTGTCAAGAAATCCAACAGCGACTCGGCGGCGATGCCAGCCTTCGATGCAACGATCTGTCGATCGAACGGTGACCTAGAGAGAGCATTTTTCAGGGCATCTAAGTCCGTAACAAAATCGTACGCATTCACGCCGTTCGTGAGTGTCCACGGGCCAAGTTCGATGACCTGCGTATTCGCCGCCGGCCCCTTCGCCCATCGATATTGATCACGCCAAGGCCGATAATGAGTCAGAACAATTACGCGGCTAAAGTGGGGCGCCTCGCCGTGAAGCATTCCCATGAACCGCTGAAGATGCGCGCCATCAACAGACGTCAGCACATCGTCGAGAATCACGATCGTGTGTTCCGTCTTGAACAGTTTCGCCCTCGCGAGGAACACGCAAACGCCTAAAGTGTCCAAATGCGATTCGCTGTAATACGCCTGAGGAGGAACCTTTGTGGCACCGTAGAAGGTTGCATCGAATTCAAGTGAGCCGATAGCGGTCGGCTTCAAAAAGAAGCGCACGCCTCCGAGGGATTCGCCGGGATGGAGCTGACTGTACAGCCGTTCCACGTCGGCGCCGATGCGCTGAAGAACGTCGTCAATGTGAGCCTTACGGCGTTTGGACACGATGTCCAATAGATCCTTGACTCGTTTGCTCAGCGCCTCCAGTTCCTTAGCCTTCGAGGACATCTCAAGAACCGTCGCCAGCTGAGTGCTGATGGATCCGTGGAGAGTGATCGATCTTCGATTGGCGGATGCCTGAGAATTCAAGTCCGCACGCGTAGACTCGACGGCCGTCCAAAGAGACGACGCCTCCGCGCCCTCTTTCTCCGTGCACTCCGTGCTCGCCAGGAAATCTTGAAACTGCTGCATCTGCTGCTTAACGGCAAGCACAGGAGGCAGCGAACTATCCCGCAAGCTGAGTCCAAGAGCTCTGACGGCCAAAACGAAGTCCCTTCGCCGAACGCTGGCTGCTGTCGCCTTCTCTGAAAGTGACCGATCGGCTTCTTCAAGGGCGGCAGTCGCCTCGCCGAGGCTCTGCATCTGATCGATTCGGACAAGAAGGCGCTCACTCAATTTCGGCGCATCGATCGACTGTTCACATACGGGGCACACTTCGACGTCGGTATGTTGAGCGACGTAGGCGCGCGAGTCTTCAAGGAGGCGCAGCAGTTCAGCACTCTGTCCTCCTCCAGTGCCCTCGAGGACCTTTCGGCGGCTCTCCGCTTCAGTGCGGCTCGCGGTCGCTTCAGCCAGATCGACCGACGACTGCGAGAAGGTGGCCGATGCTGAAGCGGCGTCGGAGTACTGACGCTCCAACCCGTCCGAGTCCGCGACGTACGCCTTCAGAGTTGCCTGGTCCTTCGATGCCTCCGTCTGTGCCCATGCAATTGCGGACGAACCTGGATTGCCTTCGGCCGTCCAAAGGCTGTCGAGTGCGGCGGTGGCCTGAGCGAGCGCCCCGGTCGCTTGGGTTAACTCATCATTGGCCGCCTTATAGGCAGCACGCACGGCGGCCTCGGCATGCTCGATTCTAGGAACATCGATCAGCTCTTTCAGAGCCTCATAACGGTCTTTAGGCTTGCCCTCAATGAGTCGGAGAACGGTTCGGCGCCTGAGAATCTGGGCGTCCGGCACGTCGGACGGCGTGACGGTTATGCCGCTGGCTCCCGAAGACGCCGTCCAACGTTTCGAACCGGCAACCAATTCGACATTGATCGCTGAAGCCGGCTTGCCGAGGGAAGGGACGTACTTAGATGGACTGGTGATCGAATAGCCAGCGAGCGCGCCGGACTCCTCCTTGTTGCAGACAAAGCCGAAGGCATCCGCGACCGTGGACTTCCCAGTTCCGTTCTCGCCGAAGATTAGCGTAACCGGGTGCGACTTGAAGC
>DASZPA010000277.1:0-6949 GCA_035550555.1 Fimbriimonas sp.
CGGGACCACTACAACACCTTTAGACCCCATCTGGGGCTTGGAGGCTTGACCCCCTTGAACTTCAGAGAAGGTTTGCAAGCAAACAAAGAAAAGGAGACGGCGCTAGCACTCAACCCTGGTTAAGAATTGGGGACTGGTCAGTTGGGCAACACAATCTTGGATTTTTTGCCACTGCTCACATCCACACCGTTGGAATCAGCTGCTGGCACAATCATGCTCATGAAAGTTCAGTGATGTGGAAGGCGTACGCAGGTCAAGTTGGAGTAGCAATTCGCTCCTCGGTAACTAGGCTCAAAGGAGCGCTTAAGGATTTGGCCTGGGTCGAAGCAATCAAATACATTGACTACGATGTAGAAAACTTTGGTCTGCAAAACCTAAAGGATCCGTATGTACACAAAAGGACAGAATTCGAACATGAACGGGAGGTGCGAGCTATCGCTTGGGAAAGCGTGGTCCAGCTTCAGCATTCTGAGGTGTTTCAGCAAGCGGGTACCCAGGGGTTCAGTCTTTCGTTAGATCCAGCGGACTACTTCGAAGAAATTGTAGTTTGCCCAGAGCTTTCAGGTTGGTTTACACTTTCGTTAAAGAAAATTGTCGACGCTCTCGGCTATAGCATTCCGGTCCGAGAATCCGGTGTATTTAAAGATCCGTATCGCCTATATAAGGAGGATAGAGTCACAGCGCTTAGGCACTGGGATGATGTCGATAGTGTTTCCGCTCCGAAGGTAATGGTGTTTGATCCATGTATGGACTATCTGATAGCTGGGTGGCAAAGAATAGAGATTCGTCGCAACATTCGGTTG
This sequence comes from Fimbriimonas sp., assembly GCA_035550555.1. Classification (GTDB taxonomy): domain Bacteria; phylum Armatimonadota; class Fimbriimonadia; order Fimbriimonadales; family Fimbriimonadaceae; genus Fimbriimonas. The sequence continues at coordinate 804 of DASZPA010000277.1, forward strand.
GTGATAGAGCGAGATAATCTACCTGTTGACCAAGGGCTCTGGCATCTTCACAAACTCATTTTGCGCCGACCCAACATTCTAATTAGTGAAGACATCGTCGGACTGTGGGTCTGGGTTCAACGAGAGCAGAGGCTTACTTCAGTCTTCAGAAAAGAAGACGTCGATGAAAATGGAAACCACAGAGAACCTTTAGAAATTAAATATGATGATGGGCACACCGAAATTTGGTGGTTTGGTGATCGGGCGAATGAACAATTGGGTCAACGTGAAAATGCTTAGACAAATATACTAGCGACATCGTGGTGGCAAGGAGCATTGACTTTATTAGTTTCGACGCACAACAACTAATAGAGTGGTACTGTTGTGTGTCTTTCCAGTAGAGGCATCTAAAGCTTTTCCCAATAGCAATCGTTGTTTTAGGCTTGCTATTCAAAGGTCAAACAAAGGGATTCAATACCCTCAATGACTCGATACACTACCCCTGACTGTAAAGAACCGAACAACGCGTGCCGATGGCAGTAACGTGGTATATGTGATTCAGTAGTGATCAGTGATGCGCCAGGTTTCTAACACTGTTGGATGCCGTCGTCAGTACGGGATCACCATCGACGACCGAACGTAGGAGTCGAATTACCTTTAGCGCGCCCGTCCCGGTGCACAGGCATTGGGCATGAGAGGGAACTGGATACGCCGTCGGCTCTAGGCTAAGCGACGATAGGTAACCTCGTCTTCGTGAAGCTCTTCTCGGTCGCGGCTTTGGCGATTGCTTTGTCTAGCCTTGCTTCAGCGCAGGTTGCGCCGCCTCATTTGCACTATGCGCCGGATCGTGCTTACCACCTGGTTCGCACGGTTACCAAGCTGGACGTCGATGCCGAGCATCAGAAGGCGAGTGGATCGGTTGTCGCGACGATCTCCATGCTGCGCGACGGGGTTACGAGCGTTCATTTCGATACGAGCGCCGATCAAGTGAGCGGCGTTCAGGTCGATGGTAAGACGGCTCGGTTCACGCGGAATGGGGGCGGCTTGGAAATCGATCTGCCTTCCGGTCGGAGGGGAGACGTCCATCGGCTGGACTTCCGTATCGAGGGCCGATTCTTTCGCTGGACGAATCCGACGGCTGAGGAGCCGGAGAGGGTCGGCTTTTGCGCCGAGGGTCAGGGTGCGCAGCCGGTGGGCTGGGCGCCTCCGAACGACCTCTCGTCCACCGAGATGCAGATTACGGTTCCGGCTAGCTGGACGGTCATCAGCAACGGATCGCAGATTTCCGACACGCCGCATCCAGAGGGTCGCCACACAGTCGTTTGGCGTTGCGACCAGCTACACGCCGGGTACCTGAACTGCATAGCCGCCGGCCCCTTCGACGTCATCCACGACACCTGGCGCGGAAAACCGCTGGTGATGACCTGCCCGAAGGGAATGGGCGATCGGCTCAAGGCAACCTTCGCCCCGACCAAAGACATCCTCAGCTTCTTTTCCGACGTTCTCGGGTTTCCGTATCCGTGGACGAAATACGGGCAAGAGGTGGTGTATGAACACGAAGGGTATGCGGAGGAGGACGTCAGCGCGACGGAGTATCCCATCTACTGGAGGCAAGACGGCGACTTTTTGTCCAACGCCCGCGAAGGAATGAACCCCACCATGTGGGTGATCGCGCACGAGACGGCGCACCAGTGGTTCGGCGACACCGTCACGTGCAAGGACTGGAACGACACATGGCTGAACGAAGGCATGGCGACCTTCATGGAGATGATGTATACGCTCCACAGCCGCGGCCAGTTGGAATCGCTTCGGGAGTTCGAAGCCTATAGCCAGCGCTACTTTTCCAGCAGCAAGACCGACTTTCGCCCGGTTGCCACCAACAACTATTCGGACTCGCTTGGCATGGGCGGCTGGACGACCTATATGAAGGGTGGCACAGTGCTCGACTCTTTGCGCCGGCAGCTTGGGGACGACGCTTTCTATCAGGGCCTGCACCGCTACCTGACTCGGCATCAGTTTTCGAACGTGGAATCGAACGACTTATGCGAAGATCTGAGCGAGGCCAGCGGGATCAATTTGCACCCGTGGTTCGACCAGTGGATCTACAAGCCCGGCCACCCCGTGATCGATTGGGACTGGTCGTACGACTCCAACCGGAAGGTTGTGGTTGTACACGTTCGGCAGAAGCAGGACACAGCGCGGGGAGTGCCGATTTTCGATGCCGCGACCCACGTGGCCCTGGTCGACTCCCAAGGTCCACATCGAACGCCGGTCCACCTCAATGCTGCGGATCAGACATTCGAGGTCCCTTCGCCGGTCGCCCCGAAGGCCGTGATCTTCGATCCCGACCACGAGTTCCTGCGCGAGATTCCGAGTCAGCCGTGGACTGCGGAGGAGCTGCCTTACGTGTTCCTCTACGCGCCAAACCCGGCCGATATGGAACTGGCCATGAATCGACTGTTGAACGGCGCGCCGACGGACGCGACCTTGCGGATGATCGCGGACCGATTGCGCAAGGACCTGCAGCCCTTCCCGGCAATCCAAGACACTTCGCGCCTCGCAAAGCTCGGCAACAACGTCCTGCACGACTTCTTTCTCGCTGAAACGAACCATCCGAATTACGACCGGCGGGCGAATGCTGCCACCGGACTGGCTCGGCTGGCATCGGGGGAATCGGATCGGCAGCGGCTGCATCAGCTCATGGGTGACGATCAGCCGTACGACGTTGTGGCATCCGCACTTCGGGGTTTGGCGGGCCTCGATTACGCGTCGATCAAAGACTTCGCGACGAAGCAGGCGGCGAACGCCACGTTTCCCGCTCTGCGGCGAGCGGCGCTGGAAGTTCTGGCCGATCACCCAGAGTCCGGATGGGACGCCGCCATCCTCGAAACGGCAACCGAACACCACTCGCCGCTTATTCGGGAAGTCGGACTGCGTGCGCTTGCGCGGCTTCCGCATGAAGACCCTCGAGTCGTTGCTTCTTTACGAAGCGCCTTAGCAAGTCGCGATTCGCGGATTGTCAGCGATGCGATCGGGCTGGTCGGAAGATTGAAGGAGAAAGCTCTAGAGCCCGAGCTGCAGCGCATGAAAGCGCAGAACTCTCATACCGCGGAAGTCGACGTCGCGCTCAAGGCCATCGAATCGTGAGCATCATCGTCTAGTGTTTGCTCCCCGATGTTGCTTGCCCTGGAAGAAAAGAGTCTAAGCAGCAAAGCTCGTGAAAAACGATTCGCATCTTAAGGAAAATCCGCATCCGACCGACGTCGACGCCTATCTGTCGGCAGCCTCAAATGTCCCCTTTCCAAGCCGCATCACGCCGATGCTTGCCACGCTCGTCGACAAGCCACCCAGCGATACCAACTGGTCCTACGAGATCAAGTGGGACGGGTATCGGGCGCTGGCCCTTCTCAACAAGGGGCAGGTCGAGCTCAAGTCGCGGAACGACAAGTCGTTCAACGACAAGTTCTACTCCGTGGTCAACGCGCTGAAGGGCTGGCAGATCGATGCGGTGATCGATGGGGAGATCGTCGTGACGAACGAGAAGGGGATCTCCAGTTTTGGCTCGCTCCAGAACTGGCGGAGCGAGGCGGATGGGCTGTTGATCTTTTATGTCTTCGACATCCTCTGGCTCGAAGGAAAGGATCTCACGAAGCTGCCGCTTTCCGAGCGGCGCTCAATCCTCCAGTCGGTCGTTCCGCCTGCGCACGACGTGATCCGCTTAAGCAAGCCGATCGAGGGAACGGGTGAGGAGGTCTTTGCTTCGGCGGTCAAGCTAGGCCTCGAAGGCATCATGGCCAAACGGGACAACAGCCTCTACTACCCGGGAGAGCGTTCAAAGGAGTGGCTGAAGATCAAGGCCAATAAGCGCCAGGAGGTCGTGATCGGCGGATACACGCGGAACGAAGGTTCGGACAAGCCCTTTAGTTCTCTTCTGGTCGGCGTGTTCGATGGCGACGAGCTGAGGTATGTCGGCAAGATCGGCACCGGATTCAATGTCAAGACACAGAAGGCGATGCTCGAGCAGTTCGAGCCGCTCGTCCGCGCCACGACGCCCTTCTCAACCGAGCCTGACATCAACAGTCCGACCCGTTTCCGCCCCAACCCTCCCCACGCGACGGCGACGTGGCTGGAGCCGGTGCTCGTGTGTGAAGTCAGCTTCACGGAGATGACTGCGGCGGACGGCGTGATGCGACATCCCTCTTTTGAAGGGATGCGAGTCGACAAGAAGGCGAGCGACGTGGTGCTGGAGCGGCCCGAGCACACCGCCGAGCTCAGCTCAGAGCATCAAGGGTTGGCGGACAAGAACATCATTGTCCCTTCCCGCGGCGCCGAGCGAAAGACCTTGCTGAATCCGACCGAAGAGAGCCAGGTCCGCAACATCGACGGCCACGACCTCAAGTTTGGCAATCTGAGCAAACTTTACTGGCCGGAAGACCATATCAGCAAGCGCGACATGCTGAACTACTACTATCAGGTTGCGCCTTATATCCTTCCGTATCTAAAGGATCGCCCTCAGTCGCTCAACCGGCACCCGAATGGCATCCACGGCAAACAGTTCTATCAGAAGGACGTGAAGGGCAAGGTTCCGGAGTGGGTCCAGACCTTTAGCTACTACACCGACGCCGACGAAGGAGAGAGGGCGTTCTTCGTGTGCGACGACGAAGCGAGCCTCCTCTACCTGGTTTCGTTGGGGTGTATCGAAATCAGCCCGTGGAACAGCCGCACCGAAGTTCCGGACAAGCCCGACTGGTGCGTGATCGACCTTGATCCGGACAAGAACAGCTTCGACGAGGTGATCCAGGCGGCGCAGGTGACACACGAAGTGTTCAACCTGCTTGGCGTGCCGTCGTACTGCAAAACGTCGGGGGCTACGGGGATCCACATCTACGTTCCGCTCGGAGCGAAGTACACCTATCATCAGTCGAAGGAGTTCGGGCGGGCAGTCGCCAAAGTAATTCACTCGCGGATTCCCACGTTCACGAGCATCGAGCGGAAGGTGGCCGATCGCGAGGGCAAGATGTACATCGACTTCCTCCAGAACCGGCCCGGCGCGACGCTCGCCGCTCCCTACTGCCTGCGTCCAAGGCCCGGCGCCCCCGTCTCGATGCCGCTGCATTGGGACGAGGTGAAGAAGGGACTTCAAATGAGTGATTTCACGATCCACAACTCGGTCGATCGAATCAAGGACACGGCCGATCTTTTCAAGCCGGTCCTTGGTGAGGGCATCGATTTGGAGGAAGCGATGAAGAAGCTCGCCACGGCCCAGTGATCGCAATAAAGACCTTTTGATGGGGCACCGCAACAGGGGTCTGCAAGGCTTGCTCCTGGTCGCGGCGCCCTGCTTCTGGACCTATTTGGTTATGAGCGTAACTTACCGGCAAGAGAACCGTATCATCTGAGAAATGACCCTGTTGTCCGGATTGACGGCTTTGGCGCTTACTTTGAACGGAGCTGGGCTTGATCGTAGCTACCGTTCGCCGGATGGACAGTTAACTGCCACGATCATTTCCAAGAAACAAACCAAGCCCTACGGGATCGATGCAAGCCGCATCGAGATACGTAGCCGCAGCGGCCGTCTTCTGGCCGAGCGCGATCATTCGATCTTCCCGAATCAAGGTCTCACGGTCGCCAAGGCCGGCTGGACGAGAGACTCGAGGTTCTTCGCCTACGTGACTGAGGAATCGGGCGGCCACCAACCTTGGCATCATCCCTCTTTCTTCTATAGCCGCCGAAGGGATCGGTTTTATAGCCTTGAGCGTGCTCTCTATGCGCTCGACGGCGGGAACGGAGCGGTCACAGGCTGGATGGAGTTGCAGGCGCCTTGCACCTTACTTACGTCAGCAAGGTTCTTCGGAAAGAGTCGACCTGGATTGCACGTAAGCTCTGCAGAGAGCGGCGACTTCAATGATCGTGCTATAGCCATAGACCTACGGTGGCTGGATCGCCAACTAACTTCCGCAGCGTTGTCCACCGATGCAAGAGATCGCGAGCTGCTTCGCCGGGAACGGATGGCCGAACGATAACACCTAACTCAGCGAAGAAGCACTCAACCTGCCTTTGATCCAACGGCGTGAACCCCAGCTGTCGAACTATCCGTGACGACGTTGACTCGATGAACCTCCTTGAGAAGGAAATCGATGTCGGTAAACGGATCGCCGCCCGTTCGC
>DASZPA010000278.1:0-7997 GCA_035550555.1 Fimbriimonas sp.
ATCGGTGAAGAGTAGATCCAATACTCCTGGAGGAGTCGGCGAGAGGGCTTGTTGCGGCAATGAGGAGGCTGGGAACCAGGGCTTCTTGGCAGCCTCGGCGAGCTTCGCGTCGATGCCGCTGAAAGAGCGGTTTTGTTTGGCGGCCTTGTAAAGCTCTATGCGAATGTCGGAAGCTGCCTTGATGTCCGCGGCTGAAAAGCCCAAAGCTCGCATTCGATTCGCCACGTCGAACACGCTCTGATCCGCCGCGTCGATGCCGCTGGCCGACATCACAACTACGAACTTCACGCCCCGGCTTTCGGAGGCCATCAGCGGAGCGATCCAGCCTCCCTGACTCAACCCACCAGCACCGATTCTCTTAGGATCGATGTCCTTCCGCTTCTTCAGGAGTGCCAAGCCTGCCAGGCCGTCGCCTGCGAGGTCATGCAATCCGGCGTTCGTCCAATCGCCTGTTGACTGCCCTGTTCCTCTCTTGTCGTAAACCAGCGACGCGATCCCGAGACGAGACAGAGGAATCGCCCAAGACGATCGGGCGCTGTCTCGTGTTTCAACCCCGCTGCTATGGACCCAGACCATGGCAGGGAAGGGCTTCCTCCCTTGAAGCGGCAGGATCACGCTGCCTCTCAGAGTCACGGCCCCATTTCGAAAGGCGACCTGCTTTTCCCGGAAGAAAGGGGGGATTTCCACAGTTTTGGTGAGCCGAAACCTCGCATCGACGCCGAGTCCGGACCATGCTCCTTCGTACACTCCGTGATTGACTAGGCCATCGAAGCGCGTGAGCGCTCCCGTCATGCCCGTGCGACTCAGAAGAACGTGCCCTTCATCCGCCGAGACCTGGAACTGCAAGGCCAGCATGTCGAGTGCCGGCAGGTCCACGTCGGCGGTGCTGCCCTTGATCGAAACGCGAACGGGCCAACTCTTCCCGTTCCGGTCGATGGTCCCGATCCAGCTGCCGTCAGGTGACTGACCAAGCGCGACGATGAGGGCCATCCAACCGAAGCCAACCATAGCTATAGGCTAATGCGCGAACGCACTACAGAACTGACTTCATCTGGCAGAAAACAAAACCCAGGGGTGCGACTTCATGTCGTGCAGAAACGGAAGCTGCCATCTGAACTCGGGGTGCTTTGCCAAGAATGGGCCGGCTAAGAACTCCTCGCCGCACGGATGTCCCAGGCGAGCCCAGAAGCTCATGTGGTTGGCCAGGTCGCTTGTGGTCACCTTCCCTTGGACCGATCCTCCTGGCGCATAGTCCGGGAACGGCGCGATGAAGCCCTTGCGGGTTTCGATCTCCCAGTGGCCACACAAGGTGGAAGCGCTGGGCCCGTCTTTGCCGAACACCTGGTCGTGATGATCGCCCAAGAACGTCTTCGCCGCGTTCACGTCGATCTTTCCCTTGTACTGCGCCATCAGAGCGTTCCATCGCACATGCCGGTCCGCGCACATGGTCGAACCCTTGTTGACGTCCTCGGTGCAGTCCTCTTTGATCAGCTTTGGGTCCTGCGGGAAGTTCGATGACACGTAGGCGCCTTCGGTCGAGCGCCGAAAAACGACGTTCTTCAGTGCCAGTTGCAGCTCGCCGATCTCGTTCGTTTTCGTGTCGCCGACCAGCCATGTGTTGGCGTAGCCTCCGTTGTTGCCCTTCGTCATGATCCGCGCGAAGTCGTCCAGGCTGTCGCTGTACTGGATCGCCTTGCGCATCCGCTCGAACTCCGGCAAGCCTTTGGTGTCGAAGCCGGCTGCGCCCGCGATGGTTGTCTCCGTGACCATGATGCCTTTTGAGTTAACAGCGAAGTCGTCGCCTGAGTGGATGAAGCCTGGGATCGCATCCATCAGGATCCGGTGGCCATGCTGAGGGCGAATATCGAGGATCGCGTTCCACCGTTCCCCGACGATGTAGTCGATCCAAGCGTTGTGGGCCATCACGATCTTGCCGTCTTTGGTTTGGTGTCCCGTCGCAATAAAGGCGGAGCATGAGTCCGGAGCCTTGCTCTTCAGCATCACATGCTTCCGGTTTGCTTCCCAGACCGGCTCGTAGTACCAGGCCAGCTCGATCCATGCGTTGTGAGCGAGCAGGTCGTTCGCGTCGTAGCGATAACCCTTGGCCCTCATGCCCTCTGCGATCCCAGAGATCTCGCCGCGATACTCCGGGTCGAGCTTTCTCCAAAAGAGCCGTTGCGAAGCCTCGCGGTAGAACGACCAACTCTGATTCGTCGTGACCTTCAGATACTTCTGCTCCATCCGGATCGCATCGTCGATCTGCGGAGCCAGCCGGTAGCCGTATTGGTAGCCTATCTGGTGCGGAGATCCCTCGAGCCGGACATAGACCCAACCGGCGCGCGTTCCGGACTTGGGCGCCGCCGCAGAAGCGATTGCGCAGATCAAAAGAGAGAGGCTGAATGGCAAAAGCAGTTTGAATGAACGCATATGCTCTAAGTTTAAAGAAAGAGGGGGACTCCAGCATGAATATTTCATGACTCTTTCGCCGACGCGAGGAGTGTCTGCAAATGGTTCTTGTCAGTGGGCGATGCTGAACAGCCCCGGGCGAGATGCGGAACCAGAAGGTTGCCAAGGCTCCTTTACTTGCGGAGCATTCTAATCGTCCCCCACACAGCCCAAGACAGAAAGAATGCGGCCCAACCGGAAATCGCAGCGCTTAAGCGGAAAAGTTGAGCCGAGTCGACGTCGGGGTACCGATAATTCAGCCAAGCCCCGCTCATGCCGCACAAAAGACAAAGGGCGCTGGGCAGTCCGACAAGAAGCCAGAGCAGGATTGTCCCGATGCACGCGGCATAGGAGACCGCTCGCAAGGGTTCGCCGCAGAATTCACACTTTCTGGCCCCTTCCTGAATCTCGTTCTGGCAGTTTGGGCAAACCACTCAATGCCGTTATATCAGATGGCAGTGCTCTACCCACGGGCCTCGTTTACGTACCTAGTAGAAACCCGAAGACCGAGGACTGCCGGCTCAAACGCGCAAGTTTCTGCAAGAGGAGCGCATCACAGTGCTCTTGGCGCCAAGGGCGCGACCCATACCAGCCCACACCAACGGTGTGGGTCAGACGCCGCGAAACCGTCAAAGGGCCGAAGGCTCGCCTGATAGCCTCTTACCCTTGCCGTTGCTTCCCACGAATCAACCAGGTAGCCTTCAACTTCGATGCGCGCGCTTGCTTGCCTCGTTCTGGCGGTCTCGACGTTGCACTTCAACCTGCCTTTCAAAGAGATGCCTTACTCCGGTTCCCGTGCTGTCGATGAGACGATTCAACAGGCGATCACGGAGGGGCGGCTGCCAGGCGCCGTGCTTCTGATTGGCCATGACGGCCACGTCGCCTACGAAAAGGCGTACGGCAACCGCTCGGTCGAGCCTGACGTCGAGCCGATGACGGAAGACACGATCTTCGACTGCGCGTCGCTCACCAAGGTGATTGCCACCACCTCCTGCCTGATGAAGTTATACGAGCAGGGCAAATTCCGGCTGAACGATCCGGTGACGGAGTATCTGCCTGAGTTTCAAGGCGGCCACAGCCCGATTACGCTGCGCAATCTCATGACTCACTTCTCCGGCCTCAAACCGGACGTGGCTCTTAAGCCCGAGTGGCGGGGATACGAGACGGGCATTCACTTGGCGGAGACGACGCCGCCCGAGACCCACCCCGGAACCGAGCACATCTACAGCGACATCAACTTTGAGCTGCTTGGCGAGATCGTCCACAAGCTGAGCGGAGAGACCCTTGACCAGTACGCACACGACGTGGTCTTTGCCCCGCTCGGCATGAAAGACACGATGTTCAATCCGCCGGCGAGCCTGATCCCGCGCATCGCGCCGACCGAGCATGAGGCGCCGGGCAAGCCGGTACTGCGAGGAGTCGTCCACGATCCGACCGCGAGATACATGGGCGGAGTCGCCGGCCATGCAGGCCTTTTCTCAACCGCGTCCGACCTGTCCAGGTTCGCTCAAATGATGCTGAACGGCGGTGAGCTGGACGGTGTGCGCGTTTTCAGTCGCAGAACCATCAAGAAGTTCACGGAGCCCCAAACGCCCTTGGACCAGCCAATCCTCCGCGGGCTCGGTTGGGACATCGATTCGCCTTACTCCAGCAATCGTGGCGAACTCTTCCCAATCGGTTCCTACGGTCACACGGGATTCACTGGCACTTCCATCTGGATCGACCCTTACTCAAAGAGTTATGTGATTCTGCTTGCGAACGCCGTGCATCCGGACATGCGGAAGCTATCTGTGATCTCCTTACGAGCCAAAATCTCCACCATCGTCGCGGCATCTCTCGGCATGAAATCGCCAAGAGTCAGCCTCACGGGCTATAACGATCTTTACACCGGGCCTGGGTCGAGGCGTCCCATATATCGTACGGGCCAGACCATGACCGGTCTGGATGTTCTGGAGGCCGACAAGTTCAAAGAGTTCGAGGGCAAGAAGATCGGACTGGTGACGAACCAATCCGGTCTTGATCGCGAGGGCCGCCGCAATGTGGACGTGATGCTGGCCGCCGGCGTGCAAGTCAAAGCGCTTTTCTCACCCGAGCATGGGTTTGCCGGAAAGGTGGATCAGCCGGGAATCGGAGACACGACGGATGCCGCTACGGGGTTGCCAATCCACAGCCTCTATGGCGACACTTTGCACCCAACTCCGGAGTCGCTCCAAGGCTTGGACGCCTTGGTTTACGACATTCAAGACGCTGGAGTTCGTTTCTACACGTTCGAAACCACGATGGCGTACTGCATGGAGGCTGCGGCCAAGGCGCACATCCCGTTCTATGTTCTCGACCGGCCGAACCCCATCACCGGAGCTCGAGTTGAAGGTCCGACCCTCGACAAGGCGAACGCCTCGTTTGTCGGCTATCTACCCGACACGCCTGTCCGACACGGGATGACCATGGGCGAGCTGGCGACGATGGATAACGCCGAGAACCACATCGGCGCGGACCTGAAGGTCGTCAAGATGCAGGATTGGGAGCGAGGCGACTGGTTCGATTCGACCGGGCTCACCTGGATCAACCCCTCACCGAATTTGCGCAGCCTCAAGGCGTGCATTCTGTATCCGGGACTGTGCTTCTTGGAGTTCCCGAGCAACTTCTCCGTTGGCCGGGGTACCGACGCACCGTTCGAGCAAGTAGGCGCGGATTTCGTGGACGGACAGAAGCTCGCCAACTACCTCAACCGGCGGCACATCCCGGGCATTCGCGTCTATCCCACGACGTTCACTCCCACGGAATCGCGCTTTGAGGGTCAAAAAATTCAGGGCGTCCGATTTGAGATCATCTCTCGCGAGCTCGTCGACTCGACCCGAATCGGTCTCGAGCTAGCCTGCGCTCTGCAAGAGCTGTGGCCGGGCAAGATCGACTGGTCGAAGGGCAAGCGCCTCATCGGCAGCGACGACGTGCTTCAACGGATTGCCGACGGCCAGGATCCGTACACGATCCAGGACAGTTGGATCGATGCTGTGCAGGCGTTCGCTGAGAAGAGGGCCAAGTACTTGTTGTACTAGGGTGGTTCCAGGGCATCAGCTTGAGCGCAAACGCGTCGGCGTTTGGACATTGGCGGCGACGATCTTCTTCGTCGTCAATGGTGGCCCCTATACGACGGAGCAGGTGGTGGGAAAGAGCGGACCGCTTTTCGGGCTGCTCGTCCTCCTTCTGATCCCGATCTTTTGGGCGTTGCCTGTCGCCCTCCTCACGGCCGAACTGAGCTCGGCTTTCCCCGAGGAGGGTGGGTATTACGTCTGGGTCAAGAAGGGGCTCGGCCCGTTCGCGGGATTCCTCTGCGCTTGGTACAGCTGGCTCTCCTCATGGGTCGACCTCGCCCTTTATCCGCTGCTGGCGGTCGAATATGGCAGCCGCCTCTTCGTGCACGGCGGTCAGGAAGTTCCTCACCGATATTTATGGGTTTTGGGTCTGATTGTTGCCTTTACGGTTCTGAATCTTCTAGGGGTGCGGGTAGTTGGGCTTTTCTCCGACGGCCTGCTCGTGCTCCTCTTCGCACCATTCCTGATGATCTTCTTTCTCGGTCTATTTAGGATCTCGACGCAGCCGATTCCTCACATTCCCCTTCTGAATCCGAAGTGGACTTGGCAAGGACTTGGAATGGCGACCGTCTACGCGCTCTGGAACTACTTTGGGTGGGACTCGCTTACAACCACGTCCGGCGAGGTCGATCAGGCTTCGCGCAAGTTCCCGAAGGCGATCCTGCTGGCCGTTGGAATGGTTACAGCCATGGTCGTGCTTCCCGTTGCCGCCGGGATCGTTCTCAAGACGGACTGGCCCAACTGGGACTCGGACGCGGGCTATTGGCCAGAGATCGCTTCGGCGGCATGGCCCGGTCTGGTGGGAGTCGTGATCGTCGGAGGTGCCATCAGCAACGTCGGGCTGTTTGCAGCGAATCTTCTTGCATCGTCTCGTATCCCCTATGTTCTCGCAGCCGACCGCTTCCTGCCGGCATTCATTTTTCGTGAGCATCCCAAGTTCAAAACGCCCTGGGTCGGAATTCTGCTGGCGGGTATCTTCTCAGCCCTGCTCGCCCGAGACAGCTTTGAAAATCTCGTAGGAGTCGACCTTGCCTTGTATCTTGGAGCCCTGATGCTGGAGTTCGCCACACTGCTCGTCCTGCGCAAGCGGGGCGCCCTCGACGGTGCGCATTTCCGCATCCCTGGCGGCTTCGGGCTCTTGGTCCCACTCGTGCTGGCGCCGACGATCATCGCCCTGGGCGCGATCATTCTTCAACTCAGTCCGAGCCTCAAGCTTTCGGACCTGCCTGTTAGCCCCGCCGTGCTGGCCCTTCTCATGTTCGCCACGGGTCCCATCGTGTACGGCGTGAGCCGCAAGTTCGCGAAATGAACGGGGACCTCTCCCGGCGGATCGAGGAAGCCCTTGCAACGTTCTCTCCAGGTTCCCAACTCCTCCGCTCATGGCCGTTGAGGGGCGGGATCTCGGGAGTCATGACAGGCTTCGAGGCAGAATTGCCGAGCGGCGAGACCCGTAAGTTTATCGCGCGACTTCCGTGCCGGCGAACGATCGCCAGCAATCCGGACCTCGCGGGAGACGAGTTCCGAGTTCTAAAGGCACTGAACGCCGCCAAGCTGCCGGTCCAAAGCGCTGTTCATTTGGAGTCCAAGACGGAAGAAACGCTGGACCCGTTCTACGTGGTGGGGTACGTGGAGGGGAAGCCCAAACTTGCCCCCGCAGACAAGAGCCGCTTTCTGACGACTTACGCCACTCAGTTGGCCGAGGTCCATCGAGTGGACCATCGACTCTACGACTTCGGTCCACTTCGCAAGCAGGGCCGCGGCTACCCGCTGCGGCCCGAGAAGCTGAACGCCGAGCTGCGAGAGGGAGAAATAAGAGATCTGATCGAGAACGCCGGCGGACCGTCGAGTCCCAACCCTTGGGTGTTCTCACACGGCGATTTCTGGCCGGGGAATCTGATCTGGCGCGATCAAAACTTGGTCGCGGTGATCGACTGGGAAGAGGTCATGATCGGGGAGCCTCTGACCGACCTCTCAATTTGTCGCTTGGACCTCTGGTGGATATTGGGCCGCGACGCGATGGAGGAGTTCACCGAGGTCTACCAATCGCTCATGAACCTTGATCTGACCGACCTGCCCTACTGGGACCTCTGCGTCTCGCTGCGCCTCATCAATATGCTCGAAGCGATCGGCCCCGCTTACCCGGACCTCGGCCGCCCCGACATCACCACCGAGACCCTCAAGCGGAACCACCAGGAGTTCGTGGAGCAGGCGATGGAGAAGTTGGCAAGGAGGCAAGTAGTCAAGTAGTCAAGTAGTCAAGTAGTCAAGTTGGCAAGTCGGCAAGTCGGCAAGTTTGGGAAACGTCTCTCAATCCAACAACTAGTGTTCTGAGTCATTAATCTCTCGGCATGCTTTGACTTTGTCGAGGATGGATTCGGCGGACGCGGTCCACTTGAAGGGTTTTGCGTCTCGGTTGTGCAATCGGAGGTAGTCCTTGATGGTGTCTTCGAGCGCGGCGAC
>DASZPA010000279.1:0-2161 GCA_035550555.1 Fimbriimonas sp.
GGTGCAGGCCCTGCTCGACGCTTATGAGGAGGTCAACCGTAGTCTCCCGATTGCGGCCACGCGGCCCTGCATCACGCACTCCAATTTCATGACCAAGGAGGCGATCGACCAGGCAGCGCGGCTGGGCGTGATGGTCGACATCCAACCGGCCTGGCTCTATCTCGACACGCGCACTCTGCTGGCCCAATTCGGCTACGATCGCCTTCGTTATTTCCAGCCGCTGAGGACGCTCTTTGAGGCCGGCGTCACGGCGGGAGGTGGCAGCGACCACATGCAGAAGATCGGCTCGCTGCGATCGATCAATCCTTACGACCCCTGGCTGGCTATCTGGGTGACCCTCACACGCCGCGCCCGCTGGCACGACGAGCCGCTGCATCCCGAAGAAGCTCTTTCGCGCGAGCAGGCGATTCGGTTCTACACGATCAATAACGCCCGCATCATGTTCCTCGACGATCAGACCGGCTCACTCGAGCCCGGCAAGCTGGCCGATTTCATCATCATCGATCGCGATTTGCTCACGTGCCCCGTGGACGAGATTCGCGAAATCAAAGTCGTCGCCACATACTGCGGTGGCTCCCAGTCCCCTCTCCCGCCGGGCATCGGTATCTACACTTCGTTACGAGGTGTCGAGCGACGGCATGACCCGGCTCAGTAGCCGTTGGATGTCTTGAACATCGTAATGGTCAAGCAGGGCCTGGAAACTGAGGAGCACATAGAGGCCCGCCAGCAAGGCCGAGGCGGTGACGGGTCGAGTTCTCTTCATCTGGCGGCCGCTCAACTTTACTAAGACTCGTTTGAGTTCTTCGCCTTCAGGAGTCGTTTGGCGTTCCAGGCGCCAGGCAACGACGCAGGCCATCGATGCGATCAACAGGCGGCGAGCGATCGCCATCCCCGTTTCTTGCTGCCAGTGCTCCAGCTGTTGTCCCCCGCTCTTGAGCAATTTGAAAAAACTTTCGATCCGCCACCGCCAGTAGTACCAGAGGGCAATCTGATCGGCATCCGCCCATTCCGTCGGCACGTTGGTGAGCAAGTACCACTCGGCTAGCAGTTCCCCCTCGTCGCTGAAAACGCGGACCACCACAAAACGCAAGGGGATGGGCGGGCCCGGAATCGATTGCTTACGGCCGTCACGCATCTGTTTCGCGGGCTGGTCAAGAACCACCTCGGTTTCGGCCACAAACTGCGTTGCCTTTCGACCCTGGATCTCAACCGGACGCGAACGGTGGAATTTCCCCTCGTCAGCAAGCTGCTTGGCAACCTCAGACAACAACAGGTGCCGTTCATTCCAGCAGACTCTCCGGTCGTCACCCCTCACGAGAAACTTATGGCCAGCCGCATCCCACTGGCGAAAATGCCCCACCGAATCCGCTTCGCGGTCAATAATATGCACCAGTGGCACCGACAGCCCCCAATCACGCGCTGCCTCCATGGTGTCAAAGACTTGCTCCAAGCGGTGTTCACCCGCGGGCGGAACTGGATTTCGCGTGCTCAGCAGCCCCTGTTTCGTCCTGACGTGCATTTCCATCGGAGCCAACGGGCTTCCGTCGCTAGCGCCGACCAACAGAGCGGTGGTCAGTTCATAACCGACATCGGTCTCGTGCGTCAGCTGCACGATGTCCTTTTTCGACGTGTGGCTGCGGTAATCGAGCTTCGACCAGTCATGAATCAGAAGGGCGCATGCTGGCGCCCCAGCCTTCTTCTGCTCATTCGCGACTGCCCGCCGTCCACATTCGCGAAGCGGCTCAATCAGATGATCGAGCCCAACCCGCTTGTTGTTCAGGAACCGCCAAGAAGCTTGTATGGCGGCCCAGGCATCCTCGGCGTTGGCAGCATGCCCGATTCCGGCCGCAAGTTCGCTGGCCACTTTACAATGCGCCTCAACCAACATCAAATACCGACGCTGCAGTCGCCGATCCATCGGCGGAAGTGGGATCCCATCCAGGCAACTTTAGCAGCAACACCGAGATGTGTAGATACCGATGCCCCGTGGGAGAGGGTTAGGGTGAGGGCGGGTCGCGTGACGCTTGGCTCAGCTAGTTGAGACACGTTTTGCCGCGAGCGTCCCCCTGGACGACCAACGCGCCGCAAGGAGGATAGCGCGGAGTAAGCCTACCCGCAGTGCCGCCCGCCCTCACCCCGGCCCTCTCCCGAAGGGAGACGG
>DASZPA010000280.1:0-20536 GCA_035550555.1 Fimbriimonas sp.
GACAAAAGAATCCACTCCTCACTGGGATACAAAACACCCTCTGAGTTCTTTCGACAATGGTGCAGAGAAAATGCCTGAAGAACCAGCAACTACCCCCTGCCAAGACCACAAAATCTGTACAGGATTTCCGGGACACTACAGTGAGCTCGCGAACCGGGAGAGGGGGACCTCCGGTTCGAATAGGCCAAAGTCCACATTCTAATGGCCGGACACTTGGAACCAAGGCCGATTTCAGACTATCCTCGGCCCGAGCCCCAAGCACCCGCGCAGAAGAAGCTGCACCTCGGCTGGCTCGCCGGCATCACAGTCTTCTCCTTTGTCGCTGGACTGTTCCTCAAGTTCGAATTCGACGGGACCTGGTGGGAGTTCGCTGGCTTCGTGACTGGCTTCGTCAACGTGTACCTGGTGGCCGTCGAGCACATCATCAACTGGCCCATCGGCATCGTGAACCTGCTCCTTTACGGCTGGGTCTTCTTCACGTCGCGCCTCTACGCCGATATGACGCTCCAGTTCTTCTTCCTCGCCCTTGGAATCCAGGGCTGGATCAATTGGGCGAAAGGCGGAACAGGGAAGACCGCGCTCTTCATCACAAAGATCAAGCCGATCTCCTGGGGGCTCATCGTGCTTCTTCAGGTCGCAGGCACGGCGGTCTACGTTCCAATCGTGACCTATTACAAAGGCGCCTCGCCGTTTATCGACTCGGCTCTGACTGTCGCAAGCATCATCGCGCAATTCCTGCTGAACTGGAAGAAGATCGAAAACTGGGTGCTTTGGATCATCGTCGACGCCATCTACGTGCCGCTGTATATCTCGCGCCACCTGATCTCCACGGCAATCCTGTACGGGCTTTTCTTTTGCCTCGCCGTTTCGGGCCTCGTGAGCTGGATCAGAATCTACCGAAGAGAGCGGGAGCCCCTCCTGTTCTCGGCCCAGCCGCAATGAACGGCGTCGTCATCGGCAAGTTCTATCCGCCGCACCGTGGGCACAAGTTCCTCATCGATAACGCTGCCGGCCAAGTCGATCAGTTAACGGTCATCGTGTGCGCGCATCCCAGCCAAACGATCTCCGGCGAGCAGCGAGCCGAGTGGTTGAAGGAGATCCATCCCGGCGTGAAGATCGAAGTGACACCTGACGACCTGCCGGATGAGCCCGAACCGTGGGCCCGGAGAACGATCGAACTCCTTGGCAGAAGGCCGGACGTGGTCTTCACGTCGGAGCTCTATGGCGACGGTTACGCGCATGCGATGGGATGCCGGCACATCTGCGTCGATCGGAACCGATCGACTGTGCCGATCAGCGCGACGGACGTTCGGAGAGATCCTTGTGGCAACTGGCGGTACCTCGAGGCTTGCGTGCGAGCCCACTTCGCCAGGCGTGTGGTGCTGATCGGAGTCGAGTCGACTGGAAAGACGACGCTGGCGGCGGAACTGGCAGCCAAGCTGCACACTGCTTGCGTCGAGGAGTATGGCCGCGAGTATTCGCTGCACAAGCGGAACGCCTGGCAAACGGAAGATTTCCTCGCCATCGCGACCGAGCAGCAGCGCAGAGAAAACGAAGCGGCAAGGCTCGCGAACAAGGTTCTGATCTGCGATACGAACGCAACCGTAACCGGCGTCTGGCATGAGCGGTACATGGGCTTTCGATCTCCCGAGGTTGAGGCGATCGGAAATCGGGACAAAGTCGATCTGTACCTTCTCGCCATTCCAGACTTCCCATTCGTTCAAGACGGAACTCGAGATGGAGAGCACATCCGCGTTTGGATGCACCAGCGGTTCGTCGATCGCCTTGAGGAGGTTGGACCACCCGTGGTCACGTTGGCCGGCTCACACGAACGGCGGCTCCAGACAGCCTTAGAGGCCACTCGAGGGTGACGCGGCAATCATTTGAAGTGTCGCCAACGCCGAGTGAACGGATCGCTAGGCTTGGCCGAAAGCCTTTCCAAGAACGTGGACGGCGACCGCGCCGATATACGCGAGAAGGGTCATGTAAGTGAACATGAACAGCGGCCACTTCCAGGAATTGGTCTCACGCTTCACGGTCGCCAGTGTGGCCATACATTGGGCGCAAAGCGCGAAGAAGACCATCATGCCGACGGCGGTCCATGGAGTGAAAAGTGGGCGTCCGTCCGGCCAAGTGGCCTGAGCCATTTTCTGGGGAAGCTTGACGTCCTTCTCGTCCACGTCCTTGCCGAGTGAGAAGATGATTCCGAGCGATGGGACGACTGTTTCGCGGGCGGGGAACGCGGAAAGAATCGAGGTGGTAATGCGCCAGTCGAATCCGGCCGGAAGGAAGACGGGCTCGATGGTCCTGCCGAACCGGCCGAGAACGGAATCAGCCAGCTGCTGCTGTTGGACGAACTCGTCGGCGTCGGACTGCCTGCTTCCTGGGTGCGCGGCCAGATAAGTCTGACTCATCCTGCTCTGCTCAGCCTTGGGAATCTGCGGGAAGTAGGCGAGAGCCCAGATCAGAATGGACATGAAGACGATGATCGTGCCGGCGGTCTGAACGAACACCTTGCCGCGAAAATACATGGCCAGCCACACGTCTCGCCACTTGGGCCACTGGTATGGCGGAAGCTCGAGCAAGAACGGCAGCCGTTTGCCGCGAAGCATCTTTCGATTCAAAAACCAGACGACCGGGATGGCGACGACCAGTCCGAGCAAGTGCATCGCGAAGAGGGTGAAGCCGGCCCATCCCGCGCCGAAGCGGGGCTGAATAAACGCCCCGATCAACAGAACATATACCGGCAGACGGGCCGAGCAGGACATGAGCGGGGCCACCAAGATGGTAGCGAGCCGCCCCTTGGGGTCCGGCATGACCCTCGCGGCCATGATTCCGGGTATGGCGCACGCGAAAGAGGAGAGCAGAGGAATAAACGCTCTGCCGTTCAAGCCGCACCAGCCCAGCAGCCGATCCATAAGGAAGGCTGCTCTCGCGAGGTACCCGGTGCCTTCCAGCAGTGCCACAAAGAAGAAAAGGATCAAGATCTGTGGCAGGAAGACCAGCATGGCTCCCGTACCTTTGATGATCCCGTCGACGATGAGCGATTGAAGGACCGGCACGCCGGCCAGATGGGGCGACACGAAGTCCTGCACGCTCTTGAAGCAGCCGTCAATCAGATCCATGAAGGGCTGCGCGAAGGTGTAGATGGACTGGAAGACCAGATACATCACGCTGACAAACACCGCCAAGCCCCAAACCCTGTGGGTCAAGACTTTGTCCAGCCTGTCTGTCGGGGTCAGCTTCTTGGTGGCCTCGCGAATCTGGCGGATTGCCGCCAGCTGGACCATGCCTGCCCACTGGTAGCGAACGTCCACGTCGATCGAAAGGGTGGAAATCCCTTCTTCACGCAAGTCGTGGCGTGCCGTCTCGAACGCCTCGCCGATTTCAGGGAAGTCGCGAAGGTAAGCCGCGAACTCTTCGGAGGGCTGAAGCAACTCGTTCCGGACCTCACGAGACGTTGCGTCCACACCTAACCGGGCCATCCGTTCCCTCAGAGAGGCGACGCGGGTCTCCACGGCATCGGGCAGTCCCAACTGCACATTCGGCAGATTCGGCTCGGCAAGACCCCGCTCGATTGCCTCTTTCAGGTCCGAGATCCCGGTGTCTTTGTGACCGACGACGGGAACGACCTCGACTCCTAGCAGATTCGAGAGCTTCGGCAAGTCGATCTCTTGGCCCTTCTTCTCCAGTCTGTCCACCATCGTAAGGGCAACGATGAGCGGAATGCGGGCCTCGGCCAACTGCGTAAAGACATAGAGGTTTCGCTCGAGGTTCGTCGAATCCACGACCAGCACGCACAGGTCGGGCTTTCGCATGTTCGCACCGCGACCCTCGATAACGTCGGCCGCGACTCTTTCGTCCTCCGAGACCGGCGACAGGGAATAGAGTCCAGGCACATCGATGCACTCGACGAACTGGTCTCCGAAACGGAGAAAGCCCGAGATCTTCTCAACGGTGACGCCCGGGTAGTTGCCAACCTTCTGATGGGAACCGGTCAGCGAGTTGAATAGGGTGGTTTTGCCGGCGTTTGGGTTACCCACGATGGCAACCGTCGGGCCTGTGTGCGCTCCAACGCTCTTGGGACGTCCGTGGCAGGACGCGTCGCCAACGGCCGGTTCAGTCGACTGGCTCGACCTCAAAGTCTCCCGTCTCTTGCTTCCGAAGGCAGAGCCGATATCCCCTGAGATCGATCTCCACAGGGTCTCCAAACGGAGCAACCTTCACGACCTTGAAGATGGTTCCCACGGTCAAACCCATCTCTTGCAGCCGGGTGCTGTTGGCGGTCTGCCCGGTGGTAGCCACGATGCGGGCTCGCATACCCTGCCTCAGGTTCGCAAAGGTCATTCGTTCTCCGACCATTGAATCTAACTATACCGGAAAGTATAGATTAGGATTCTCCGATTCATCTAACGCATTCCGTCAAGAATTGATCCACTCGGATGGGCACTTTTGCCGAGATTTGGACGAGTTTTCCGCAAGGCCGCGTGCACCGGTCACTTGCTGGGGAGCTTGAAGATCGATTCGTCCAGGTCCTCGTTCACTTTTGAGTCGCAATCCCAAGTGGAAACGACCTCCACCCCCTCTTTGAAGGCATCCGCAGGCATATGGCTCCGAACGAGCTCCGCCGGCCGAACTCCGTACCTCATGTGGGTTACGAGCTTGACGAGGTCGTAGGTGGTGTCGTTCAGGTAGAGCTCAAACGTCCCTTCTTCCGTCCCGCCTTTCTGCTCACGCCATTGGCCCGCAATCTCCACGACGGGAACCGAGTTGATTGTGGTCTTGCCCTTGAGCGCGAACGACTTGAGGTGGCTTACGGCGTCCTTCAGGTCATAGGGACGAGCGATAAACGAACCAAGAGGAAGTCCGTCGTCTCGCAGGGTGGCTTTTATGGCTGAATACATTTCGGCCGTGGATAGGGTGATACTGTTCGTGGGATGCACCATCTCCTGGAGGTATTTGATGCGGCCTTCCGAGGCCGATGGCGGCACCGTGTACTCGAAAATCTTTCCGTTGCTTACCAGCACGGCGTCCTTGGGCTTGTCCGTGTCGTAGTCCTTACCGACGAGCTTCTGGTTCAGGTAGATGAGCGACGGCCGCTTGTAGGCAAGATCCGTCACGACCGTGTAGGCGTTGTTCATCGCCACCTGCGTGTATTTGACGCGTCCCGTAAAGGTCTTCGCTTCCGAATACCGCTTGAACATTTGGCTGATCATGCTGGCAGCGGTGGGAGTCGGAGCCGGAGAAGCTGTGGGCTGCTGAGAGGCCTGAACAAATCCGGTGGCCAAAAGCAATACTATCAACTCTTCATGTCCTCCCGGCGGGCTGTTCCTTGGCCTGCCACTCGATTTCTGGGACGGATTGAACGGCGTTCGCGGTTCGCGCAACCGTAAACAGCCAGTCACTCAGGCGGTTTAAGTAAACCCGGACTTCTCGTCTGACCTGCTCACGGCGATGGAGTGACAGGATCGAGCGTTCGGCGCGGCGGCAGACGGCCCGCGCAAAGTGCAGACCTGCGGCAGCCGCCGAGCCTCCGGGGAGAATAAACGCTCGCAGAGGCGGAAGGACAGCCGTCATCTCGTCGATCGAGATCTCGAGCCAGTCGATATCGGCCTGGGAAACGGAGGAGGGGGGCGGACGATCAACGGTTGCCAATTCGGCCCCGACGTCGAAGAGCCGTCTTTGAACTTCGCGTAAGGGCTCTTGCAGAGATTGCCCCAGATGAATGGCGGCCACTCCCAGGGCAGCGTTCAGCTCGTCCACGTCGCCGATGGCCGCGATTCTCAAGCTGTCTTTGGGAACCTTTCCCGACCCATACAGGCCCGTTTCGCCTTCGTCGCCCGTTCTGGTGTAGATCTTCACTTCTGGCCGTTTCGGAGAACGTAAGTCACAAACTTGGGCAGCAGCATCACCTTGCCGATCTTTCTGGGATCCTGCATCAGCCTCCACAGCCATTCCAGCTTCATCTTGCGAAAGGCCATCGGCGCGCGCTTGACCTTGCCGCTGAAGACGTCGAACGAGCCTCCCACGCCCATGGAAGTCTTGGCGCCGATCACATGTTGGGTGGCTCGAATGAATTTCTCCTGACGGGGGATGCCCATTCCGACAAAAAGTACGTCCGGCTTAGCTTCCGCGATCTCCGCAGCCACCACCAAATCGCTCTCGGCCGGGAAGTAGCCGTGGCGGGTGCCGACGATGTTGCAGCCCGGATACTTGAGCCGCAGCCGCTCGGCCGCCTGCTCCGCGATTCCCGGCGCCGCCCCCAACAGAAAGATCCGCCAGCCAACCTCAGAGCTGCGTTTGCAGACTCGCTCCAGAATATCGACCCCGCTGACTCTTTCCGGCAGCGGCTGTCCGTTCCTCTTGGCTGCCCACAAGACGCCCACGGAGTCCGGGGTCACCAAGTCCGCCGAACGATAGAGTTCCATCAGCTGGGGATCGGTCTGAGCCTGCACGATTCCGCTGGAGTCGGCCGTGACAATGAGATGGGGCTGTTCGGTTCGATCAAACTCCGCTATCCGGGCAATGCACTCGTCCATGGTGATGGGATCGATGCCGACGCCCAAGACCTGAACGCGGTTCTCCGCGGAGACGGGAGTTGTCGTTTTGGTCAACGTGTTTCGAGTGTACCGGTGCGATTGCTGTTGCTCGGGACAGAATTCATACGCGCGATGCCTATTACGGACGAGTTGTGGCGGCTGATCGGTTCTATTCCCAAAGGGCGGGTTGCCTCCTATGGAGCCCTGGGACAGGCGCTCTCCACCCCTTGCTCTGGGTTTCTGGTAGGCAGGTGGCTTGCCGGATGTCCGGCGGACGTCCCTTGGTGGCGAGTCGTGGCGAAAGACGGGCGCCTTCCCGTGTGGAAGCGCGGCGCCGAAGTGGAGCGGGAGCAGATCGAAAGGCTGGCGAGAGAAGCTGTGGAGGTTGTAGAGGGCCGCGTTGCGATGGACCGGTATGAGTGGCTTCCTTAGGAACCGCCCTACTCCGGGGTTGAATCTGCGAGCGAAACGGACGAAGGCGATAAAATTGAGAATCTTCGTCCCCGTGTTAAGGGCCGTGTTATAATGCCATTGAGGAGCAAGGATGGCTCCCGCCCTTACCACAGCCGTACGCGTCCGTTGGAAGGCCCCATTGGGCCGTGCCCGTCGCTTGCGTCTACACCATCCGGCTTGCTGCGCTCGGCCGCACATCTATCTTCGGCTTAGACGCAGGATTTGTTATAACTGGTCGCTTGCGACATGCGTGAAGTCTGGTACTTGCTAAGCTGCACGGCTTGCAGTAGCCATCCGTCATTCGCCGGCGTTCACAAATCGTAAACAGCCCTCATTCGGACGGAATCTAAAATGAATACTGCCTTTTCTCGGCGACAAGCCTTTACGCTCATTGAGCTGTTGGTCGTCATTGCTATCATCGCTATTCTTGCAGCGATCCTGTTCCCGGTCTTCGCGCAGGCGAAAGCAGCCGCCAAGAAGACATCTGACCTCTCCAACCAGAAGCAGATCAACCTGGCGACGATGATGTACGAGAACGACTACGACGATACGTACGTTATGCTCCGAAACTCGCCACCTGACTGGGGCTGCGCCAAGCACGGCGGCTACCCCTGCGAGCAGGTGAATGCTTTCCATGTGGCTCTCGAGCCCTATGTCAAGAACCGACAGATCTTCTCGAGCCCGCAGGACACGCTGCCTCGCTCCGACTGTCCCGGCGGCGGCCTCGTCGACACTCCTGGCGGCAACATCAGCTACGGCCCGACGTACAATAACCCGAACACGCCCTTGGTCTCCTACGGCGTCGCAGGATGGGGCTCCACGGCTCCCAGCACCTCCTCGCTCACCAGCAGCTCGATCACCGAGCCGGCGGACACCATCGTGATGGTTCCGCTCTACTGCACCTGGTCGTACTGGAACGGCTTTTGGCAGCACCGCGCCGATCAGCGTTGGTACATGTACAGCCAGCCCGAAGTCCAGAAGATCGGACTTGGTGGAACCGACTCCACGGGTTGCGGAACGAGCTGCTTCATCAGCGCGTACCCGACGTTTGACGACTACGGCGCGGTCTGGTGCTTGGCTCATGACGGCATGTCCATGCAGCAGTGGAACAACGTCACCAACTTCGGCTTCGGCGACGGTCACGTAAAGGCCGTTAACCGCGAGTCGACGCTCGACCCGATGTGGATCAGCGATCCTCAGACCGCTTGGGACACCAACAAGAAGAATCTCGCGCGCGCTCAACGATAGTCGATGAACGAACAAGCGAAGAAGATCCTTTTGATCGTGGTCGTTGTCGTGGCTCTTGGCGCCGCCGTGTGGGGCGCCAAAGGGTTCTTCGGGGGCGATCAACTTCGAACGGGTGTCGTGCACCCGTCGCCGCCCGTGAGCCTGAAGCAGCTGGAGATCCAGAAGCAGGAGAAGGACCGCGCGGCAGCGGCCTCAGGGCAGACCCCGCCGGCCCAATCAGGCGACCGGGATCTGTCTGGCGCCGGCCCGCTCGGAGGGGCCGGCGGGAAAGGAACTCCGCCATCCGCGCGGGACTAGCGAACTGAAGAAGGACTCGGCCCCGGCCGGGTCCTTCTGCTTTTGAGACCTCTTCAACCCCGCGCTCCTATGGCGACCGACGAGATCAAACGTCTGGCAGCATCCGCCCAGTCGGCTCTCATCGCGGGGAGGCTTGAAGAAGCCCAAGAGCTCTCCCAAGAAATTCTGCGGCTGGACCCTCGCTTCTCCCCTGCCGAATTCTTCCTGGCAATGGTCGCCGTGCGTCAAGGCCGCCCGGACGAAGCGATCTCGATCCTTCAGAAGTTGCTTTCCAGCAATCCCAACGCCTTCCAGCCGATCGCGTGGCTTGCCGCCCTGTTCAGGGATCAAGGGCGTCAGACGGAGGCCATCGCGCTCTGCGAGCGGATGATTCAGCTCAAGCCGGAGCTCGCGGACGGCCACAGTACGATGGGACTTTGCCTCTTCGATCGGGGCCGCGTTCAAGGGGCTCTGCCTTACTTGCAGCGAGCCGCGGCGCTTTCCCCTCAAAGCGCAGCCTCACGACAAAACCTGGGCAGCGCCTACGAGGAGCTTTCAATGCTCGGAGAGGCTGCGGCCGAATTTGAAGCGGCCTCCGAGTTAGAGCCCATGGCAGCCGCCTCGCACGCGGCGCTGGGGCGCGTAAGGCTGAACGGCGGTAATCCGACCGGATCGGTGGAACCTCTCGAAGCAGCCGTTCGGCTGGCGCCCACCGCAGACAATTTGATGATGCTCGCGGGATCTCTGGCAGCCGCTGGGCAATACGAAAGGTCGGAGCTCTTTCTGCGACGAGTCATCGCGGCGCGTCCTGAAGACGCCGCCGCCCACGTCGCGCTCGGATATGCCCTGCAGATCCTTGGACGATTCGACGAAGCAGCCCATGCCTTCGATGAGGCGATCTCGCTCGATCCCGACATGGCAGATCCTTACTTCGGCCTCAGCCGCTGCAGACGATTCACGCAAGAAGACGAGCCGGTTCTTGCGAGGCTGGAAGCGATGGCTCACGATCAAGATCGGAACCACAAGGAGCTCCGAAAGCTTCACTACACGCTGGCCCACGCTTACGACCAGCTGGACCGTTACGAAGCCGCCCTCCGCCACTTCGATCTTGCCAACCGGTTTTCTCATGCAACTCAGCTCGGAGGCGTGCCATTTGACGTTTCCTTTAATGACCAATGGCTTGATCGGCTTGTGGAGTTCTTCGGCGAGGGTTCCTTCGATGCCCAAGGCGGTTCCCAGAGTGAGCGTCCCCTGCTCATCGTCGGAATGATCCGTTCCGGCACGACGCTCACGGAGCAGATCCTTTCGAGCCACCGGGACGTGGGCGCTGGAGGCGAGCTGAAGTTTTGGACGAGCCAAGAGCAAGCCGGCCTTCAAGAACGACTGATGCGCGCAACGGCAAGGCCCGAAGAGCTATCCCAAGCAATCGACGCGTACCTTCAGCTCCTGAGTGAGTTGGCTCCAGGCGCCCCGCGGGTCACCGATAAGATGCCTCAGAACTACGCGATGTTGGGGCTGGCTCATACGCTCTTTCCCAGAGCCAAGATCATTCACTGCCGGAGGGACCCGTTGGATACCTGCCTTTCCATCTACTTCACCCCGTTTGACAAGGGCGCCGGCTTCTTCTACGATCGCAAGAGCATTGTGGCGGGCTACATGCAGTACCTTCGGGTCATGCGGCATTGGCGCAAGGTCTTGCCGGCGGAGACCCTGCTGGAAATCAGCTACGAGGAGCTTGTGGCTGACCGGGAAGCCGTGACCCGTCGCATGATCGAGTTCTGCGGTTTGGAATGGGACGACGCCTGCCTGGAGCACGAAAGGAACCCGAGGGAAGTGCTCACGCCTAGCCGGTGGCAGGTGCGCCAGCCCATCTATTCGAGCTCGGTCGGGCGCTGGAAGCGATATGAACCGTGGCTTGGCGAATTCCGAGAGCTTCTGACGGCGACTTCACAAACGCAGTGAGGTTTTCCCTAAAATAGGTTCGTGTTTGGTCTTCTCGCTCTGCAGGCTGCCTCATGGAACTCGCTGATCGACGTGCCGGAATTCAAGGGGGCCACGGTGTGCGTGACCGTCCGGGACGACGCCGGAAACATCGTTTTCGATAGGAACGGCGATAGGCTCATACTGCCGGCCAGCAACGAGAAGCTCTTTACTGGGGCCTTCGCCCTCTATGAACTGGGGCCCGACTATCGGCCGGTCACCTCGTTTTGGAATCTGGGCGATCGAGTCGTCGTCGACTCGCCGGGCGATCCATCGGTCTCTTACGGGCAGCTGAAGGACCTTTCCGCCAGCTTGGGCAGCTCGAAGATGCCTGTCTTCGTTCACCAAGCCTACGATCCGGAGATCCCGGACGAGTGGGAAACCGGAGACTTGCCAAACCGCTACGCGGCGCCTGTCTCGGCCTTCTCCGGCGATCAGAATGGCTTCGAGCTTTGGAACCGCGGCGGGAAGCTCCGGCTGGAGCCTTCCGCGTTTGGAGTGAAAACTCGGCACAGGAACGACAAGGCTCCCAGACCCTCCTACGCTTACGATCCGGTACGGCGGACCTTGACCGTGACGGGGTCGTTTCCGGACAAGGACGAGCGTCTGGATACGCTGGCCGTGCCCAACGGAACCGAAGCGGCTGCTTCGGTCTTTGGAGAGCTGGCCGGTTCGACGGACAATGTTCCCACAGACCGCCCTACGGCGATCCTGGTCGGCAAGCCCTTTTCGGAGGTCCTGACGGAGTGCTTGCGAGAAAGCGATAACAACATGGCAGAGAACTTCCTGTTGATGGGAGCTTCGCACGAGGGACCTCTGCCGCAGGACGACCCGTACGGCGTCGCCACCAAACGGCTGACGGAGTTTCTTCAAAGGGTTGTAGATCTGGATCCCGACGAAGTCACGCCGCATGACGGCAGCGGCCTTTCGCGTTACAACCATGTCACGACGCAGGCCGTCACCAAGCTGCTGCTGTGGGCCAAGAAGCAGCCGACGATGGCTGTCTGGATGAATGCATTGGCGGCGCCAGGCCTCGGAACCCTGCGTCATCGGCTGCAAGGAGTCGATTTCAAAGGAAAAACCGGCTCCCTGTCATATGTGACAGCTTTGTCGGGATACCTGGTAACAAGTGAACCTAAAAACCTCACAGTGAGTGTTATAGTTAACAACTTCACCTGCTCGGAAGGGCAGGCTCACGGGGTTATTGATCGTTTTGTTAAATTCATTTCGGAGAAAGTTCCCTGAAGGCACGGCGCTTGCTATGCCACTCGGCATGCGTGTCGTGTTTCCGAGTCGGGCGATCCTTTTATTGATCGGAATAGGCATCGCTGACCTGATCTCGACAGCTTGGCTTTATCACCTCGGTTTGATCCAAGAACGAAACCCGCTGATGCGGTTCTTCCTGGATCGCGGCGAGTGGTCGTTCATCTTGGTCAAGGGAGCAACTCTCTTCGTCGCCTGGATTGCCCTTGCTGCTTACACGAAGCACAACCGACAGTTCGTGAAGCGCTCCTGCATCGTCGGAAGCGTCGCCTACATGGGCCTTTGGCTTATGGGCATCTTAATGAGCTAAGCAATTCGAAAGGCCGGTGGGTCGGCTATTATCTCCCCATGCAGGCTTCGTTGCGCGAGTTGCTGAACGAGGCGATCGACTATGCCGGACCCTTTCCGCCGGCCCGACTTCCCTTAGCGGATGCGCTGAGGGAATACCAGGCGTGGCTCCAGACGGATCGGGCCTTCCTGACGTCCAGGTTTTGCTGCCCCGCGAAGAGCCTGCCTGAACTCGGTTCTCTCTTGGGGGCCGAGCCGATCCGCGTCAGTGTTATCGGAGGGACGTGTGGATCGGAGGTAGAGTGGGACGATCTTCGGGCCGAAGAAGCGCGCCTCATGACGGACTTCCTGGTCAGCCAGGAGTCCGAGATCCAAGCATACGAAGTGGCGATCCCCTCGAACAGCGTTGCCGACGACTGGTACGACAAGCTGAAAGGGTTTTCATCGGCAGACGTCTTCGTGGAACTGCCATGGGACGCGCAGATGGGCGACGCCGTGGCGGCATCGGCGGACCACGACTGGATTTCGCTTAAGGCACGTACCGGCGGCACGTTCGTCGAGTCTTCCCATTTGGCCGAGTTCATTTGGAACGCGATGTCGTTGGAGATCCCTTTCAAGTTGACCGGCGGCCTGCACCATGCGCTGCGGACCAGAGATGCCAACGGCTTTGTCAACGTATTCACGGCTTGCGTCCTCGCCTATGCTGCGGACTTCGGCCCTCAACAGCTTGCGGCCGTTCTGGACTGTGAGAGTCCGGCGCTGTGGAGCTTTGGAGCGGACGGCTTCACTTGGGCCGGAGACGAAATGAGCATCGACGACATTGCCGCGGCGCGGTCGATCTTCGCCGGGTTCGGTTCCTGCTCCCTGAGCGAACCTTGGCAGTCGCTTCAAGGCCTGGGGTGGGACTAATGAGCTTCGTCATTCCTCCGACGGCCAGAAGTTGGGTCTCCGTCGCGCCGCGCAGCCATTTCCCAATTCAGAACCTGCCTTTCGGGTTGGCTCGGATGGGCGATCAAGACGAGTCCGTCGTTATTCGAATCGGCGATCAGGCTCTGGTCTTAACGGCGCTGGCGGACGCGGGCATCATCTCGGACCGTCAATTCCCGCTCTTGGACAGCTTCATTGCATTCGACCACGAGGACATTCGCAGTCTGAGGAGGATCGCGTTCGAGCTCCTGAGCGAGGGTTCGTCAACCCTTCGCGACAATCCGGACCTGCAGGCGCAGGCGCTTGTCCCGGTGGAGCGATTGGAGATGCTTGTACCTGTGGAGATCCCGGCCTACGTGGATTTCTACTCAGGCATCTACCACGCTTCGAACGTGGGGAAGATGTTTCGTCCGGACATGCCGCCGCTGCTTCCCAACTACCGGCATGTGCCCGTTGCCTACAACGGGCGGGCGTCAAGCGTCGTGATCTCGGGAACTCCTATCAAGCGGCCCAGCGGGCAAGTCAAGTCGCCCAATGAGGAGCTTCCCAGGTTTCTGCCGACTCGGGAGCTGGACTTTGAGCTGGAGATGGGCTTCTTCCTAGCAGAAGGGAACACCCTCGGCACGTCGATCCCCATCGGTCAGGCCGAAGACCACATCCTGGGGCTCGTCCTGGTCGACGATTGGTCTGCCCGGGACATTCAAAGGTGGGAGTACCAGCCGTTGGGACCTTTCCTGGCAAAGAGCTTTGCCACGTCGATCAGCCCTTGGATCGTCTTGCTCGACGCCTTGGAGCCGTTCCGTTGCCAGGGCGAGACCCAAGACCCGGCACCGCTATCGCATTTGGCTCTCCAGGGCCAGGCACATTACGACATCCGCCTTGAGGTATCGCTTCAAAGCCAAAAGATGACCCGTCCGCAAGTGATCTCTCGCAGCAACGCGAAGCACCTGTACTGGACGTTCGTTCAGCAGTTGGCGCACGCCACGTCGAACGGCTCCAATACGGAACCCGGCGACCTGTATGCCAGCGGCACCATCAGCGGGCCGGACCCGGGCAGTTGGGGTTCGCTGCTCGAGTTGGCTTGGAAGGGAACTCAACCATTGACCATGGAAGAAACGGGAGAGACGCGGGCCTTTCTGGAGGACGGGGACACCTTGACGATCACCGGGTATTGCGAGGGCGACGGATTTCGTGTCGGGTTCGGGGAAGTCAGGGGGACGGTTCAGCCGGCAAGCTAATGGTTTATCCAGCCGCAGTGACCCCTCTCGACGGTTCCGGTCAGATCGACTACCCCTCTGTCGCAAAGCTCCTGGCATGGTTCCGGGCTGCGGGCTGCGATGGGGTCGTGGTCTCCGGGACGAACGGAGAGGGCCCTTCGCTCAGCGCCGTGGAAAAGCGCGACTTGATGCGGCAGGCAATCTCCCTGTCGGAAGGCCTTCGGGTCGTGCTGGGCATCTCGACGAACAGCTTGACCGAGGCGCAATGGCTGACCTCTCAAGCCGCGAAAGCTGGAGCCGAGGCGGTTCTTGTCATGCCTCCAAACTACTTTGTGGAGTGCGGCCAAGAAGGATTGATTGGTTGGTTTACTGCCGTGCTTGATTCCGCCGAGCTGCCCGTAATCCTCTACAACCTGCCAAAGCGCACGGGCATCCGCATCGAGTCTGAGACGGTCGCACACCTCGCAAGCCATCCCAAAATGATGGGAGTAAAGGACAGCAGTGGGGAAGAAGCGAACCTGCAAGACTTCAGCAGGGCCGCGCCCGGCAAAAGGCTCCTCGTCGGTGACGAGACCCTGCTGCTCAAGGCGTTGGGGCTGGGGTGGTCCGGTACGATCAGCGGCGCCTCAAACGTGTTGGCGAGGTGGATCGTGGCGGTCGCCGACGACTTTAAGTCCAACCCGGAGTCGGCGGAAGCGAAGTTCGCCCTGATCGGAGAAACGCTCGCCGCTCTTCGATCGGCTCCGCAGCCCTATACGAACAAGGAGATTTTGACCCGGCTGGGAGTGATCGAGCGCAGTGCCGTTCGATTGCCGCTCTCGCCCAGGCCCGGAGATGCTGTGGAACGGGTGGCTGAGTTGGTTAACGGCCTAGTGCACAAATAGCCGCTGACCGAGAACGTCGACGACCAAAGCGATAGCCATAAAGCTGATGCCGAGATAAAGCGTCCACTTCGACATGATGTCGTCGAAGTTCGCTTTGCCCTTGAACGTCGTTCGTACCCCGCCTCCGCCCGACATCGCATCCCCTTTTCCGGTGATCATCACGAGGGCGGAAAACAGAATTGCGACGAGCACGCCGGCACCGATCAGGACGTAATAGAGCGACTTCAAACGTGACCTCGAAGAACCTATGATACCTGCGGCAAAAGACCAAGGTGGAAATATTGGTCGATAAGGCCCACCAGTCCCAGCAGCAGCGACGAGCCGAGCGCCACATGAAACAGCCCCGCATTCCAGAGCCGCATCCAGATATTGGGATAGGACACCCTTGCGTGGGAGTAGTTCTCCAAGAGCTGTTGGCCGGCTTTGATACCGTTCGCCAACTGTCGCTCCGAGGGCGGTTTGGTGGTCACATAGAACTGCAGAAGACTGCCGACCCAGCGCCAAAGCGCGAGCGTGGCAATGCCCGCGACCACGAGCCGGGTTCCCTCGTCGGAGTACCACTCCCAACTGAACAGCTGTAGAAAGATCAAGGCGCCTGCCGCGTAGTTCGTGCCGCATCGCGGGTGCACGCGCGGCATCCGGCGGACCACCTCGGGGACAAGATCTTCCTCGCGCTCAATGGCGTGCACCACCTGATGTTCGGCCGCGTGAGTACCGGCCAAGGGTGAAAGCCGCATGATCACGCCGAAGAACACCAGCGTCGCAATGAACTCGAACGTTGCCACGAAGTCGGCTTTGGTGCCCGCCAATGCCAAGCGGTCGCCACAGTAGCTCGCCAGCTTGGCCCCGACCACCAGCATGAGCGCCATATAGGCGCCTGTCAGGATAAGCGCCCATTTGGGTGCCCCGCCAGATGTCGTGCCGGTTGTGAGATAGACGCCCAGCGGCGTAGCCATTCCTCCGACCGCCGCCGGCTTCACGGGCGGCCTGCGCCTTGGCCAGAGATCATTTGCGGATACCAGCCCGAGCAGCTGCTCCTGATCGTCCACCACAACCAGCGTGGAGCCGTCTTCCAGCCTTCGCAAGGCCTCCGCTCCCGTCTCATAGGCAAGGATGGTCTCCGCCGGAATCAGCCAGTTTTGGACCGCATCGGTGTGTTCCACACCGTTTCCGAGAGCCTTTGCGAGAACGGCTTCGCTTAGGATTCCGATGAGGCGGTTGCCCGACACGACCGGCAGCACGGGCGAACCGTTTTGACGCAGCCGGCTCGCCGCCAAAGCCAAAGAGTCTTCCGGCTCGATCTTCAGAGTCGGACGCATCAGCGCCCTGACGGGGCTGCCAAGCGTAGCCGGTCTGAAGTCAGACTTAATACGAGGGACGAGGTCGGCCACTGTTTGTATTTACGTCGAGTTGGTCATAATTGGACCCGGCTCTATAGCTGCTTTCAACTATTCGAAGTGAACTGCATCGGCTTAATCACCAGCGGCGGAGACTCTCCCGGCATGAACGCGGCCATTCGCGCAGTCGTGCGGGTTGCTTCTGGCCGGGGGACGAAGGTTGTCGGGTTTTACCACGGTTACGAGGGGATTATCAATGGTGAAACTACAGAGCTGGACTCCAAATCCGTTGGCGGCATAATCGACCGCGGCGGCACGATTCTGAGAACCGCCAGAAGCAAGGATTTCATGACACGCGAGGGGCGCATCCAAGCAATGGAGGTCCTTGAGGGAAATGGGTGCGAAGGCCTCGTCGTGATCGGCGGAGACGGATCGCTGACGGGCGCTCTCAAGCTTCACGAGGAGCTCGGATTTCCGGTAATGGGCGTGCCGGGCTCGATCGACAACGATATCAGCGGAACGGATTTCTCGATCGGCTTCGATACGGCGGTCAACACGGCCGTGTCGGCCATCGATCGAGTTCGAGATACGGCCTACAGCCATGAGCGGGTTTTCGTAATCGAGGTCATGGGGCGGCGCAACGGGTTCATCGCCTTGGAGGCGGGCCTTGCCGGAGGCGCCGAGGCGATTCTCATCCCCGAGGTCTCCTACAACCTCAAGACCGTCTGCACCTCCTTGACAAGCGCCGCAGCCAGAGGCAAGCGAAGCTCGATTATCGTAGTCGCGGAGGGCGCCGCCAGAGCGGGAGACATCAAGGACTATGTCCTCAAGAACACCGGCTTCGAAACGCGCCACGTGGTGCTTGGCCACATGCAGCGGGGAGGGAGCCCCAGCGCCTTCGACCGCGTCCTTGCGATGAGGCTCGGCGCGCTCGCCTGCAACCGCCTGCTGAACGGCTTTCGGGGCGAAATGGCGGGGACCGACGGCGGCAAGCTGGTGAGCCACCCGCTCGGCTACGTCCTGAGTACCGAACGTGAGATCGACCCGGACAAGCTCCTCTTGGCCGAGGCGATGGCTTCGTAGTCATGCGTGCGCTTGTAACTGGCTTCGGACCTTTCAATGGAGTTCCCGAAAACCCATCGGCCGAGCTTGCCCGTCTCAGCGGCCAGCGCTTCGAGGTTCTGGAGGTTTCGTACGAGGCGGCGGAGCAGTTCGTAAATCGGCTCGACCCAAGCTCTTTCGATCATTGGCTGATGCTCGGCGTGGCGGCGTCCCGCAAGCTGCTTTCGATGGAGCTGTTCGCACGGAACGCGCGTGGCGGCGAGGACGTACGCGGCGTGAAATCCGAGAGCGAGATCGAAAAAGGTGGTCCGCTACTCTTGGAGGCAAGCCTATGGAAGCCCGATCTTGTAGCTGATCTGCTGCAGTCCGATCCGGACCGCATCCAAACGAGCATGGATGCCGGTGCGTATCTGTGCAACTTCCTTTCCTACGTGGGGTTGA
Organism: Fimbriimonas sp.; assembly: GCA_035550555.1. GTDB lineage: Bacteria > Armatimonadota > Fimbriimonadia > Fimbriimonadales > Fimbriimonadaceae > Fimbriimonas. The sequence continues at coordinate 17,916 of DASZPA010000280.1, forward strand.
GGCGATTCCCAGAGAAGAGCTTGGGTTTTCTTCATGTGGTGTTGCCCGGCGAAATCCCGTTGGAGGCGCAGGCGGCCGTCGTCAAGCGCGTTCTCGATTGCATCTAGTCGCCATCCCGCTAATTGGTGCAGGCGGAGAGAAGCTTACAAATACCGCCGCGCATTGGCGATCGACCGTGGGACGGCGGTCAGCGGATCTTCCTCTCCTTCGTATTCGACGCTGAGCCATCCGTCGAACCCCGCAGATCTCAGCTCTGACAGACAGGCGGCCAAATCGACGGCGCCTTCCCCCACAGCCGTGCCGACGAACCGCTCGCCGTTGAGAGCCTCATAGGCAAAGCCTTCATGGCCATCGGGTTCCGGCTTGAAATCCTTGAAATGGACCATGTTCGCCTTCGCCGCGACCTGTCTGATCGCTTCGTGGCTTGGCTGATTGACCAGGAGGAAATTGCCGGTGTCCGGATTGGCGCCGAGGGCGTTGGCGCCGCTTCGTCTCTGCACGTCGGCAAGGATCTCGGCCACTTGGTCGCCGCGGCCCGCGAGCTTGCCGTGGTTTTCCAGTGCGAGCTTGACTCCCTTTTCAGCAGCGTAAGCGGCGCCCTTTGAGAGACCCTCGATAATCCACTCTCGCGCCTGCTCAAAAGTGATTCCCGGCGCGACGTCTCCGGCGAAGACTCTCACGACTCCGGCTCCATAGAGCAGTGCCTCGTCCACTCCGAATCTTATCTTGTTGAGCTGGGTCTCGCGCTCGGCCGGATCAGGTTTCGCGAAGTTTTGGCCAACCGAGAAGATCGGACATGGAAGCCCCGTTCTGGAAAGTGCCTCCAAGGCGGCCTTCCTGTCCCTATCGACGTCTTCGTAAAAGAAATCCAGGAGCTCCACGCCCTCCGCGCCGGCGCCCTTCGCCTCCTCGATGAATCCCGAGATGTCCATATTGCCGGACTTGACGGTCCGGTAATAGCTGTACATGCTGACGCCGATGTTCATGGTTTGGCAGGTCCCCGCGCCGGAAGCTTGATGCCCTTGGCCGCCGCCATATTGGGGCTCTTCGCGGCGAAGCGGGCTTGAGTCGGATCAAGTTTCAGGCTGCGCATGAGCGGAGCGTAAAACACGGTGACGGCGATGACGCCGACGGCACAGACCGTCGCCGCGGTCGCCACGGTTCCACCGTAGGCGGTGGTTCGGGCCTCCACGTCGTCCTTGGACGGCGTAAATGCGGCCAAGGCGATTCGTAAGTAGTAGGCGACGCTGATCACCGAAGACACGGCGAGCACGATGGCAAGGGGCGTGAGACCGGCTTGGATCGCGTCGCCAAAAATGAAAGCCTTTCCAAAGAATCCCGCGAACGGCGGGAGCCCGATCAGCGACAGCATGAACAAGGCCAGGAGGCTTGCCGCGACCGGCGAACGGCGCCAGAGTCCGTTCAGGTCCGAGAAAGTCGTTCCTTCGCGTCCGCTTTTGGCGAACATCGTCACGATGGCAAACGCTCCCAGCGTCATGAGGCTGTAGCTCAACAGATAGAAGCAGACCGTGCCGTTGCCGATTCTGAACATCTTTCCGGTGGCGACAAGATCCACGAGCACATAGCCGGCATGGCTGATGGATGAGTAGGCTAGCACCCGCTTGACGTCGGTCTGTGCCAGCGCCAAAATGTTGCCAAAGAGCATCGTGAGGATCGCGACCGCTCCCAAAACGGGCACCCAGACGGCGCTCATGGGGGCCGCGGCAAAAAGGAGCCGCCAGAGCGCGCCGATCGCAGCGATCTTGGATGCGGTCGCCATGAAAGCGGTGACGTTCGTGGGCGCGCCTTGATAGACGTCGGGCGTCCATTGGTGGAAGGGCACAAAGCCGGCTTTGAAGCTGAGACCGACCAGCATCATTCCCACGCCGCCCGTGAGCAGCATTCTCGCATCGCTGTGGTTTTCCGCCCAGGCCAGCGAAATGCCCAGCATGTCCAGGGAGCCGAGCGCTCCGTAGATCAGAGCGATGCCATAGAGAAGAAATCCGCTTGCGAAGGCGCCGAGCAGGAAATACTTCATGGCCGCCTCTTCGGACTTCTCCTCTTCGCGGCTCATGCCCGCCATCACATAGAGTGAGATAGAGAGAATCTCCAGGCCGACAAAAATCATCATCAGGTTGGTCGTCGCGACCATCATCATCGCACCCGTGGACGACCAGAGGACGAGAGGGTAGAACTCGCCAAACGGAACCCGTTTTTGCCGGAGGTATCGATCCGAGAAGAGGATCGTAATGGCGGTGCAGCCGATCAGGAGAAGCTGAAGAGCCGAACCGAACGCATCGTGGTAGATCATTCCCGCGGCCGTGTCGAACGACTCTTCCGGAATCTGCTGGAAAATCAAGGCTCCGGCGGCCCCAAGACCCAAGAGCGAGAGGATCACCAGCAGCCGGTTATCGTGCTTGGGGCGGAACATCTCGACCAGCAGAACGAGCAGACCTGTAAGGGCAACGACCGCCAAGGGCAAAACGCTGCCTGCTTCGATCTCCGGGACGGGGAAATTAAACATCTATTGTTGCTCTCCCGCATCCGGCGGCCGCGCGGCGGGCATCGCCGACATGCCGACCCCTCCGCGCGGCCCACCGGCATTTTTGGGCGGGACGATT
>DASZPA010000281.1:0-13173 GCA_035550555.1 Fimbriimonas sp.
CGCTGAGATCCTCGACGCGTACCGTTTGGTATCTCGCTTGGAGGGAGTGTTCTGCGAACCAAGCTCCGCGGCAGGACTGGCGGGGCTTCGAAGGCAGGTCCTTGCCGGCAACATCGATGTGAAAGGCAAGACCGTTGCGGCTGTTCTTACCGGTCACGGGCTGAAGGACCCCGATTCGGCTATCCGCGACGCCCATCTTCCCGATGCGATTCCCGCGGATCTCGACCACCTTCGGCAGGTCCTCCACGCGTGATCCGAGTTCGCATTCCGGCGACGACGGCCAATCTCGGGCCCGGCTTCGACTGCATGGGCCTCGCCCTCGACCTTTGGAACACGTTTGAGCTTCATCTGGAAGGCGAGCGGCATCGAGTCGAGACCTTCGGCGAGGGCGAGGACGTCCTGCCGACAGACGAGTCGAACCTGACGATCTCGGTGATGCTTCAAGAGCTGGCTGCTTCGGGGATCGAGGCGCCGAGAGGCGTCAGGGTGATCTGCCACAACACCATCCCGTGCGCCAGTGGGCTGGGAAGCAGTTCGACCGCGACGTTGGCCGGAGTCCTCTTCGCTGCCGCACTTCGGCAGGCCGCGCGAGGCGAAGATCCCAGCGTTCTTGATTTGGAGGCTGTGCTCGCCCGCGCAGTGGCCGTGGAGGGTCATGGGGACAATGTGGCGCCGGCGCTCCTCGGCGGCTTTGTGATCGTGGTCCCGGACCCGTCCGGAGTGCTGACGCAGCGGGTGCCTCACCTGCCGATCAAGACCGTCGTTTGCGTACCGTCCTTCGCGTATCTCACGACAGAAGCCAGGGCGGCTCTCCCGGACAGCTACTCGAAGGCCGACGCGATCTACAACATTGGCCGCGCGATGCTGGTAGCTGAGGCACTGCGTTCGGGAGACGACTCGCTGCTGGCCCGCGCCATGAACGACAAGATCCACGAACCATACCGCCTCAAGTCCATTCCGGGAGCGATGGAGGCCAAGCGTTCCGCCAAAGAGGCTGGTGCGGTCTGTGTGGCTCTGAGCGGCGCCGGCCCTGGAATCATCGCCTTCGCCAGAGAGGGTTACGACCGGATCGGTCGCTCAATGAACGCCGAATTTGCGAAAGCCGGTCTCAAGTCCCGCTACTGGATTCTCGATGCCACCGAACAGGGCACGCACGTTGGCAGATTGCCGGTCTAGGACTATCATGAGTGCTTACCTCACGTCGCCGGTCATCGCCTTCCCGTAAATCAGCCTCAGCTCCTTGGCTTTGACTGCAACCGGATTGCCCTGGGCAGGAGGGTCGACTTCTGCCATCACGGACATCTCATCCAATCGCGACTCGTCTACCCCAAGCTCCGCCAAGGTATGGGGAATGCCCGTCGTGCTCCGGAGGTCGAGCGTCCATTGCAGGAAGGAATCGAACGACGGGTTGGGCAGTCCCAGATAAGCCGCGAGCCGGGCGATCTTGCCTTCGATCGCTGAGCGGTTGAAGGCGAGGACGTAAGGCAGGAAGACGGCGTTGGTGAGGCCGTGGTGGGTGTCGTAGATTGCTCCGACCGGATGGCTGAGCGCATGGATGGCGCCGAGGCCTTTTTGGAAGGCGGTCGCTCCCATGGCGGCGGCAGCCAGCATGTGCCCTCGGGCTTCCAGATCGTGTCCGTTCGTATAGGCGGCCGGGAGCCACTCTTTAACCAGACGCACGCCTTCTACGGCGATCCCTTCGGCCATCGGGTGATAGCCGGGAGCGCAGTACGCCTCCAGGTTGTGGGAAAGCGCGTCCATTCCCGTGCCGGCCGTCATTTTGGGGGACATGCCCACCGTCAGCTCTGGGTCGAGAAGAGCGAGGACCGGCATCATCGACGGATGGAAGATGATCTTCTTGGTGTGGCTCGCTTCATTCGTGATGACAGCGCCCCGGCCGACCTCTGAGCCAGTGCCGGCAGTCGTAGGAATCGCGATGACGGGAGCAACTCCTTCCCCCGTTGCGAGCCGGTAGTTGTCACCGACGTCTTCAAAGTCCCAGATCGGACGGGACTGGGGCAGCATGAAAGCGATCGACTTTCCGACATCGAGAGGACTGCCGCCGCCGAAGGCGATCACCCCGTCATGTCCACCGTCGCGGTAGGCCCTGAGCCCGTTCTCGACATTCGACCAAACGGGGTTTGGCTGGACGTCGGTGAAAAGACCTGTCGGAACGCCCGCAGATTCGTTGGCAGCGATGGCGCTCTTCACCATGTCGGTTCCGGCGAGGCCGCGGTCAGTGACAAAAAGCGGGCGACGAATGCCGAACTCTTTGCAGGCGTCGGCAAGCTCAGAAATCCGGCCGGCGCCGAATCGAACCTTGGTTGGGTAGTTCCAGTTTCCTTTCATCTAGTCGTTGTTGTTAGGCTGTTGGCGGCCGCCGAAATGTAGCCGCGACGTGGTTCTTGGTCGCGCAAGCCTGCCAACGACCTTGGGATTCAATCGAGCTCACTGGTCGCACTACGCCTCTCGCGACCACAAACCCGGTCGCGACTACATTTTGGTGAGTGCTGGATGCCATGGTCTACGTTCTCGTCCTCAGGTGGAACGACTTCGGCCTCGTGAGATGATCGAATCCTAGGAGCGAGAGGGTAAGTCCCCTCCCGGAGTTCTTGACGCCGACCCAGGGCAGCTCTGGGTCGAGGTAGTCGCAGCGGTTCATGAACCATGTGCCGGTTTCAATCCGATCACCCAGTGCAAGGGCCGCCTTCTCGTCCTCGGTCCAGACGGCGGCGGTGAGGCCGAAGGGGCTGTCGTTCATCAGCCCGACCGCCACGTCATCGGAGGAGACCTTCATAATCCCGACCACCGGGCCAAAGCTCTCTTCGGTCATCACTCGCATCGAATGGTGCACATCGACCAGGATTTGCGGAGCCAGATAGGCCGTGCCGGCTTGAGAAGCGGGGAAGCGAGCTTCGTCGATGAGTGCTTTGGCGCCTTGACTGACAGCTTCGCCAATCTGACCTCGGACGAAATCGGCGGAAGAAGCTCGAACCATCGGCCCCAACGTGGTCTCTTTACGGAGCGGCGTATCGAGCACATAGCGGTACGTGAGCTCGACGGCGTCGCGGACGAATCGGTCGTAGATGGTTTCATGGACGTAAAGCCGTTCGATCGCGCAGCACGACTGGCCTGAGTTGAAGAAGGCGCCGTCGATCAGATTCTCAACGGCGTGAGCAAGATTCGCGTCGGGACGTACGTAGGCGGGATCCTTGCCGCCTAGTTCCAACCCGACCCCGATGAACCGGTCTCCCGCCAACTTCTGGAGGGCTCGACCCACCGCGACCGAGCCCGTGAATGCCAGAAAGTCGATCTCGCTGCCTCTGGCGATCTTCTGGGTTTCCTCGATCGTGAGATGCAGATACTGAAAGACGCCCTCGGGTATGCCAGAATCCTCGAACGCCTTCGCCATGGCCTCCGCGCAGAGCGGCGTTTGCGGCGAGTGCTTGAGAATGACGGCGTTGCCGGCGATCAGCGCGGGCACGACCGTGTTCACTGCCGTCAAGTAGGGATAGTTCCAGGGGACGATCGAGAAGACGATCCCGAGCGGCTCGCGCCGGATGAAGCGCGTGAATCCATCGAGCGGCGCCAGTGCGACGTCGGCCAATGCGCCCTCCGCAAGATCACACATAGCGGTTACACGCTTGGCCATCGTGTCGATCTCGCTGGGGCCGTATCGGATCGGCCGCCCCATCTGCCATGCGAGCTCGATTCCGAGTTGGTCTCGATTGGAGACCATCGCCTCAGCGAAGCGTCGGCAAATGGCGATGCGATCCGAGAGAGGGGTTCGTTTCCAGTCCGCTTGAGCCTTCCGAGCCTTCGCCAGCTTTGCATCGATCTCTTGGGCGGTGGCGCAGGGGCGCTCGACGTAGAGGCTGCCATCGATAGGGCTGATGGTCTGCTGGGTCATATGATTTCGAAGTACCGCTCGAGCTCCCAATCGGTGACGTGTTTGCGGAAGGCCTGCTCTTCCCACTCGCGTGTCGTCGCGTAGTGGTCGACGAACAGATCGCCAAAGATCTCTCGCGCGACTTTGGACGCTTTGAACCGCTGAGCGGCGTCCCAGAGTGTGGCCGGCAGCCTGCGGGTATCGGCGCACTCCGCCTGGTAAGCGTTGCCTGACATCGGCTGGTCGGGTTCCATCTCGCTTTGAATCCCATACAGTCCCGAAGCCAGAGCCACTGCCAACGCCAGGTAGGGATTAGCGTCGGAAGCCGCGACGCGGTACTCGACCCGTTGCGACTTCGGGGAGCCTGGAATGGCACGGATCGCGCAAGTCCGGTTTTCGATTCCCCAAGTCGCATTCGTGGGCGCCCAGAGACCCGGCACCAGCCGCGAGTAGGAGTTCACGTTGCTGGCAACCATCGCCAACAGCTCGGGCATGAGTGCCTGCTGGCCCGCGATGAACTGGCGCATCTTCTTGCTGATGGCCTGCTTCTCAGACCCGTCATAAAAGACGCTTCCTCCCTCCTTGTCCTTGAAGGAGACGTGGATATGACCGCTCTGACCCGGTTGGAGGTGGGACCACTTGGCCATGAAGGTGGCCATCAGTCCATTGCGCTGCGCCAGCGCCTTCGTGAAGGTTTTGAAAAGCGCTGCCTTGTCGGCCGCGGCCAGGGCTTCATCCACCGTGATCGCCGCCTCCAGGACCCCGGGGCCGGTCTCGGTATGGAGTCCTTCGAGGGGCATGTCCATCTGGTCGCACATCGAAAGGAGAGATCGGAAGAATTCAGCCCCGGTGGTCGCTCGCAGCACCGAGTAGCCAAAGGAACCCGGTGTCAGCCCCTTCATGTTTCGGTAGCCCTTCTCTCGAACCGAATCCGGGGTCTCGTCAAACACGAAGAACTCGTATTCGAAAGAGGCGTAAGGTTTGTAGCCGGCCGCTAGACACTTCTCGATGACCTTTCGCAGAATGCCCCTCGGACAGAGTTCCTCCGCAGGTAGGACGAACTCGCAGAGGAAGAACAGCATGTTCTCCTCGAATGGGATCTCACGGCAGCTTTCGGGCACCACGCGAACCTTTGCATCGGGAAACCCCGTATGCCAGCCCGTGAACTGAAGCTTGTCGATCGGTTGGTCTTCAATGTCCCACCCGAGCACCACATCGCAAAACCCTAGACCGGACTCGAGGCCGGAGAGGAACTTCTCCGCAGCCACGTACTTCCCGCAAAGCACGCCCTCCAAGTCGGTAACTCCGATCTTGATGTGGCGCAGGGCACGCTCTTCCACGATGTGGGCAGCGTCTTCCGCAGTGATGATGTCCCTCGGGTTGATCACAGGTATCCATCATGGCATTAGCAGTCTTGTGGTAACCGAAAGTCCGGGCGAACCCAAGGGGTTCACCTGCCGGAAACGCGTTTCGGCAGGCGAGATTATGGATGCTCAAAGAGAAACGACGTTTCTTCTGTTATCCAAAAAGAGGGGCCTGGTGGAGTAGGTGAAGGGGCTACCCTCTCTTTTGGCACCACTTCGGTCGACAAGCTTTGCTTGACCAGAGATGGAGTTCGCGTCAATCGTCAAAGTGACGTAGCCCCAGGCATCGTCAGCAAAGTCGATCAGCTTGGCGCCAGTGTCCTGCGCCTCTTCTCCAACCTGAGAATGGATCTTATGTAGGTTGTGATAGCCGCCGTTGCCTGAAACGAGAAACGGAGTCACGACATCCGGATGGATGCTCTTCTCGATAAGCTGGTAGTCGTGTACGTGTCCAGATAGCACCATATTGGGAACGCGCCCCGTGTCCCGGATCGCGTTCTCCAAGGCGTCGGCCATTTTCGAGCTTCCACTGTGATACACATCGAAGGAGTAGATCGGGTGGTGGAGTGCCAGGATTAGGGGCAAATTCTTGTCGGCCGAATCGAACTCGTGCGTTAGCCACTGCTGCTGGACGGAATCGATGGAGCCGCCTTCTGGCACGTTTGTATACATCCCTACGATCGTCGCGAACTTGGTGACAAAGGTCCAGTACACGTTGGGCAAGTTGAGTCCCACTCGGGGCGCATCCTTGGAAATTGGATCGACGTCCGGATTCGCCTGCATGAAGTACGCAACCCAACCATCGAGGGAAGTCTGAGTCGACGGGTCGTCGACTTCGCCGTCGTGGTTACCAGGGATTGCAAAGATCGGCGGCGTGTAGTTGGCGTAGGCTTCATAGAATTGTGGGTAATAGTCGTCATGCGCGCCGGTGAAATAAACCACGTCACCCACGTGGTAGCAAAACATCGGCTCGTCTGCCCCTCCGGCATTAACGTCTTGAACCATCATTTCAGCAACTTCAGATTGAAACGTGCCGTCTTGGACCCCGCCCGCGTCACCGATTACATGAAAGACCATCTTGCCAGCGTGGTTGATCTTCGTCGCAACCGCTTCGAAGTGGTCCGAAAGCGCGTAATGGTACGGAGGTAAGCCTAACGGTGGTGGCAGCGGTTGGAAGCTAGTGTTGCGGTGGCTTACGGGGTGCAGGGGGCTGACACCCGAATGAGCCTGCGAGGTTCCCCTCTTGTGAACCATTGGCCGAGTAGCACCAGGTTGAAGTTTGACCATGTCGTATCCTCCCGGAATCAAAGATATTGATACCGATAAGAATGATAAGATGCTTTAGACATAGAGACAACTTAGTTATGGATGAAAATATGAGATCGTTAACAGGCCATTAAACTGATCAAATCCGATTTGACGGAAAATTGGAAGTGTCGAATGACTAAATGAGTCCTGATCAAGAACTCTGGCCTTCATAGCCCGCCTCGATTCGCTGGATCTCTGCCTCAGAAGCGGCTTGCGGCACAGGTCCCTTGAACTTGCCGCGGGCAATTGCCAGATACAAAACGGCCAAAACGAGGAGTACACCGGCAAAGATGTAGCCAGTGAGCTGGTAGGGATCCGAGACAAGCAGGACCGTAATGAAGGCGATCCACACCACGCTCACCATCGCGATTGGAACTGACCACTTGCCTAAGTTCCAAGGGCCGTTAGATCTTTGCGTCCAGATCCCTCTTTTGATGGCCCAGACCTTGAGTAGCAGCGGCAGACCGTAGGAGAGGTAAAGCGCGATCGTGCTGATGCCTGTCACGGCCGAGATCAGATCGGTCGCCGACTTGTCCTGCGGGTGGATTGCGATCAGGCCGAACACGAGGCAGGGAAGGAGAAAGGCGAGAGTGATTGCCAGCCAAACCGCAGGCGCCGGCGTTCGATACCTGTGACTGACTCGGGCCCAGACGTGGGAAAAGGGTGTGCCCTTGTCCCGGGAAAACGCAAAGATCATGCGCGAGGTGGACGTTACGCATGAAAGTCCGCAGAACCACATAGCGATCCCGACGGTCCATGAGATCACGTTTGCAAACCGAGGTCCGAAAGCCTGCTCGAAAACATAGATGAACGGGTTGCTCGCAGCTGCTGTTTTATCCAAGTCCTTAATTGCAAGGGTTACAAAGACCAGCATCAAATAGCCAGCGATTCCGGAAATCGCAACAGACAGATAAATGCCCCAGGGTGAGCGAACTCGGGCGTCCCTGGTCTCCTCGCTCGTATGGGCAGAGGCGTCGTAGCCGGTATAGGTCCACTGCGCTTGGAGAAGTCCTGCCAAGAAACCCATCGGCAACCCCTTCTTAAGCGTGGAGAAGGTGTGGGTGTAAACAAAAGAGACAGGCTGCTTCGGGGCGAAGAATCCGACGGCAATAACGATCAACGCGACGCCGGCAATGTGGTAGATCGCGCTGAAATCGTTGAGTCGAGCAACCGCTCGAATTCCTACGTGGTTGAGCACAGCGTGGGAAAGAAGGATCACGCCAAACACGATCATGTAGCTGTTCGGATTGTCCGTCATGCCGAAGAGAGGCGCAAGGAACTGTGCAGCGGGATAGTCGATTCCGGCAACGGCCGCCACTAACCCGATCAGGTTCAGCCACGCCGTAATCCAGCCCCAAGCCGGTCCACCCAGTAGAGCCGACCAATGATAGAGCGCACCCGAGGTTGGAATGGCAGAAGCAAGTTCTGCCATGGAGGACGAGATGAAGAGCACGAACAGCGTGACCAGCGGCCACCCAATTCCCATGGTGACGGGGCCGCAGGCATTGAGACCTACTCCGTAGAGCGACACGGCTCCCGTGAGGATGGAGATGATGGAGAAGGAGATCGCGAAGTTCGAAAACCCGCCCATGTCTCGCAAGAGTTGCTGGGCGTAGCCAAAACGGTGCAGGGTGGCGCTATCCGACTCTTGGTGAGCGCTCACTTCTCACCTCCGCCGAGGAACTGCTCAAAATCTTCTTGCCGGAATTCGCGGACGCTTTTCGCCGCCTTGGCCGCAAGCAAATAGCCCGTGCCGATCACCACGGCCAGCAGGCCGATCCCTATCTCCATGCCGTAGGTCGCCATGTTCGTGTTCTCCCTCTTGACGGCTACGTGCAATCGGGTGACAAATGATACAGAACGACGGGTTGTTACCGCAAATCGCTTAGCGCCAGGGAAGCTTTACGCGTGGTTCTTCCGCCAACTCAAATGAACCGCTTAGATTCGGATTGCGGTAAGGATCCACCTCGAGGAGCTTGGCCCAACGAGGCGTGAATACTTTCGATTCGGTGAGCACGGTTGAAAGAGAGGGTTCCTTGAAGTCCAGACATCGAAACGCAACACTGCCCACATAAACATTGTTGAGCTTCCTTTCTTCCAGCTTCAGGCAGAAGTCAGCACCATAGTGGAATTGCCCGAGTTCTTCATCAAATCCACCTATCGTCCTGAAATGCTCCTTGGAAACTAACAGGCATCCCACCCGAATCTGCCGAACGTGATGGTCCACAACAGACTGGGCCAAGTAGCCGGCGCTGAATAACCCTTCGACTTCGTCGATGAAGCGCGAGCCGACGGCGCCGATCTCAGGTCTGACGGCGTAGGCGGCAAGCCTGTACAACCAGTTCGGTTCGATGACTTGCAGACCACTGTCCAGAAACGCAAGAATCTCTCCGCTAGACTCCGTGACTCCGCGATTGAACGCTCTTGCGTGGTTAAGGGGTACGTCCTCCCCAATGACACTCACATGTTCATCGGTGATTGAATTCTTTCCGACGACGATCACCTCGTAGTTCGGATACTCGGTCACGCTCAGCAGCGAAGGAAGGACCGCGGCTTCCTCAGGTGCATGAACGATAACGCTCACCTTTGGCAGAGGCTCCCTAAGGCGGAACGAATAGCGAAAGACGCCCCACCGGTCGATCCGCATGGCTCCGCCTTCCTCGCCGCGTCTCGTCAGAGTGTCCTCGACCGCTTTCTGCTGCGCAGCGACCACGTAAGGCTTCGTTTTGATGTCCTTCGCAGTTGACGCGGCATGAGCGCGCCAGTGGTAAAGGACGTGCGGGATATGGACAATTTCTTGCCAGGAAACCTGCTCAGAGAAGCGTAAGACGAGGTCCCAATCCTGCGCTCCCTCGACACCCTTTCGCATCCATCCAATCGCTTGTCCGACCTTGGCGTGGTAAACGGAGAAATGGCAGGTGTAGTTGCAGGAGAGAAGGAATAGCGGGTCCCAGTCAGGCTTAAAGACGGGGGCGAATCGATTGCCGTGGTCGTCTATCTTGTCTTCATCACTGTAGATCAGCTTGGCGTTGGGATGGTCCCCAATTGTTTTGGCCACGCAGTAGAGAGCATGCTCAGCGAGAACGTCATCGTTATCGAGAAGACCGATATACTCGCCCGTTGCCAAGGCTATTGCATCGTTCGTCGCCAGCGAGATGTGTCCATTTTCCTCTCTAAAATGGACCTTGATTCTCGAGTCCTCCTGTGCAAACTGCTCCAGCAACGGGCGTATGTAAGGCTCTGTCGAGGCGTCGTCGCAGATGCATAGCTCCCAACGAGCGTAAAGCTGCTTTGTCACCGATTCGATCGCTTCCACCAGCAGCGCCTTTGGAGCGTTGTAAACAGGCATGACCACGGAAATGAGCGGCGCGTCTTTCATGCCTTCGATGCTCTTCCGAATGGCCGAGCGATCTTCATCCGTAAGCGTGTCCCACTTCCCTATCCAATCGGAGTAGGAGATCGATTCGTGAGCTTTGGCCCTCCCGCCCGTCCGGATCGCCAGGAACAGTCGTTGCACCCACGAGTCGGCCGGAAGAAGCTTTTCTCGCAGTCTGAAGATGCTCGAGTTTCGGAGGCGATCCACCTCTTCCTGCAGAGCTTGGTTCTCTTCCCTCAGGTACGACAACTCGAGCTCTCGTGAGAGCCGTTTCTTCTCGTCGGTTGGCATCTACTCTCCGCCCTTTTTCTTGGGAGCCACCGAACGCACAAATGCCATGAGCCCGGGGATCTTGTGCAAGGCGACTCCGGCGGAGCTGGCGAGGCGATGGACGCGGCGGGCCATCTGGACTCTATACTCCTCGTTCTGCCGTCTCAGCGCCGCGAGCTCCCTGAGAGTCTCAACGGACTCCCCCGACCCAGAGCGCAAAACCTGCTCGTCTGACGGGTTACGCGGGAAGGCGTCGGCTTTGATCTTGGCATCTATTCGAAGCCGAATCGCCTCACAGACTTGGGCTTCCGTGATGCCAAAAACGATGAGTGTCTGGGTCCTCGATTCCTTCTGTAGGTCGGATTCCAAGTCTGGCCGGACCTCAAGCGCCGAGCAAAGGGACTCGTACAGGTCGCGTGCCGTTTTCGCCCCTGATCCTGCCAGGATGACTGAGTCGTTCCAAACCGAAAGAACGTTGCGAAGCACGTACCAGGACTTAGAAATGGGCTCTCGCAAAACCCACTCCAAGTCGAACCAATCGAAACCGGTCTCGGTTTGAACGGCGTTGACGAGTGTCGCATCGAACGCCTCAGGAGACAATTCGCCAGAAGGAAGCGCCCACCTGTCAAGACCGGCTTTCAAACACTCTCGCAAGAGATTGCCAAAAGGCAAGCGCTCGCCGAAGTACGAGTGGCGGCGCAAAACGGATGCGACCAGCGGCTCGACTCGAACCGTTGTCGGTGGCTCGGGCCTCCACTGGATTCCCACCTCTTCTTCCGAGCGCGATCCTGGCCAGCGATCTGAAAAAAGCTGCTTTCGGACCGTGGGTACTGGGCTCAGTTCGAAGATCGTGCAGATCGGCGCCTTTCGGCCACTGTTGTAGTGCCAGGCTCCCTCCCTCTCAGTCCGCTTGAATAGTACGTCGCAAGTCGCAGACTCCACTTGGCTTGAGGCCACAAATAGGAATGAGTTTGCGAACTCGGGTAGGAGTCCCGCGCGTGCGATCGATTCCAGGGCCAGCGTTTCCGGCATGAACCTGACTTCGTCGGGGCGTTCTCGAAGGAGTGCTCCACCCGCGATCTCGGCCGACAGTTTCGGATTAAGGGCAACGAATTCCCGGGAGAGCATAGAGTGCGGAGTCTTGTAGTCCGGAAACGGATAAAACTCTCGGATCTCAGGCAGACCTGCCCGGACCAGCAGGTCTCTCAACGATCCTCTGCCGAAAGTCCGGGGAGTCTTTTGCGCGGAATAGCCCGCGACGCCGTCGAACATGTGGCCCGTGTGATCCTCTGGAGCGCCCGCCCAGTACTTGAGGCCGAACTGGTTCTCGATTGCCAGCACCAACGCTCCACCAGGCTTCAGCATTGACGCGGCATGCTTCAGAAACCAAGAATGGGGTGCTTCGCCGCTCGGCGCCTCGATATAAAGCTCGGCATACTCCAGGACTCCGATCACGCAAACGACGTCGAACTTCGGCCCCGGATTGAAGTCCTGCATGTTCCCAAGTTCAGAAGTCCAGTTTCTGAGATCGGAGAGCCTCGCGCGGAGGCAATCAAGGCGCGGTTGGGTGCCTTCCAACGCTGTAAATGATCGCGCCTCTTCGGCAACGAACCGCGACGCTCCACCCATACCGGCGCCGAGCTCGAGAACGTCCAGTTCTTGAAAATTAAGATGGCGGAATAGGTTGGAGCGCTCTGGGCAGAGGTGGTACCGAGGCGCCCAGCGCCCGTAGAGCGGGAGTCCTACCGGAGTCGACGAGCGAAGGTCATTCGCTTCCGTGATGGCTTTGAGTATCTCCCGCTCAATTGCCACCCCATCGCTGTAATCCAAGCTCATACGACCGCACTGCGCGAAGCGCGGTTCATTCTACATCGCGCCGAAGACGGCTCCCTTCGTGGGAAGAACGGGACTTTGAGGCAGGGCCCTATTGGCCCTGCTTCTTCTTTTGCATCTCTTGAATCTTCTTCCAGCCGTCGTGAGCGGTGATCGTGTTGATGAGGTGAGTCATGTAGGCTTTCTTGAGCGACTCCATGTCCCCGTCTTTCTCAGGCACGACTGACAGGATCAACGAGCCCATTTCGTCCGTCGACTGTTCGCCCCATTTGACGTGCTTGGGCGGGTTTGAAGGGTTGTTCACGTTATCGGATGAGTTGTCGTAATGCATCGTCGACGTGAGCTTGGTGCCCGCGGGAAGCGAGACGTAGTCTTGATAGCGGTAGCCGCCTTGCCAGTTGAAGTCCCACTTGGGGATCGTGAACAGGTTCTTTACGGCGCCATCGGGGAGGGTGGCCGTCAGTTGGAAGTCCTTGCCCAGATAGTGTGCATGAGCCGACACGGAGAACGCCTTGACGGCGACCGGCAGGGTGAAAGAGTCGATCAGCGTGTAATCCTTCTGGCCGGCGGGGATATCCAGGTTGCTGAAGAATCCGAAGATCGGTGGCAACAGAAGGGAAGCGAACTCCTTCGTAGGCGGCTTCTTCGCAAAGTACAGCCCGATTTTCGACTTCTCGACCTCGGGCTTTCCGTCCAAGTGGAAGTGTGTGGCCAGAATCACGTCTGCGCCCTTCGGCAGGGTGTAGGCCAAACCCTCCGGAAGCTGCTCCGGCTGAGCGCCAACGGCCCACCCTCCGAGGTTGCCCGCCTTCAGTCCCTTCACCGAGCTGCCGAAGCTGTCCGCTTCGTCGCCACGGCTCTTTGGACCGAGCACTGCGCCGACGGAGCCATCGTAGCCCGGCTGACCGTCTACTCCGTCTGCCTGGCGCGCCAGACCTGTGGTGTCGAAGTAGAACAGACAGTGGTGCACAACCGCGCGGCACGAAGGTTCGAAGTCCACAGCGCGAATATAGACGTCGTCAGGAATGTGGACCGGAATGACGAAGTTCCGGTAGATGTCATTGCCGTCCGCGGGGACGTGGTACGCCTTCGGCATCTCCAGAATCATGTCGGGCTCACCCAGCTTCCAAGAG
>DASZPA010000282.1:0-3447 GCA_035550555.1 Fimbriimonas sp.
GACAAAAGAATCCACTCCTCACTGGGATACAAAACACCCTCTGAGTTCTTTCGACAATGGTGCAGAGAAAATGCCTGAAGAACCAGCAACTACCCCCTGCCAAGACCACAAAATCTGTACAGGATTTCCGGGACACTACAGCGAGGAACGAACCGGGTGAGAGGGATATCCGGTTTCTCAATGCCAAAGTCCATCAAGACGAGGCCGATCAGAGCTTCCAAAGCCTCCCTTTAGTGGACTTATTACAGTTTCGGATTCTCCCTTCGCCCCCGGTTCGCTTCGCTCGGCGGCCCCTCCCGCGGCGGGAAGGGATTTGGCTTTTGCGGTCACGAAAGTCGCTCGGCCACCTGTTGGAGATCCAATGCTACAGCCTCCTGGTTTGTGGTCGCGAAGCCCTCTGATAGCCATCGAATCCAGTCAAACCGTGGCATTTTCCATACTCTCCACGCGACCACGAATCAGGTCGCGACCACAGAAAAGGGGCCCGAGGCGATTCGCCTCGGGCCCCTTTTTACTTTTCAACCGAGAGCTTAGTTCGTGACCAGCTCTTTCTCCTTGGCCGGGGGCGGCTCGTTGGGATCGATCGTCTTGAAGATGACCGTCTTTCCGTCTTCTGTATCGGCCAGAATGTGGTCGCCTGATTGGAACCGGCCGAGCAGCATCTCTTCGCTGAGCGGGTCCTCGATGTATCGCTGGACCGCTCTTCGAAGCGGACGCGCTCCGAGGTTCGGGTCGTATCCCTGCTCGACGAGCAGGTTCTTCACCGCGTCGCTCAGGTCGATGACGATTCCCATCGCCTCGGCCTGCTGGTTCACCCGCTTCAGATAGAGGTCCGCGATCTCGAGGATCTCTTCCTTCTTCAGGTGCTGGAACACGATGACCTCGTCGACACGGTTGAGGAACTCGGGCCGGAACAGCTTCTTCATCTCTTCCAGCATCCGATTCTTCATGCCCTCGTAGGTGCGCGGGTCGTTCAGGTCGACTTTAACGTCTCGGAAACCGAGGCCCTTGTCGAGCTCGATCGAGCGGACGCCCACGTTGGAGGTCATGATCAGGATCGTGTTTCGGAAGTCGACCGTTCGGCCCTGGCTGTCGGTCAGCTGACCGTCTTCCATCACCTGCAGGAGGATGTTGAACACCTCAGGGTGGGCCTTCTCGATCTCGTCCAGAAGTACCACGCAGTACGGGTTGCGCCGAACCTGCTCGGTGAGCTGGCCGCCCTCATCGTATCCGACATAGCCTGGAGGGGCGCCGACCAGACGGGACACCGCGAACCGCTCCATGTATTCGGACATGTCGATTCGAACGATGTTCGATTCCTTCTCGTATAGGTACGCCGCGAGCGCCTTGGCAAGCTCCGTCTTTCCAACACCCGTTGGGCCGAGGAAGATAAAGGAGCCCATCGGTCTCTTCGGATCTTTGAGGCCGGACCGGGCGCGTCTGATGGCTCGCGAGACTGCCGTGACCGCATCGTCTTGACCGATGATGCGCGCGTGCAGATCGCTCTCCATGCGAAGCAGCTTCTGGCTCTCCGCTTCGACCAGCTTGGTGACCGGAATTCCAGTCCACGACTGGACGACAGCGGCGATCTCAGACTCGTTGACGATCGGCTCAGGCTTCTCCTGCGCCTGCCACTCCTCTTCGCGCTGTGTGACGCTGGCTTCCAAGGCTTCCAGCTCCTCCTGCATCTTGCGCGTATCGTCTTCGCTGTTGCGCTTCTGTGCGTGCTCGACTTCGCTGCGCATCTTGCTGAGCTTGACGCGGTCTTGTCGAACGTCCGCGGGCGGTAGGCTCTGAGCCAACCGGACCTTGGAAGCAGCTTCGTCGATCAGGTCGATCGCCTTGTCGGGCAGTGAGCGGTCGGAGATGTATCGCTGGCTGAGCTGGACGGCTGCTGTGAGCGCGTCGTCGGTGATCTCCACCTGATGGTGCGCCTCATACCGCTCTCGCAGACCTTTGAGAATGTCGATCGCCTCTTCCTCGCTCGGTTCTTTGACCTTGACGGCCTGGAAGCGTCGCTCGAGGGCGGCGTCACGCTCGATGTACTTGCGGAACTCGTCTTGCGTCGTCGCGCCGATGCACTGCAGCTCGCCTCGGGCTAGCGCGGGCTTCATGATGTTGGAGGCGTCGATCGCGCCCTCGGCAGCGCCGGCTCCGACCAGCGTGTGAAGCTCGTCGATGAAGAGCACGACCTGGCCTTCGGCCTTGCGGACCTCTTCCATCACCTTCTTCATCCGCTCTTCGAATTCGCCGCGATACTTGGTTCCGGCGACGAGGCCGGCCAAGTCGAGCGAGACGATTCGCTTGTTTCGAAGGATGTCGGGAATGTCGCCGCTCACGATTCGGAGGGCTAAGCCCTCGGCGATGGCGGTCTTACCGACGCCCGGCTCGCCGATCAAACACGGGTTGTTCTTGGTGCGCCGGCAGAGTATCTGCATGACGCGCTCGATCTCAGGCTGCCGTCCCACAACCGGGTCGAGCTTTCCATCTCGGGCCAATTCGGTGAGATCGCGGCCGAACTCGTCGAGCGTGGCGGTCTTGGTACCTCCACCGCCTGCGCCGCTCGCGGCTCTGCTTCCGCTTCCCGATTTTGACTGGGTCTCGTTGTCCTGGAGCGACATCACTTCACGTCGAGCCTTCTCAAGCTCGACGCCCAGCTTGGCCAGAACGCGGCCGGCAAGGCCGTCGCCTTCTCGAATCAAGCCGAGGAGCAAATGCTCCGTTCCGATGTAGTTATTGTTGAGGTTCCGGGCCTCGTCGTAGGCGAGGTCGATGACTCGTTTGGCACGAGGCGTCAGGGTCATGTCCTGAGATGGTCGAGCGTCACCGCGAGGGAGCTGCTTTTCCACCTCGGCGCGGATGCGGTTTAGGCTTACGCCCAGTTTTTCAAGCACCCGTGCGGCCACGCTATCTGACTCTCGCACCAGGCCAAGAAGGAGGTGCTCTGTCGAGACATATCCTTCCCCGAACCTTTGTGCCTCTTCTTGCGCATAGAAGACGACCTTCCTCGCGCGTTCTGTAAAGCGTTGCCACATATGTTTTCGATTTCCTCTTGGCGGGACAAGTTTCCACCGTCCCGTATAGCCTTTTCTACGTTGCCTAGACCGTTCTCGTTATTAGTGTCGCACTGGCCCTTTAAAAGGACGGATCGACCCCGCCGAAATGGTTCTATTGGATAGCGAGAGTACCTGGCGACCCTGTTTGTTCCTGAATTATCGGCACTTGGGGCTTTCGGGGTCAGGCGCGAGGTTCGTTCCTTCGAAGGTTCTTTATCAAACGAAGCGCATGTCACTCAGGTTCCGTGAGCCGTCGCTTCGACAAAGCTGCGGCCCCAGGCTTTGCTACCTTTTATCGCGTGTCCACGATGACCGTGACCGGCCCGTCGTTGACCAATGAGACCTGCATGTCGGCGCCAAAAACGCCGGTGTCCACGGGCACTCCCGTGGC
>DASZPA010000283.1:0-1977 GCA_035550555.1 Fimbriimonas sp.
TCGAGACCCTCGATCGTGTAACCGCTGGTCGTCCCTAGCGGCATCGCCTGGATCGTTCGACGTACCCACTGGGGGTTGTAGAACGGAAAGATCCGGTGAGTGCCGTTTGCCCGGACCTGCCACACAATCTTGTACGGCTCCGAGGGCCATCGCGACCCGTCTTCGGCTGGTTGCCCAGGCCAGGTGTGAGCATTTCTCTCCGGATGGCCGGCATCGCTCAGATAGTCCTCAAAGGAGTAGCTGTACCAGTTGGGCACTCGCCCCCCGGCGACCTGATACGGCGCGCCCCAATGCTCGCCGTTGTACTTGATTTCGACCGAGAAGTCTTTGGAGGCCCGGGCGAGACGAAGAACGTTCTGCCTCTTGGTGATCCAGCTTCGCGTGATCAGGGGAATATCCCGCCCGCTGCGCTTCACCGCTTCCAAATAGCAGTTGAAGAACGATTCGCCCTTGCCGCTCTCCCCGATTCGAAAGCCGATCGCGTCCAAGCCCGGAGCCTGGCGGATCATCTTCTCCACGACCTCTCGGGTGTAGCTGTAAAGGTTCTGCTGAGTTTCCTTGTAGGGTGGCCTTCGGTTCTGGGGCGTGTTGAACCCAGCCTGGTACGACATGAGGCTCACCTTGATTCCTCGGGCGTGAGCCATGTCGATTACGTGGTTGAGCTGCTCAAGACACGTCGTCTTGATCGATGACGCCACGCCGACCTCGGGAAACTTCTGGCTTTGGATGAAGTAAGCGTAGAGGTTGGGCGCGTCGGTCACGCTGATATCCCAGGCGCCGTGAATGTCCAGCCAGTTCAGCCGGCTCTTGGCCATGATGTCGAGCAGAGTGGTCCAGTAATCCTCGTTCTGGAACCACCAGCGGTTCGGATCGACCAGCGCCGCGGGATCGTCGTCCGTGTCGTTCTTCTTGTAGTCCCAGGGGAGGGTGAGGAACAGATTTACTCCTCGCTCGGCGAGGAACGGTTTTTCGTTGACGGTCTCGCTCCATGCCGAGTCACCATCATTCTCGATTCTCTCAGCAAGCTCCAGCTGCCCGTACATGGCGCCCACGGGATCACCTGCAGTGATGAGAGTCTTTGAGCCATGGGGCGTGATCGAGAAAGACTCCCGCTCGCCATGTTGAACTCGAACTTCGACGTTCTGCAGTCGTGAACCGGCGACGGCTGCCAGCGCTCGCCTGCCGAAATCGATCGGGTTGGAAGGCTGTGAGGCGAAGAGAAGCAAGGCAGCAAGCATGCCGCCATTCTATCAACATCGAGACACAGGGGCCGCAATGTTACAAATCTGATCCCGGCAAATATACAGATTTTCCAGACCTTGCCGATGATCTGACCAGACCTTTCCCGTGCGGAGGGTCGGCAGACGAATGAAGGTTGTAATTCTGGCGGGAGGACTGGGGACGCGGCTCTCTGAGGAGACCGTGAGCCGGCCCAAGCCGATGGTCGAGATCGGAGGCAAACCGATCCTCTGGCACATCATGCAGATCTATGCCGCGGGAGGGCTCGACGAGTTCGTCGTGGCGCTCGGCTACAAAGGCGAGGTCATCCGAGACTACTTTCTGAA
Organism: Fimbriimonas sp.; assembly: GCA_035550555.1. Lineage (GTDB taxonomy): Bacteria > Armatimonadota > Fimbriimonadia > Fimbriimonadales > Fimbriimonadaceae > Fimbriimonas. Next base: position 1,566 of record DASZPA010000283.1, read on the forward strand.
CTACCACGCCCTTACCCACGACCTCACGATCGACCTCGGAACGGGCGCGACCAAGATCCATGGCAAGTCGGACGAGAAGTGGAAGGTCCACCTGGTCGATACGGGTCTCAAGACGCAGACAGGCGGCCGCATGCGGCGGCTGCGCGATTGGCTGGGCAAAGACACCTTCATGGTCACGTATGGCGATGGCGTAGCCGATATCGACGTTCAAGAGCTTTTGAGATTTCACCGATCGCACGGAAAGCTGGCGACGGTTACTGCCGTGCGGCCTCCCGCGCGGTTCGGCGGGCTTGATCTCAATCGGGACCAAGTTCAATTTTTCCGGGAAAAACCCCAGGCCGGCGAGGGGTGGATCAATGGAGGCTTCTTTGTCTTTGAGCCGGCAGTGTTGGACCTAGTCGACCGCGACGAT
>DASZPA010000284.1:0-2530 GCA_035550555.1 Fimbriimonas sp.
AAGTACCACCGCGCGGTGCTGCCTTCACGGCCAGCGCGTGAGACAACCCGGCGATCCCGACAAGGACCGCGTTACCCCGATCAAGTACAAATTCAGTGGTCTATAAATATAACTTACGCGTTGATTTCTGGGAAAAGGAAACTGTGACTTCGTTATGCGCCTTGTGACGGGTTGCGGGAAGGCTACTCCTGGTCCGCGACGGTCACCCGAAGTAGATGCGAATCGCCGAGCGGATGCTCATCTGTCATCACGATGACCGTCCGACCGATTTCGGGGAGGCCGAAGTTGCGGCCGTTCTTCCCGGGTGTGGCAAATAATCCTGGCGCCAGGCTTGACGGTTAGGCAAGATAGACAAAGACCCTTTACTTCCTTTGGAGGTCTTTGTCATGTCATCCGAGCCAAAGCTCTCCCGTGATGCGTTCATCAACCAGATGCGAGCGAAGATGGAGGCGATGCTCGGCCAGGTCGCTGACGCGATCAACGACGCTTCACCGGGGCACATCATCTCTGGCAGTGAAGAAAAGGTCCGCGACTTGTTCGCGGACCTTCGCAAACAAGCTTTCGAGAAAGGCTTGCAGATGCGAGTAGATGCGGCGGAAGCCGCTTTTCCCCCCTCCGAAGGACCCAAGCACGGGGAAGACGAAACGCAATAAGGGGCGGCAGGATTTCACGGTGCTGACGATCAATGGTCGGGTGCAGATCTCGCGACGGCGTTGGCACTCCCCGGAGGAGGGAACAACCACGCCGATGGACGAGTGGCTGGACATGGTCGAGGGCACCATCAGCCTGGGGGTGCGCGAGATGTCCTGTCGGCTCAATGGGGACGGGAAGAACTTCGACAAGGCTGCGGCCAACTTGAAGCGCACCGCTCAGATCACGCTCAGTGGTGAGACGCTCCGCGTGCTCGTTGAGACCGAGGGCAAGCGGGTCCTTGAAGCGCAGCGATCGGGCCAACTGTCGTTGGACTGGTCAGCCGCGGATTGCAAGGTCGACGAGAAGACGCGGATCTACCTCGGCAGCGATGGAGTCATGGTGCCGATGGTGACCGATGCCGAGAAGGTCTCACGACGTCAGAAGATCAAGGAGAAACGACGCCGGCGCGGCAAGAAGGCTCGTCCGTTGCCTCGGAGAAAGCCGGGCGCTGAGCAGTCCTACAAAGAGTTCAAGATCATCGCGTTCTACGACGAGACGCAGGAGCATCGGCTGGTTTGCGGTACGCGCGGCGATTGCAAGGTAGCGGGTCAATTGATGCGTCGAGAAGCGAGCCGTATCCAGTTGGATCGGGCCGATGAAAAGGTCGGCAACGTCGACGGCTCACCGTGGATCCGGAATCAAATCGAGCAGCAGAGTCTCCCCTTGGACGCCTTGGGATTGGATTTTTATCACCTGGGCGAGAACGTGCACAAAGCTCGGCGGGAGGTCTACGGCGAGGAGGATGAGGCTGGCCAGCAGTGGGCTGGCCAGTTGCTTCACGTCTTCAAGCACGAGGGTTACGAGGCCGGCTGGAAAGTATTACTGGAGTGGCGCCTTGCGCTAGCTCGCGGCCGGTCTGCGGCAGATCGGTTGGTCAACTTTGTGAGCGATCGACGGGAGATGATCCGCTATCCCGAGTTTCAGACCAAGGGATGGCAAATTGGCAGCGGCCCGACGGAGGCAACCTGCAAAACGCTCACGGCTCGCTTGAAAGGTTCCGGGATGCGGTGGGACAGCGACAACGCAGAAGCCATCATGGCGCTGGAAGCACTGACCCAAAGCGGCCAATGGGAGGACTACTGGGGAATCGAACTACGGGAAGCGGGTTGAGGTCGCCAGGAAATCTGGCCACACCCATCGTTTTGAGTTCCGCGACCCGGTCTTGCTTCATTCGAGCGCGACGGTTAACCTTGAGGACTCCCGCAGCGGGGCGGTAGCTCAATTGGGAGAGCGCAGCGTTCGCAATGCTGAGGTTGAGGGTTCGATCCCCTTCCGCTCCACTGATGTGTCAATGCCTCGGCCTTGACCATCAACGTTCGTTCGATCTGCATTCGCCATAAGCTCCGGTTTGTGGTGTAATGGAGACGGATGGACACTCCGACCTGTCTGAAGCCGGCCCGGGGTGATTGGCCGCCAAAACCTTGAATGGCCCCGGGCCGGCGTTTTCATGCGCGGGAACAGCCAACGGAGGGCAGTCCAATGAAAGTCGAGCATCTCGCCGCCCTCTGGCAGGAGGGACAGCCGCAGACGGAGTTCAGCGCGGTCACTGTTCCGAGCCTTCCCTACGTCCTCCCACCCTTCGTACTCGATACGATCTTGCTGTTCGAGGACGGCGAAAGGATCGCCTTCGTTACGGCCACGGGCCCCAGACGGTAGCACGCAGCGCCTCGGGGAGATTTACGGTTCAGGGCCAGTCTCATTTCCGCTCCCGGTCCGCGCGCTGGAGGTGAGGGAGCCGGGGGTCATTTCCTTGGAGATCCGCGCCGAATCGCGGAGCGCGGTTCTGCATTCGGTCACCATCCTAGCCGCTGTCGGCCGCGAGACGCCTGGGGCATAG
>DASZPA010000285.1:0-4501 GCA_035550555.1 Fimbriimonas sp.
TTCCTCCCCGCCCCAACCGCCGCAGGACTCTGAACTTGTGGGCCTGCCTCAACCACACGAACGCCCAAATGCAGGCCGCGGAAAGCAAGAAGAATGCGATGGCGCTGGGGTCGGCGCCCAAGAAGACCCCGAGGTACGCCAGCATTCCGAAGGTCAGGCCCGAGCCGAGCAGTATCACGAAGTTGGCAATCCAGTAGGCGCGTATCTGCTCCGCCAGTGGCCTGATCGGCGGCAAGATCGGCGTTGTTCCGTAGGACTTCGATTCGGACCAAGCATAGAACTGCGAGTCGAACGCACCCCGGAATCCAGAGCCGACGCCCTCCACGCTGTCGTACGGCGTGATCAACAATTCTCCGCCGTACACGCTGGGGCAATCCCAAAAGAGGCGGTAAACCTTCATGCCGGTTCGTGAGTTCCCAAGGCGCCTAACCTGCTTATTGGCAAGGCTCGCCTTCGGCAGCGAGAAAGTGGTTCGCAGTCCCTCGAAATGCATCTGGCCGTCCGCGAACGAAACAACGCCAACGTCGCGGCCGTAGACGGCTCCTTCGTATAGGAAGGCCACGTCCACTGGAAACTGCTCCAAAGTTGGCGGCAGATCCATCAGATTCTTGACCGAATCGTGGACCCGTCCATACATCCCGCGTGCTCTCAGCTTGTTGACCAGCGCGGGCACCATTCCGAAGCCAAAGACAAAGAAGTACACGCCCGTACGGAGAAGGAAGAAAGTGAGGAACCCGATGGCGGCAGGGCCCAGAATGTAGAGCGGAACGACGAACAAGCGCACGCTGCGCTCCCATCTGACCTGCTTCAACTTGCCCCAAAGGGTGGTCGGCCCTGGTGGAGCCGGCCTCCATTGAGCGAACACCAAAGAACCCGCCGTCCGGGGGTCCTCAGGTTCCAATCCGCCAGCGACAGACACGCTCTTAACTATACGATAGAGCTTCTACTGGGGTGGCGTGGCGCCAAAGAACGTGCCATCGTAATCCCACAGATACTGGGTTGTGTGAGTGATTTGTGTATGCGTATAGGCGCTGGTCGCGTAGTCCGTTCCGGCCGCCTGTTGGGCGTTCGTCAAATACTTTGCGTGTCCATCTAGAAACACGTTGTCGGCGCCGTGCCCGTAAAGCTGGGAGCCCTCGGCGGTGAACGGTTTTCCACTGTTGAAGCTTCCAGGATGCTCGGACCAGTCCATCCCGCCATAAACGCAGTACGCAATGTCGTCCGTTAGGATCGAGAGCATGCCCGGCGCCGTCACCACCCAGCTCCCCGCGTCGGTATAGCCGCCCGTGGGAGTGTCGTCGTATCCGACGTTTGGCGCATAGGTCTCGGTGTAGAAGATCGTTGTCGAAGGATGGCTCCCGCCTGAGCTGTTCACAGAACCCGAACGCGTGCAAGCGCCGCTCGGATCGCGCTCCCATGGCGCCAAAAACACATAGTTCACGCCGTAGTCCGGCGACGCGTTCTGATGCCAGAACGTGGCGTTCGGACCGTCGCCAAAATAACCGTTAGGATCGCCCATCGCGGGGTCGACCACCACCTTCAGAGAGCGAATGTAAGGCTGCAAGGTCCAGACCCAGGTGTCCACGCGAGGCGATTGCCACCCCACTTCCAGCGCATTGCCGTTGGCAAAGATCGGCAATCCGTCGTCGTTGTCGTTGGCATACATGAACGACGCCATCGCGATCTGCTTGAGGTTGGAAATAGAGCCGCTGCGCTTCGCCGCAAGCTTCGCCTGAGCGATGACGGGCAGCAACACCCCCGCCAGGATTGCAATGATAGCAATCACCACCAGAAGCTCGATGAGAGTAAATCCTTTCAACGTTCGTGACATGGAAAGACCTCCGCCAAGTTCTACTGGACGGAATTATAGAATGGTCGTCTTCGCCCGCAAGAAAGTTGGCTTTCACGCAAATCGCTGGCTTCTTTTTTGAGAACCCCGTATTAGCGGAGCCCGCACTGGTGCGAAAGGGCGGTGAACAGGCCGCGGGCTGCCGGCAGGGTGTAAGCGCACCATTCGATCAAACAGATACACGTCAACAGCAGAAGCAGCCATCCTGCGCCGCCGCCCTCAACGGAACGCTTCTCGGAACCCGCACTTCCGACGAGCGATTTCCTAAAGAGGCTCGATACGGCCGCAAGGGCGCGATATCGTTTTCGCGCACGCGAAGAGAACGCCATCAATGACAAAACCTGCACGGTTTCAAGGAGCGTGGTACTCCCATGGACCCGCATGAGCAGTTTCTGGTCCGTTGTCATCGTCGGCTCACTGGCAACCTCCTTTTGGTTGCCCTCCTCTCTTATCGGGCTTGCCGCGCCGAAAGTTGGTTGCATTAAGAGCCGCGTCGACGGTTCATCGCATTCGCCGATCGACAGGCGAGAACCGCTGTTTCCTTAATATTGCAAGGCGCTGAGGGCATTGGTCCGCCGAACAGAAGGTCGGTGAGGCAATCCGTCTTTGCATATGGACGCGGTTGGCTAAAATGACGCCACTCGCAATGTTGCGGTCAGCCGGTCCGTTTCTCGCACCGATCGATCGGCTCGCTTCAGGGTTCGAAGGTGACCTCTGGATCTGCTTCGCGGAGAACCAATTTTCGAATGAATCCCAATGTCGTTCCCACTCGCAGGCGGCCGGCCTCGATCCTGATCGTTCCGTTCTGCGCCCTCGCCGCCATCGGTCCAAGCCTCGCGTCGGCCCAAGGCACAGCTCCGGCCGCACCGCCTGCCATTAGCGCGGCCGACAGCGTTTGGCTGGCGGTCAGCACAGCTTTGGTTCTGCTGATGACCCCGGCGTTGGCGCTTTTCTACGGCGGCATGGTCCGCCGCAAAAACGTTTTGAGCACCATGATGCACAGCTTTGCGCTCATGGGCACTGTGAGCATCATCTGGCTTCTGCTGACCTACAGTCTCGCATTCGGAAAGAGCTCCGGCTTTATCGGAAGTCTGGAGTTCGCCCTCGGAAACGGCATCTCGATGAAAGCCTCCTATCCTCACACGGCGATGACCGTGCCCGCCGGGCTCTTCATGCTTTTCCAGATGATGTTCGCCATCATCACGCCGGCCCTGATTTCCGGCGCGATCGCCGAGCGCATGAAGTTCGGCGGTTACCTGCTCTTCACCAGCCTCTGGGCGATCCTGGTCTACGCACCGGTCGCGTGCTGGGTCTGGAATCCCGACGGCTGGCTCTACAAGAAAGGCGTGCTCGATTTCGCAGGAGGAACTGTTGTCCATCTGGCGAGCGGTGTTTCCGCGCTTGCCGCTTGTATCGTCCTGGGCAAGAGAAAGGCGCTCGAACAGCACGAACCAGTCCTACCCAACAACATCACCACAACCCTCCTGGGCGCCGGCCTTCTCTGGTTCGGGTGGATCGGCTTCAACGCGGGATCGGCGTTAGCCATGAACGACATCGCGGTGAGCGCCTTTCTCTCGACCCACGTCGCAGCGGCAGCGGGAATGCTCGGATGGATGCTCTGCGAGAAGCTGCGTTACGGCCGTGCGACGGCGCTTGGCGGCGCGTCCGGACTCGTCGCAGGGCTGGTCGGCATCACGCCGGCCGCTGGGTTCGTCACCCCGCTTTCCGGAATCCTGATCGGCCTCATCGCTGGCGTGCTCTGCTGCCTCGCGATCGGCCTCAAGCACAAGCTGAAGTTCGATGACGCGCTCGACGTGGTCGGAGTCCACGGTGTCGGCGGAGCCGCCGGAGCAGTCCTAACGGCCATCCTCGCCGACGCCACGGTCAACTCGGCGGTAGACGCCTCCCTCAAGTCGAACGGCGGACGCGGCGGATTGATCATGTGGCAAATCATCGGCGTCCTAACGGTGGCAGCCTTCGCCTTTGTGGCGACCCTTATCCTTATGAAGATCACGCAGGCGATCGTGGGTGTGAGAACGACCAACGACGAAGAAACGCAGGGCCTCGACCTCACGCTCCACGGCGAGGCAGGATACAACCTCTAGGAGAAAACGCATGACGAAAATAGAAGCCTATATCCGAACGCACCTTCTGGAGGCGGTCCACCACGCGCTCGACGAGTTGCACGTCCATGGCATGACGGTGATCGACGTCCGAGGCATGGGGAGTTCCAAAGGCGTCCACCACCTCTACCGAGGCTCCGAGTACACGCTCACACTGACGCCCAGGCTCAAGCTGGAGATCGTCGTCAACGACGACCAAGTCGAGGAAGTGGTTGAGGCGATCAGAAAGGCGTCGTACACCGGCGAAGTCGGCGACGGAAAGATCCTAACGGTTTCGTTGGGTCAGGTCGTCCGAATCCGAACCGGAGAGAAAGGCGAGGGCGCCCTCTAGGCACTCTCGTCATCTATTCAAGCGCGACCGAACCGCTTTCGCCTGTTCGAACGCGAAGCACTTCCGTCAGTTGCGTGACAAAGATGATTCCGTCGCCCACTTCGCCCGTCTCGGCGCCCGACAGGATCGCAGAGCGGGCCTCGTCCAGGATTTCGGCAGGTACAACGACCTCGAGCTTGATTCTTGGAGCAAGGTTGT
>DASZPA010000286.1:0-10495 GCA_035550555.1 Fimbriimonas sp.
TTCGACTTCTACCGAGACATGCCTGGCGGCCTACCAGAGCTCAAGAAGGTCGTCGATCGTTGCCATCGCCGCGGAGTGAAGGTCTACATCGACTACAACCCCTGGGACCAGTCCACCCGTCGCGAACCGATGAGCGACGAGGCGGCGCTCGCGAAGATACTCGGCGCCATCAATGCCGACGGGATCTTCCTGGATACCCTCAGCGCCGCGAACCCGAACCTCCGCAAGGAGGTCGATGCCGTTCGCAAGGGAGTCGTGTTTGAACCTGAAGGCTCACCCAGTGAGGGACTTCTTGGCGACCTCACGACTTCGTGGGCGCAGTGGCTCTCCATGTACGACGGGGCCGATGCACGTCCTGGCATCCTCAGACTGAAGTGGCTGGAGCCGCGGCACATGCAGCACCAGATTCGTCGGTGGGACCGGAGCCATATGGCCGAGATCGAAACAGCCATCTTCAACGGCTCTGGGATGCTGATCTGGGAGAACGTCTTCGGCAGCTACAACCCATGGGACGGGGAGGATCGCTTGACGTGGCGGCGCGCCGTTCCAGTCTTGCGCGCGTTCGCCGGTCAGCTGAGCTCGCAAGAGTGGGAGCCCTTCGTTCCGACGCTTCATCCCGGCGTTTTTGCCAATCGATGGCCCGGCAATCATGCCGACCTCTACACGATCTGGAACAAGTCCGGCGGGCCGCTCCACCAGGAGCTCCTAAAGCTGCCACCCGGCGCCAAAATCTTCGACCTCTGGAGCGGCAAGCGGCTTGACAAAGCCGATCCCTTGATCGACCGGATGGGTCTGCTCGGGGTTGCCTGGGACGAGGAGGGCATTCAGAAGTGCGAGGCACTCATGGCCAAGCCAAACGCCGAGCTCTCTCTAAGCACTTCCAAAGGCTTCGCTCCTCTGCCCGTCGAGAGGACCAAGCCCGGCGCCGAGAAGCCGGACGACATGGTCTTAGTCCCGGGCGCGAAACTGCACATGCTGATCCACCATCCGATTCGCGAGTGCGGCTGCTATCCAGACCCCCAGGTCAGCGACGACGTCTCTTGGCAAGGTCAAAGGCGCTCGGACTACTTCACCTACGGTTCCGGCGGCTTTGAAGAGATCACGCACTCCTATGAGGCGGAAGTGAAGCCTTTTCTCATGGACAAGTGCCTCGTGACGAACGCCCAGTACGCGGCATTTCTGAAGGCGACGGGCTATAAGCCGAAAGATTCCGCGAACTTCCTAAAGCACTGGCCCGGAGGCATCTGCCCACCTGTATTGCTCGATCACCCGGTGGTCTACGTCGATTTGGAAGACGCCCGCGCCTACGCCAAGTGGGCTGACAAACGGCTGCCCACGGAAGAGGAGTGGCAGCTCGCAGGCCAGGGAACGGATTTCCGTAAATGGCCCTGGGGCAAAACCTTCGATGCCTTGAAATGCGGGGCGGCCGGTTCTGGGACCCATGCGGTGACGGCCTTTCCCGAAGGCCGCAGTCCCTACGGCTGTTACGACATGGCCGGCAATGTCTGGCAATGGACTGAAAGCGAGCGCGACGATGGCCACACCCGCTTCGCCATCGTCCGGGGCGGCAGCTACTTCGACGCCACCGGGAGCGTCTGGTACATCTCCGGCGGCCCAAAGCCGTTGGACTACCACGCCAAAGTCCTCCTCATGTCCCCCAGCCTCGACCGCTGCGCCACCGTCGGCTTCCGTTGCGTCCGGGACGTGAAGCAGTGAGTTCCCGCCTCTCCCAATCGGGTCATCAAAAACGGCTTCATGAGTCACCAAAAAAGACAGCCCCTCGCTAAACCCACTCGCGGCCATCGTGATTCTCCGGATGCCCTGCAAAGGCAAAGAGCCAACAGCCCCAGGCAGGCGCGTGCCGCCTACCTGGGGTTCAGCGTCCAAACAGCAACAGCCCTGTAGGGGCTGTAGCAAGCTGCGCCATCGGTAGCCTCCGGATTAGGTCCACAGGTGCTCTTCGTCCCATTCGACGCCAATCTCCCGAAGGATTTCACGGAGCTCGTCCTGGAAGGACACTTTGCGATGGTGCGTTTCTTGATTCTGAGTGTATGTCCGGATCATCTCCACGTCGCGAGAAGACACTGTATCCGCCCTTGCCAAGAGAACGACCTCAATGCCGGTCCTTTTCCTCGGAGCCAGAGCGTTGAACCGCGTTTGATTTCCCGCATACAGTCCGAAAGGGTGACGGTTCGACTCAAACAGATGAGAGGGTGGACGTGGTCCTCGGTCCCGCCGACCACGAGGGATTGGCAGCCAAGATGGTTCGAGATGCCGCCCAGATAGTGGTGAAGGTCATACCGGAGATCCGGATCGGTCAGGTACGGATAGCGGTCCTTGGTCGAGAATACGACGTGCGTGTAAAGGGCACACAGCGATTGCGACATGGATGGATGAGACTTGCCGCAACCTTCACAAGGTTGTCGCATTTCGCAACCTACCCCAGGCTGGCCCGAGGCCAACCTGGGGCCGTTAGCCCTTCGCCCCTACAGGGCGGGATTCCCACCCGCGTCGCACGCGAGCAACGTCACACCCGCTGGGCTTGAATCATCCAGTGCTGCTTTTCGAGCTTCTCCACAATCTGGTGGAGAAGATCGGCCGTGACCGTGTCAACGTCCTCGATCGTCTCCATGCGGCTTCTGATCAGACCGACAAGCTCTCGCAGGTTCCGCGACGCCAAAAGCAGCACCTCGTCGTCCCGGAGGAAGCCTTCGGGCACATCTTCCAGCTCCGTATTCTTCGCCGTGGATTTCAGCCGCCCGTCCGGACTGTGGCCGGTTGCCGACATGCGTTCGGCGACCGTGTCGATCGCCTCCTGAACCTCGTCGAAGATCACGTCCAAGTGCAGGTGGATCGGGCGAAAGTGGGGCCCGACGACGTTCCAATGAAGCTGCTTGACCGTCAGCGCGAACGCGAGAAGGTCCGTGAGGATCGGCTGAAGGACCTTGTGGTTCTTCTCCCGGATCGGTCCTTCGACGGCAGCAAGAGAGACTTCGAGTTTATCGGTTGACGCAGTTGGCATTTCTTCCTCCTCAAACTCCAGACCGCGCCGCGGCCCGTTAAGTTCTGCTACGTGCGAACGGGGTCCCGGGTTGTCCGGGCGGTATCCACACGCAGTCCCCTTCCTGAATCTGCCCACCAAGAACCCACCAAGCCAACACCTAGAAATCCAACCAACGCGCTATATTCAGGAAGTCCATGTTTTACGGCCTTCTCACTCTTTCCCTTCTCAAGCAGCAGCCAAACGTCGTGTACCTCGATTCGATCGATCTCTCGGCGATGACGATTGGATGGGGTGACGTCCAAAAGAACAGGTCCGTAGGTGGACACAGCCTGTCGATAGGTGGCCGCACTTTTGAGCACGGCGTCGGGACCCATGCCCACAGCGAGGTCACCATCAATCTGGCGGGCAATGCCACCAAGTTCTCAGCGTGGGTTGGAGTCGACGACGAAGCCGCGGCGAATGGCTCGGTCCGGTTCGTGATCTATGTAAATGACAAGCGGGTGGCCAACTCGGGAGTGATGCACGCCAAGTCGCCCGCGAAGAACCTCTCTGTCGATCTGACCGGAGCAAAAAGGATCCGCCTGGTGGCAGACGAGGATGGCGACATCGATAATGACCATGCCGACTGGGCCGACGCCCAGTTCGAAGTCGTGGACCCTTCAAAGAGGCTGGTGACCTTGACCCTTGCGAAAGAGCCGACGATGGAGATCGCCCACGTCGACCTGAGCAAGACCGAGATTCATGGCGCCCGAGCGGTTGGGTGCACGCCCGGACGCGACTTCATCTTTCGTATTCCCGCCACAGGCGACGGCCCGCTCACCTATCGGGTGAGCGGATTGCCCCGGGGCATCGCTCTGGTCAAGGGGACGGGAATCCTGCGGGGCAGGGCGCCCGCTGCCGGCACGTACCCGCTCAGAGTCACCGTCTCCGGGCCGAACGGCCGCGACTCCCGAACGATCACGATCATTTCTGGCGACCATAAGCTTGCCCAAACGCCGCCGATGGGCTGGAACTCATGGAATGTGTGGGGCCTGACCGTCACCGCAGACAAAATCCGCGCCGCCGCCGATGCGTTCATTTCGACCCACCTCGCCGACTTCGGCTACACCTACGTCAACATCGACGACGGTTGGGAGGCGGAGAACCGCGATGCCGAGGGCAACATCATGACGAACCAGAAGTTCGGCGACATGGCATCCTTGGCGACTTACGTCCACAACGATGGCTTGCGCCTTGGCATCTACTCGTCTCCCGGGCCGAAGACTTGCGGTGGCTATACGGCCTCGTACCAACACGAAAAACAGGACGCGATGAGCTACGCCAACTGGGGCGTGGACTACCTCAAGTACGACTGGTGCTCTTACGGAAACGCCCCGCATGCCGCTGGCCTCGCAGGCTACGAGCTGCCGTACAAAGTCATGCGGGCCGCGCTGGACGAGGCGCGCCGCGACATCGTGTACTCGCTGTGTCAGTACGGCATGGGCGACGTGTACAAGTGGGGCCACTCGGACGTGGGTGGGAACTGCTGGCGAACCACGGGCGACATCAACGATTCTTGGTCGAGCATGAGCGGCATCGGCTTCTCCCACTCGGAGCGGTCGACCTACGTGAAGCCCGGCGGCTGGAACGATCCTGACATGCTGGTCGTCGGCAAGCTCGGCTGGGGTGACCATCCGCACCCGACTGGCCTGACAGGAAACGAGCAGATCACGCACATCAGCCTCTGGTCCCTGCTGGCAGCGCCCCTGTTGATCGGTTGCGACCTCACTCAGCTCGACCAGTTCACCAAAGACATCCTGATGAACCCCGAGATGATCGAGATCGACCAAGACCCGCTCGGCAAGGCTGCGACGCGCCGATTCCAAGACGGTGACCTGGAGGTCTGGGCTCGGCCGCTCTGGGACGGCTCCTACGCCGTCGGCCTGTTCAATCGAGGCTACGAGCACGCCCCCATCCACACGTCCTGGGCGCGGGATCTGGAGGGATTGAAGGGCAACCTTCACATCCGCAACGTGTGGCAAAGGAAGGATGCCGGCCGCTCGAGCGAAGGTTTCACCGCCGACGTGCCCGCCCACGGAGCGGTCGTGATTCGAGTGAAGAGGTAGTCAGCGGTACTCAAGTCGGAAGCCAGATAACTTATAACAGGATCTTTTCTTGGGTGCGCGAAAGGAGTTCTGGGTTAAGGAGTACAACCGGCGAGGAAAGGGCGCCGTTCTGCACCACGAGAGTTGCTTTCATGCGCCGAGCGGAAAGTCGCCGAAGGGACCGGACGCAACATGGTATGGTCCCCGCAGTTTGCAGGCAGCTTTAGCCTTCCAAGAGGCCAAATTAAATGGGGACGCGAAATCAGGAAAGCGTGCCGAGTATGCAGGGAAAGATCGATTCTGGATGACAACGGCCTCCCTTAGCTCGCCTTCCCCGACACCACCGCCCAAATGAAAAACGCCGAGGCGGCGCCCATACACACGAACGAAGCCCATCCGAAAACGTTGGACCAGATGCCGTTCGTCCGGCGACCCAGGATCTTGCCGTTGTTGCAGATGTGAAGCAGCACCAACAGCAGCGGCACTGCGACGATCGCATTGACCACCGCCGAATACACCAGCGCTTTGATGGGTGAGATTTGGGTGAAGAAGTTCAGCAGAAAGCCCACCAGGAGCACGGCCAGGACCGTCAAGTAGAATCCGGGAGCGCGTCTAAACCTCCGAAAAAGCCCGTATCGCCAACCGAACGCCTCCGCCGCGGCATAAGCGGCCGAGCCGGCCAACGTGGGAATCGCCAGAAACCCTGTCCCGATCATGCCGATCGAGAAGATCCAGACGGCGGCGGGCCCGAGCGGCCTCAGCGCCTGCGCCGCGTCCATGGCCGAGTTGATCGTGACCGGGTGGCCGGGTCGATAGAGCACGCCGGCCGTCGCGATGATGATGAAGAACGCCACGAGCTGCGAGGTAATCATGCCGAGCACCGTATCGGCGCGCAGGTTGCGGATCTCGCTCTCTTTGACACGCTGCTTCCGCCTGCCAGGCTCGTCCGACTTTCCGGTGGCCAGCTCCTCCTCGACCGTCTCGCCGGCCTGCCAAAAGAAGAGATATGGGCTGATCGTGGTGCCAAGAAAGGCCGTGGCGGCAAGAGTGAAGTCCAGGTTCGGCTTCCAAACAGGCAGTACCAGATGTGACGCGATGTTGCCCCAATCGTTGTGACTGCCTCTCAGGAAGGGCACTACAAAGTAGGCGCCCAGAGCTAGGCAAGAAAACTTCAGCACCCCCGCGAAACGCCGGTAGGGGACAAAGATTTCCAGCACGCCGATCGTCAGGACAAGCACTGTAAGCCAGAAGTAAAGGTGGAGTCCGAACAGCATCTTGGCTGAGGCGGCCATCACGTTCAGATCGGCGTAGACGTTCAGCGAGTTGGCCAGAAAAAGCAGGGCCACGGAACCGTAGAGGAGCCACCGAGGATAGTGGTCTTTGAGCACCGCCGCGATTCCTTCGCCGGTTACCAGTGCCACCCGGCCGCACATCTCCTGTACCGAAATCATGAGGGGGATGCAGAACGGCGCGAGCCAAAGCTGGCCGTAACCAAAGGAGGCGCCGCACTGTGAATAGGTGCCGATGCCGGAGGGGTCGTCGTCCGCCGCGCCGGTGATCAAGCCGGGCCCGATGCTCTTGTACCACGGCTTGCCCTCGTCCTCCATTTCTGGCAGGCGAGCGCCGTCGACGTCTTGAAGATCCTCGTTCGACCGGGGACGGTTCGCCTCAAACGTGCTGGATTTGGAGTCGTCCTTCTCGTTGTCGCTGTGCATGAGGTCGTTCCCAACGAAGGAACTTCAACTTAGCACGACTGGCGAATCGCTAGGCCGGTTCCAATGTCCAGCATGCACCAAATAGGGAACGCGTGCCGGTAAAACTCGTCTGCACGGACAACACCCCCATGGAAACACAGGTCTTAGTCGTCGGAGCCGGCCCGGTGGGCCTCACCATGGCCGCGGAGTTGGCGCGATATGGCGTCTCCGTCCGAATCGTGGACAAAAACCTCGAACGCTCCGACAAGAGCAGGGCCCTCGTCATCTGGAGCCGCACGATGGAGCTGCTCGATCGTACGGGCTGCGGCCGATCCTTCGTCGACGCCGGCATGAAGGTCACGCGAGTCAACTTGAAAACGGATCATGAGCTGCTGGCTCACCTCGATTTTGAGGGAGTCGAAACGTCCCATCCCTACGCCCTGATGATCCCGCAGGACGAGACGGAGCGGCTCTTGGAGAAGCATCTGAACGACTTGGGCGTCCTAGTCGAGCGCGGAACCACGCTCACCAACTTGGAGCAACAGCCAGATCATGCCGTCGCAACCCTGCAGCTCCCGGATGGAAGCCTGGAAACGCCCTCATGCGAATGGCTGATCGGCTGTGACGGGGCCCACAGCGCGGTCCGGCAGCTCCTCGACCTCCGCTTCGAGGGAGACACCCTTCTCAGCGATTGGATTCTCGCAGACGTGCACTTGTCGGGTCTCGAGGATCCAGACCAAGTCAACATGTTCTGGCATGCCGACGGGATCCTGGCGCTGTTCCCCATCTCTTCGGGTCGCTACCGTGTGATCGCCGATGGCGGCGCATCGGATCCCTCGACCCCCCATCCTCCCGCGCCCACCCTTGAGCAGGTTCAGCAGGTCCTAGACCAGCGAGGTCCCGGAGGCATCGCTCTCGCGGATGCCGTTTGGCTCTCATCGTTCAGGATCAACGAGCGCAAGGTTGCTGACTACCGGTCGGGACGGGCTTTCCTGGCGGGAGACGCCGCCCACATCCACAGTCCGGCCGGAGGGCAAGGGATGAACACGGGCATGCAAGACGCGTTCAACCTGGCGTGGAAGTTGGCGCTGGTCTGCCAAGGGAACTGCCTTCCCGAGCCGATTCTGGACAGCTACAGCAGGGAGCGCAGTGCGATCGGCGAGCAGGTGCTGAAGGACACCGGCCGCATGACGGCGTTCGCGGTCATGCGGGGAGGCATAAAGCAGGCGATCCGAAACCACGTCGCCTCGGTCGTGCTGGGTTTCGCGTCGGTTCGACGGTCTCTTGCCAACACGATGTGCGAAGTAACCATCGGCTACCCAGAAGGGCCTCTCAGCTTTGACGCCGCTCACTTTCGCGATGCGCCTGTTGCGGGCGAAAGGGCGCCGATCCCGTCCGGTCAGACACCGGTCGGTTACGGGCGTGAACCTCTCTTCGTCCTCGCGGCGGAACGGGACGACAATCTGGCCGGATTGCTGGCCAAGTTTCCCAGACTCCTCGATTCGAACATCCGGGAGCCTTTCGCCAAAGGCGGCGCCTGGCTCGTGCGGCCCGATGGGTATGTGGCGCTGGTGGCGGAACAAGGAGTGTGGTCGGAGGTGGAAGCGTATCTTTCGCGCTTCGCGCACCATCAGCCGATGAAGCCGTAAGCAAAGAGCACGATGCCAATAATGCCGGCCACGGATGAGACGAGCCAGATGCTCTTCATCCGGGTAAGGGCCGAAACGGCGCCGAGCGCGATGGCGACCTGAAGCATGGCGACCGAGTAAGCGAAGCGATGGTGCTCGTCGATCTGCTTCTTCGCCTCCTTCTGAAGCTCCTCGGCGTTGCGACGCTCATCCGTCTGCTTCTCCGTTTCGCGGCTGACTTGGTCGAGATACTCCCGCAGGCGGTGCGGTGGATCTTCGGCGGCATCCAAATGCACCTGCCCAGCCTCTCGTCCGCCCGTTTCTGGAACGGCCTTGACGTTCCTATCGAGCAGCTCGCTGGACGCGAGAGTGTAGAGATGCACCTTCGTTCGGCTGGACTGGTACTGCGCCCACCGGTCGGACGCTTGGAGCTGGGCCACCATGCCTTCGTTCGCCAATGAGCCCGACTTGAGAGCGGCAACGGCGGCGAACGCGGCGAGCAAGGCGGTGGTCAAGGCGATGTATCGGGTCCACTGGTTGCGCCGTTCCTCTTCTTCGCGCTCCTCCCGCTCCTTGTGAATCTCCTCGATGGTCTCCTGAAGATCCTTGGTCTCCACCTCGATTTCGTCGGCCATGTCAGTTAGTGTAATCGTCCTGGGCCGCTAATTCCATATGATGGGGATTGCATCCACTTCGGCGCCGGCCGGGAGACTCTCGGTTCCCGAGGGAATGCGTATCAGGGCGTGCGCGAAGGCAAGGCCGGTGGACATGTGCGAGCCCTGCGCTTCGACCGGAAACGCGACCCCATCTTTAACCTGAGTCCTCGCGAACACATCCACACTGGTCGCCCCTGCAACGTCTTGGCCCAACGTGAGCTTTTTCGTTTCGCCTGCGACACGCCCTTGCATGTGAAGAACCGTGGGGCGGACGAACAGATAGAACGTCACAAGCGTCGACACGGGGTTGCCCGGAAGTCCGAAGACCACCGGCCCGTCGGGCGCGACGCCGAAATAGACAGGCTTACCGGGGCGGATCGCCACTCGCCAGAACATCTCTTCCACGCCCAATTCGTTCCAAGTGGATCGGACGAGATCGTGCTTTCCGACGGATACGCCTCCGGAAGTGATCACCAGATCCACATCTTTGAGGGCCTCTTCAAGCGTCTTTCGAAGGGTGCTCAGGTCATCGTTGCTTCGAAAGAGCCGGCACTCCGCGCCGAGATTCTCGGCGGCGGCTTTCAGGGCAAGTCCGTTGGAGGCATAGACAGCGCCGAATCTCAGCGGCTCGCCAACATCGACAAGCTCCGTGCCCGTCTCGACGATCGACACCTTCGGTTTTCGAAAGACCTCCACCTGTGAAGCGCCCGACGAGGCGAGCACGGCTAGCACAGGGGGCGTTACAACCGTACCGGCCGGCAGAAGCACCTCACCCGCTTTCACTTCCTCACCCTTGAAACGAACATTTCGTCCGGCGGCAGGAATCTCTCCGATCGTGATCCAGTCCCCGTTCGCGGTCGTGTCTTCCTGCATCACTACCGCGTCCGCATCAGGGGGAACCGGAGCTCCCGTGAAGATCCGAAGCGTTTCCCCCATTTCGAAGCTTCTTCCGACCATGTCCCCCGCGGCAATCTCGCTGGCGAGCTTCAGAGGACCCTCGATCGGAAGTCGCACCGCGTAGCCGTCGACCGAGGAGTTGTCGAAGGAGGGCAGGTCGAGCGGCGCGATGACAGCTTCGGCAAGAGTTCGGCTCAGGGCCGATTGAAGAGGGATGCGTTCGGTCTTAGCCATGGCCGTCCGTTCGAGAACCATCGCAAGAGCCTCTTCATAGGAGTGCATGACCTATTGTGAATGGGATGCCAACTAACACTCACTTTTGGGACTCCGCGGGCGTGTCCGCGTCTTGGATTGCGCTGGAGATCCTAAGTGTTTGTGTCAAGACCTGAGGCGGTTTTTCATTAGGTACTTGTCCAAGTCCATCGTGACGGATCGAAGAGGGTGTTTCTGCTGTCTATGATGAAGGCTGTTTTCAGGATCTTTCGGCCGGCAACCGCCATTCGCGCTGCGTGGGGTCTGCCTTTGAGCTTCA
>DASZPA010000287.1:0-10380 GCA_035550555.1 Fimbriimonas sp.
AGCAGAACCCCTTCCGCTTCTCCACCAAGTACGCCGACGATGAGACCGGCATGCTCTACTACGGCTCCAGATATTACGATCCCAAGCTGGGCAGGTTCATGGGCAGGGATCCTTTGGAGGAGCGTGGGGGTCTGAACCTCTTTGCCTTTGTCTCCAACAGTCCGGTCAGCAACTGGGATCTGCTTGGAAATCAGGGGTGGAATATCGACGAATTTTACAGCGGCCCCGGCGTGGACAATCCCAGTGTCGATTGGTCGCAAGCGGGATTCTCCGACGACTCAGGAATTTCCGATGCCCCTGATCCGACTCCCCCTCCGGATCAGCTGCCGGGAACGGATCCGTCAGATGTTTTCGAATATGTGCAGGTTTTCGACTCCCAGACTGACTACCGCAATTCACCTAGCGAGGCTACCATCGAACAGTTGCAGAACCTGGCCGATTCACTGGGCACTCCGAACTATGACAACGGACCACTAAATGGCGGGGGAGGCGGAGGAGGCAATCCAGCCGCTCCGGCACCGACGCCGGCGGCAGCTCCTGCTCCAACCCCGGCCCCTGCGCCGACTCCGGCGCCGCCGGGTGGGATCGATGACGTTGGTCCCGTAACCTCTCCGAATTTGAATCCAGGGCCGGGCCAAGTCAGCACGACCTCAACAGGCGTCGTTCAGACCGGGGCAAATTCAGCTGCCACAAGCAATGCAAGCTTTGGCCAACAACTGTTAGACGGGTCGGTGAATGCGATTCGCAACTCCTTGGGGATGAACGCTGGTGCAAATGCGGCGTTGGCATTTCAGAATGGCCAATATTTATATGCCCTTGGCTGGGAGCTGACTGGCATGGCACAAGTCGCAGCGACACTTTTGCCTTTCTCAGGGGCGCTTTCTAGAGGAGTCGGGGCGATTGAAAGCGGCGTTTTAAGTCTTTTCGGTTCCACCGCAGCAGAGACAGCACCGACCTCTGTTTTCTGGTCGGGAGGTTCGGTCGCGAAAAATGCCGCTGCGGATTGGGCAGCAGCGAACGGTGGTACGACCTTGGAAATGACGCAGGCCGGTCAGCAACTTGAAACATTCACACAGGGTATGAACTGGACGCACGCTGGTCCGCTTTGGGAAAGCGCATCTGGGCAGTTCTCTAGCCAGGCCATTGGCGATGTGCATGTGTTTCTCGGGCCGAACGTCAGTTCGGGCAGCATTTTCAACACGATTGAATTGCCCAACCTGCTGCAGAATCCTAACGTGAACAGCATTATCTTCCACTCCGTGGGCCCGTGATGTTCAGCACCCCAAAAGTCAATGTAGTTTCGAGCGACGAGGGCTTCTCCGTCGAAGTGCTCGGGCGTACGGGCATTGAGTATCGCGAAGGCGACAAGGCGACCTTCATCGATTCTGAAATCTTAGCTTCCGGTCATGGTATCGCCGTATTCAAAAACTCGATCAAGGGTTGGCGTCCGCCGCACGATAAAGAGGAGATTACCGCCGAGCAAAGGCAGCGGATTATCGACAACATCTGCCGAGCGATAGAGTTTCAAAAGCAGCCGATTGAGGTTCTCTGAGCGTGACAATTGCTGTACGGCGGCTCGAGTGAAGCATGCTCTTCTCGAAGAACCGAATTCACATCGTCTCAAGCCCGCGGGTTGGAATCCTTGATCTCGGGGGTGATGAAACCAAGGCCTTCGTCCAGGAAGACGTTGCTTTCTTGAAGCCCTTGTTTGCCGACCTGCGGAGGGTGGACTTGGCCGCTCCGACATGTGACGTGCTGTTCCTCTATGCGGAACTCACACCTGAGGGTGCGATCACGGGATCACCCAACGGCCTGCGGGAGATTATCCGAGACAGCGGCGCAAAGGTGGTGGTTGTGGCGTCGCCGAATCCCGGCGGGTCTTACGTCAAGGCGGGAAAGCAGCAGCCGTACGGTCGGGCGAATCTGGTGATGACCTTGAATCGACGGGGGACCTCGTTCAGCCGCTTTTTGGCGGCATTGTTTGCGAAGATGAAAAGAGGAACTTCCATGCCCGTGGCCTGGGTGGAGTTGAATCCTCAAGTGCCCGGTCGGGATCAGTCTGACAGCCCTGAAACTATCTTCGCGTGTGAAATCGGCCCGTTGGCGTTCAGCTAAAAGTGAACCCCGCACGCCAACAACGCATGTGGGATGCCAGCATGCCAATTTGTGGGAAAACGTCACTAAGCAGGTTCTCGCCTACGAGCCCCTTCTCGCATTGAAGCGAAGATCGCTTACGTCTAACTGAACATCCCAGTGCCTTGCCCGCCCCGGGGCCTTTGCCCTGGGCCAACCGCGGAGCAGATTAGTCGAAATTGTCTTCAGTGATTTCAGGATAATGCCCTGAAATCACGGCCTTGCCGATTACCGATACGTCCTGCTCGAATTCCGCCAGCGAGTAAGCAAGCTGACCCCGGCGCTTACGGCGGTCATGAACGACAAAGCCGTCTTTGAGCTTTGCTATATGGCGCACAAGGATTTCCCCATCGATCATCAGGGCGAAAATGCCGTTCTTCGGCTTCGTCTTGCTGCCATCGACCACGACCATTTCGTTTTGCCAGATTCGCGGCTGCATGTAGGGATCCTCGGCCTCGACCAAGAGAAGGTTTTCGGGGTTGGCCCCCTTGAATTTCTCCTTAACTAGCTCGCGGTGAAAGTAGGCGAGGGTCGTACCAGGCTCCCAGCTCTTCCCTGTTTGCGCTTTAACCCTTTTGGCCGTCGCAAATTGGTCCTCTTCGACCAGGGAGGGGGAGCCGGAGGCGAGATATTCAACCGACATGCCTGCCGCCTTTGCCATGGCGCAGAGTACAGGTCTGGAGGGTTCTCCTCCCTGCAGGTAGTTCTTGATCGAACTGATCGATACTCCCGCCTTCGCGCTCAAAGCGTCTCGACCTCCAGCGCGCTGGATGACCTCGCGGACGCGGGCCCGAAAGCCAGCGTTTGATTCGTCCGATCCTCTTTTTCTTTTCGGCATAGGTTGCTTTTGCAGGTTTCCTTCACCGGGCAAATTTCGGAGTAGGAAAGCGCATTCATTCCAATTTGTTAAAACATAACGAGGCTGTAGGGACATCATTTGTCAATTCATGGGCTTGTGTTTCCTCTAAATCCTTGCATGCAGCTGCTCCTCCGCATGAACGATTTCGCCATCCAACTGTGGGAATTGTTTGGGCCAATGCAGAGCAACGGGCCTGAGTTGGGAATCTCACGGGAGGTGACCCGCTAAAATGCAAAGCCCGCCGCAGCGCTAACTGGGCGGGCTTAGTTAACTCGGGGTCTCCGAGCTACTCTGCGAAGAGTGCGAGGAGTTTCTCCAGCCGCGGTGCCGAGTCAAGCGTCCATTTGGACGCGTCGCACGATGGCTGGGCCGTGCCCCGAGTCGGACGGAACCATCGGGGATCCCCCGACGCCGGTTGCATAGCCGCTCTATGAAAACTCCAGAACCAATAGTCATTCCGGAGGAGAGAATTCAACTTCGCCTCCAACGCTACGTCGAGCTTTGCGGTCAGAACTTGGTCAAGTCGGAAGCCCCGGGTAGGTGGCTCCAAGCATTCGGCTTGGAAGACCTCACGCTCTTCGAGCGATATCGGATCGGCTGGAGCGACGGAACATTAGCCGAAAAGCTGCCGACTGACCCCAAGGTCAGGACGGAGTTCCGGCAGATCGGCCTTCTTGACGTCAAGGATCGGGAGCCGCTTTCGAACCACGCAGTCTTCGCTGTGTATGGGGGCGACGGTCGGATCCAAACACTTTGTGGCGTCTCGGCAGACGGATCCAGTACGTATCTGAAGGGTCGCGAGCGTGGCGCCTGGAACCTCACGGTCACAAAGCATTCACGGCATATTTTCGTCGTCTCGGAGCCGACTGATGCCCTCGCGCTGGTGGTCGCCCGCTACATCAGCGTTATCGCGGTCGATCCAGATGCAGGGAGCGTCGATATCGAGCTTCTCAGAGCCCGCGGGGTTCAACGCGTGACGGTTGTGACCGGGGATGCCCCTGAGAAATTGAAGGCGGCCCGCATGCTGGCGGCACGGTTTCTGGGCATTCCTACCGACGTGGCGGTAATCCCGGGCACTTCAGGCATGTGTGCTTTCCTCAAGGTAAATGGTGCGTCTGAGCTCTCGCGGGCCATCACCGTAGCCTGCGCCGGCATCCAGGACACCGAGATCCCGAACTTCCTCCCAACTCCCGATGGATTTCGGATAAGGATCGATTCGAGGGAGTACTTTTCGATTCGCCTGACGCGCACCGGGCACCAATTGAAAATGACGCTCCGGGCGCATTGCCGAGGTCGGATCCACGTCGACACGCTCGACGTATACGGCTCCAGGGCCCGAAAGGATTTTGTCCGGGAAGCGGCCAGGATCTTTGACGAACCCCCGCTTCACCTCGAACAGGACATGGAGAAGCTCCTCGCCGCGGCCGAAAGACGCTCGTTCCAGCCGGATCTCGCCCCGCCCATGGAGCCGATCGCTCCCGTCCCCGAAGCCCTTCGCAAAGAGGCAGAGATCTTTGGAAAGTCCGGCGACCTTCTCGCTCGGATCAGGGAGCACCTCACAGCAATCGGTGTCGAGGGCGAGGACGTCAACAAGGCCATCGCTTACCTGGCGATGACGTCCCGGCTGCTCCCTCAACCCCTCGCGCTCAAATTCCAGGGAGCATTTGGCGTGGGAAAGAGCAAGGTAATGGCAAGCGTGGCTGCGCTTTGCCCTCCCGAATGCCATTATCCGGTTTCGTACCTGTCGGCCAAGGTGCTGATCCATCTGGAGCGCGACGCCCTGAAGGGCAAATGCATGACGATCGCGGAGGCAGATGGGGCCGAGGACAGTGCCTATCTGCTCCGTGAGCTGATAAGCTCGGGCCGATTGGTCGCGCGATTCACGGCTCGAGACCCTGCGTCGGGAGCTCTTTACGCCGATACCAAGGAGGTCGAGGGCCCATTTTCGGTGATGCTGACCGAGGCAAAGGTGAACCCGGACGAAGAGACGGGTAGCCGATTCATGGTGTTGTGTTCGGACGAAAGTCGGGCGCAGACCCAACGAATCCTTGAGCGACAGAGGGCGCAACAGGGCTTGGCTGGAATTCAGGAGGGATCGGCAACGAAACGCATTCGGGAACTCCACCATGCATTTCAGCGCCTTCTTCAGCCCCTGACGGTTGTCATTCCGGACGACTTGGATGTGCCGGCTGGCGACGATCGCCTGAGTTCGAGGAGGGACTGGCCGAAGATCGCAAACCTCATCAAGGCCGTGGCGTTCCTCAGGCAGATGCAGAAGACGGTCAAGCAGGAGGGCACCACCAACTACATCGAAGTCGACTGCGAAGACGTGAGGCTGGCTGCTCCCCTCATCGAGGCGGTCTTTCGAAAACCCTTCAGGGAGCTTTCAGATACAAGTCGCAATCTTCTGCACGCGATTCACGAGCTTCGGAGCCGTTCTGTGAGTGCAGGCACGCCGCCCGACGGTTTCACGTTTACGCTGCGTCAGGTGCGCGAACACACGCAGCTTCCGCAGACGACGCTCCACAGATGCAAGGAGGAGCTCAGCCGCTACGAATTTCTCGTCCGGGACGCCAACTACCACCAGCGACCACAGCGATATTGGCTCGATTGGGCCCCGGTGGCGGCGGCCCAGAGCGGCAGCTATATCCCAGGACTACAACGCGGTCGTCATCGAATGGCTCCAGACGCTCGAACACCGGAGGTATTCCCGGAGAACGCTGGAGCTCTACCGGTCGGCGCTCAAGGACCTCGGGCGTTACCTTCAGCAGCACCGAGTCACGCAGGTACAGGATCTGGACCAAGCCTGCTTGAACGGCTGGAAGGCGGACCTCGATAAGCGCGGGTTCGCGCCAGCGTCGAAAACCTCATACCTCGGCATAGCCCGGACCTGGTGTCGCTGGCTCGGAGAAACGGGTCGGGTATTCATCACACCGGCCTCCGGGTTTGTCGTTCCGCCGGCACCGAGACCGATGGGAGACGTGGTCTCGGAAGAAGACATGCGGCGGCTCATCGAGAGCATCGACGCGCCGGACCAGCTGTCGCGGCGAGATCGGGCAATCATCGAACTCGCCTATGGGTGTGGAGCCCGCCTGGAGGAGATGACGCGTCTCAATGTCGACGCAGTAGACCTGAGCCGCGGACTCGTCCATTTGACCGGAAAGGGGCGTTCCGATCGGATCATCCCTCTGACCCGGTGCGCCGTTTCCGAGCTTCGGCGTTACCTCCAATGCGTTCGCCCCGGACTTGTCGGGAAGGGAAATCCTGAACGGGCGCTTTTCATTGGCCTCCGGGGCACGGGCCGCCTCTGTTCCGCGTCTCTTTGCCGGATCGTCCAAACCCGGGCTGAAGCGGTTAACTTGATCGTTCATCCCCACACGATTCGGCGCTCGATCGCGACGCACCTAGTCGAGAGAGGTGCGCCAATAGCCTACGTGAAGGCTTTCCTCGGGCACGCAACCTATCGGCACCTCGGCCACTACGTACGTCTCAGAGAAGCATTGGACGTTGATGCGCTGAGGGAGGGAAGCGCCCGGAAATGAAGACGCTTGCCGTCCATTTGGACGATTTCCTTGCGAGTGCCAAGGCCGAGAACAAATCCCCGGACACGCTAAACATGCTCGCCCACGGCGGCCGCACCCTCGTCCGGTGGCTTGCGGATCGCTTTGGCATCCATGAGGCGGATCGGCTGACCAGTCACCATTTGTTGGCTTGGTGCGACCACATGAGCAAACGCGTCAAACGCGACGGAAATCTGCTTAAGCCGCACACCGTTGCGAAGCAGTTTAGCACCGATCACGCCTTCCTCAGGTGGTTGGAAGCCCAAGGATTGGTTCCGTCTGGCATCCATAAGGCGATTTCTCCTATCGAACTTCCCAAGCTTCTCCCGACAAGTGTCCTGCCCCATCGACATATTGTTCGGGTTTTGGATAAAATCGATCCGGGTAACCCTCGAGGCATCCAGCTCAGGGCGATGCTCGAGGTTCAATACGGTGCGGGACTTCGGGTCCGAGAGCTCCTTGAGCTCAACGTGGATAGCATCGACTTGGACACGGGGCTGGTACGCTTAGTGGGCAAGGGATCCAAGGAGCGGATTGTTCCCGTAGGAGCGCGTGCGAGAGCCGCCGTGGAGCAATTCCTGAAGGCGATACGGCCGCTCTTGCTCAGGGACGCCACGACGCGGGCGCTCTGGCTCGATCGGTATGGGCATCCCATGCCAAAGCACACGTTTCGACGGCAAGTAGAGGCGCTTGTTTCCGGACTCAAACTACCCGCACACGTTACGCCTTACACGTTTCGGCGTTCATTCGCGACCGAGCTCATCATTCATGGCGCAAATCCCTACGCCGTGGCCAAGCTCCTGGGACATGAGAACGTCGATTCAATCGACCATTACATCAAGCTGGCGGCGGTTGAGCTCAAGCGTGTCCACCGGCGCTACCATCCCAGGGAGAAGGACCGTCGATGAACAGTATTCTCGACCGCCTGGAATTTCCCAGGGACACCTTGCTTGGCGACATTCGACCGTGGCTGGAATCGTGCCTAGCCCGCAACTACCAGCCGAGCACGCTGCGATTCCAGTATGCGTCGTTTAGGGGGTTCAGTTCCTTTATGGCGCGAGAACGCGGGGTGAGAAGGACCCCAGACGTTCGCACCGAAGACCTCAACGCATTCGCAGCCTCGTTAGTGCAGCGAGGCCTAAGTGACGCCACCCAGGAAAATTCGCTTCAAACCGTAAAGAACTATTTCGCATGGCTCACCAAGACCGGCCAGATCTTCGATAGCCCCGCCCGAACACTCGTCGTGCCTCGGAAAGCCAGGCGGCTTCAGCGCGTGCCGTCCATTCGCGAGATGGAATGTGTGCTCGATGGAATTGCGGGCTCAAAACCCCACGATGACTTGGACCGTGCTCTCCTCGAAATCGCCTACGGCGCAGGGCTTCGACTAAGTGAGCTGACAAGTCTGACCACGGAATCCGTGGACCTCGCCGGATGCACGGTTCGAGTCATCGGAAAAGGTCAGAAGGAGCGTGTCGTGCCCATCACGCAGCGGGCGGCCCGCGAGACACGGGGCTACCTTAGACGGGGCCGCACTACACTTCTTCGTGGCCGAAAGGACGAGCTGTCGCTCTGGATTGGCCGCGACGGATTTCCTCTGAGATCGAATGGTGTGCGGTGTCGCATCCAGAACCGGGCAATGCGGGCGAAAGTTAGGCTCTGTCCGCACGATATCCGCAGGGCCTTTGCCACCCACATGCTCCAGCGCGGAATGTCCCCAGCAATTCTGAAGGAGCTGCTCGGCCACGCGACGTACTCCCACTTGAAGGAGTACCTGCGCTATGCGCCCGTCGAACTGCAAGCAATTCACCGCCGGTCCCACCCTGGAAAGTGAAGATGCTCCGACAGCTTGCAGATGACTACGTTCGGCAGCGTCGTGGGAGCCGCGAAGCTCGGTCTGCGAGCGGCATCAAGTGCGCCTTGGACTCCTTTCTGAAGTGGGCTAATGGGGAACGAGTACTTTATCCCGAGGACGTTCAGACAGATCACATTTCGCACTGGCTTATCCACGCTTCAGCGGCAACGCACTTCCGCACAGGGATGCCCCGGAAGACGCTGTCGATCCGGATCGAGAAGCTCCGAGTTAGAAAGTTCTTTCGACACTTGGCTGAGATCGGGGCGGTAGCCCCAGTCATCGTCGACGCGTTTCCGATCATTCGGACTCCGATCCGCGCACCAGGGCCTGCTTTAAAACATGTTCAGGTAATGAAGGTGATTCGGAAGCTTCCCGGAGGATCCCCAAGGTTACTGATGCTCCGCGCGCTCGTGGAAGTGGCCTATTCGGCGGCTTTACGGCCCTGTGAGCTCCTGCGAATGGATGTTGCCGATTTCGACGCAGAAGGTGGCCTGTTGCGTGTTCTCGGCAAAGGCAACAAGGAGCGCTTGGTGCCGATTGGAAGGCAGGCATCCCGATCGTTGGAGAACTACGTCAGCGCCATTCGACCGTTACTCCTCATCTTTCGCAATGAGCGGGCGCTTTGGCTAAGTTGGCGAGGACGTCGGCTTGGATATGCGGGTCTCCTGGCTCTTCTTCGCGACCAGGTCCGCGGCCGCCACACCGAGAACATCACTTGGTATTCCTTCCGCCGTGCATGCGCAACTGAGCTCGCCCGATCCGGTGCGAACCTATGGGCGATCAAGGAACTGCTCGGTCACGAGCACCTCGAAACGCTCAAACACTACGTGAACTTCTCGCTCGACGACCTGAAACGGGCGCATGCCAAGTGCCACCCAAGAAACTTTTCGAACAACTGTAACCCCGCGTGAACATGCAAACCAATGATTCCACATTTGAAGGCATTCTGATCGACTGGTTCGAGACCGGACTCGAAGGCGTTGTCTGGGCCCTCGAGGAGGAAGAGATTCAAGGATATTCCGGTCTCCACCCGATCGATGAAGGCGACCACCTCACGATTCTCGATTCCGACGGAAACGCCCTCTGGAGCGGCACGATCGTCAAGGATCGGAAAACAGGCCTCGCTACCCGGCCCTTCAACCCCAACTTCAAGCAGCAGGTGGCGCTGGGTCATTGGGTTCACTGGATCCAGCAGGGATTCACGCCCGACGAATGGGCTTCATTCTTTATCAGGGCGGATTGCGACCGTCTCCGCGGGAGGCTCTCGAAAGCCGCGGATCCAACTCGGAAACCCATTTAGTGATGCATCAACTCAAGCAATACATTTTTCTCGGCCGGGCGATGCTCGTCGCCTCGGCAACTTTGTCGATCTTTGCGATCCTGATCCTCGCCTATCCGTTCATGCGGCTTTGGAACTTCACTGTCGTACCGGTTAAAAGCTCTGCGGCTCTGACTTATTTCAGGGCGTTCGGATTGCTAATTCTCGCGACAATTGTCAAATGGGCCGTCGGAGGGGTCCCGGTTTCTGGCGAAGCAAAGTGATGCCGGTGCGTTGGCCCTTTGGCTGGGACGATCCTATTGAATTATCGGCCCGCGCATGGGCTCCAATTAATTGTTCGTCTACGACGCTCCCGATCGCCTTGACGATTCCTGCCTGGGGCAACACTAGCGGCGCGCAAGTTCACTCCTGATCCATGATTTACCGGCGAGTAAATCGGGCCTACTGAGTAAATCGAAAGTGAACCCACAAGCCAACCAAGGCACGCCATAGGCCAGCGTGCCAGCTCATGGGAAAGCGCCACGGACAAGCTTCTCGGCTACGAACCCTTTCTAACAAAGCAAAGATCGCTTAACCAAGGCCAAACGCGCAAGTCTTCCAAGAACGGGCAGGCTAGAGCATTTTAAATAATACTGTAGCCGCAGTGGGCAAACCAGTTGATGGCGTCCTGGGGTGTAATGGCGCGCAGGGCGGCGGT
>DASZPA010000288.1:0-6806 GCA_035550555.1 Fimbriimonas sp.
CGTAACCACCCCCAGCGCCTGGCAAGTCCGCCAGCCCGTATACGAGACTTCCATCGGCCGCGGGCGCAAGTTCGAACGATGGCTCCCCTCCCACGTACTCGACGGATTGAAAGCCGCTCAATGAGCCCAAACCTTACAGACGTAGGACGAAGGAGGGCGGCTGCCAGACAAGCCAAGCCGCGTGGCAAGCCGCCGGGCCTGTGCTAGTGGTCGGTCTGTCCGTGCAGCGACATGTTCATTTCGCTGAGACCCTTTCTCACCTCGTGAGCCAGCGTGACCGCATCGCCTACCTTCGCCATGTGCGAGAAGTAAAGCTGAGGATGCTCGTCGGTCTCCTGGTTGTAAAGGCATCCAACGTCCCACTTCCGATCCCTCATCACCTCCACGACTCTTTGAATCTCTTCGTAGACCATTCCGAAGTCGGGAATGACCACCGCGTTTTGCCCGCCGCCGTAAGGCTCGAAGGCAATGGTCGTTTGAACCCCCAGGAACGGATTGATCATCCGGCCGCCTAACCTGATCCGGTCCGCACGAGGAACGTCCACCGTCACCACGCCGTCCGAACCGATCTCCGCGTCGCCGCCCAAGACGTGCGCCAGTTGGTCCGCCGGCAGCAGCGTGGTTGGATTCTTGGGCATCTTTTGCGGGAACGGCGTGGAAGTAGTGTCCAGCGCGGCCTTGACCTTGTGCGCCACCTGCTCGACCTCGCCCTCGGCCCGAAAGTGAATAAACCAAACCATCGGATAGAAATCGTAAAAGTGCTGATGCTCCGCTTGGAACTTGATGTCCTGAGCGATCAACACGTCGATGAACGAGTTGATCTCGGTCGACTTCAGGCACATGTCGCCGTTCAGAAACACCCGGTCGTAGCCAATCCTCTCGAAAGAGAGCGTGCCGTTGATCTCAAACGAAGGGAGGATCGGTACCCCGTGCAGCTTCACGCTCGAGATGTCTTCCCGATCGAGCTCAATCGAGAACACGCCGTTAGAAAATGAACCTTCAGCCTGAATAATGTCCTCGATCGCCTTCGCCTGAGAGGGCGTCAGACTGCCTCCCTGCTTCGCCGCCCCAACAAGCCTTCCCTCGGATTCCGCGGATCCGGCGAGCAACCCAGGCAGCAAAAGCGTGGCTGCCCCTACGCTGGCATTCCGCAGAATTGACCGGCGCGACTGCCGCTGGTCGAAGTCGATGTCGAGTGAATGTTCGTCCCTTTCTTGATTCACAGAATCACCTCACCCCGTCAGAGAGAGCCGATTCAGCGAGGGTTCCCCGCAAAAGCACGGAATGTCCTGTCCCGTGTGAGTTGCTAGCGGCTCACATCAAGTGTCGGAATCCTCAGAATCTTCACCGGACCAATCAGACCCGACTCCAGCAGCGGCGAATCCTTCCTGAAGAACTGCCACGTCGTGAACGTCACGCGCTTCGTCGGCGGACGAGGAGTTCCATTCTTGATCCAATCCGGCCAAGCTTGAATCGGGCCGTTATACTTCGCCTCCGGCGAATACTGCTCGTCGCCGATCAGCCGGTTCGGCCAGAGGTTCGTCACCTTCACCTCCAGAGAGTTCTCACCCTCTTTCAGCCACCGCGAGACGTCCAACCGGAACGGCGCCTTCCAAAGCGTCGGCAGCGAGTGCCCGTTCAGGGTCACCCCGGCAAAGTTCTTCACCTTTCCAAGGTCCAGCCAATAAGACGAGCCCGCCTTCATGCCGCGATAAGAGAAAGTCGTCCGATAGGTCGCCGAGCCAGAGAAGTACTTGATCCCCTCGATCTTCGAATCCGGCCAAGAGATGAGGTCCGGAAAAGTGGCCGACCGCGGGGCGCCCAAATGTGGCGGAAACGTCAAGTGCCAAGCGCGAGTAAGTGCAACCTCGCTCGGCCTAGAGGAGACAACCTGCTTCCTCCCACCTGCATAGTCGAGCTCAAACCTTCCCCGCCTCCACAGGAGCGCCTTCCCATCGGCAAAAGAGACGTAGGGCCGAACGCTATCGGCGCCCGCCGGAACCAGATCGAGCGATCCGTTCTCCTCGATGTTCGCCTCGTGGCGCTTGCCATCCACGGTGTAAACAACGTGAAGCCGCTTAACATGGTTGACTGTCGGATCGCCGAAGTTGGCATTGTTCGCATTAAGAGCCGGAGCCCCGCTGTCGACGATTCTCCGAGCCTTCTCGGTCACATCGACTCCGCCGCTGCCATCGACCGCCTCGTACCGAGCCTCCACCACCTCGACCTTGGGCGGCTTCGCCTCCGGAGCGACGGTCCCCAGCCACTTCGCAGCGGTGAGATGCTGCTGCGCGGTTCCCCGGTGGAACACCACAAACGTCGATCCCGCCGACTCCAGCCGCAACGAGACGCTCGTGCGGCCTCCCGTCGCGTGCCAAACAGCCGCACTCTCCGTCCGGCCCGTCTCCGGGTTCCAAAGCTCCGGTCTCTTCCCATGCACCCGAAACGTCACGTCCACGTCGATCGGCTGATAAGTCGGATTCGCCACGAAATACACGTCGTCGTTCCCAACCAGCCGATGGATCCAATTCAAAGGTTTCGTCGACGCGACGTCCTTGGGAAGACGCATCCCTTGGATAACCTGCGCCACCGTCTTTCCTTGAACAACCTTTCCGGAATCCCAAAGCCGATCCCCAATCCGTCGAACTATCTGGTCTCCGTTCCCAGCTTCCGCCAAGCTCGGAGACTTCAGCGGCTTCGGTCCGATAACCTTAGCGCCGGCGTTGACCAGCTCTTGGATCTTCTCGGCCGTCTTCACGGTCATCCAGGTTGAATCGGGCAGCATCAGCACGCGGTACCTCATGCCAGAAGGCAATACAACCTGACCGCCCTCCACATGCGCCGACTGCAGCACCTTGGCGTCGCACCCGTCGTAGTCGTAACCCTCCGGGATGGTCGTTCCGCGCATGAGACCCATGTCGTTCGGGCCGTCGTCGCCCTCAAAGGCCAGCACGTCCGCAACGAACCGCCCGCTCTGGAGCAGATACTGGCACCGCGCCACATACTTCATCCAGGCGCGGCCCTGATCCCACCAGGTGATCGTTCGGTCGAAGTTGGTCCCCCACGGCCCCATCGTCATACCGGGTTCCAGGTTCAGCCAAGGCTGATGCGCATACCGGTGGAAGATGTACCGGTTGATCCCAAAGCTGAACATCTCGTCGCCCAACGCCTTGATCGCGTACGGGTCGTAGAGCCACTTCGCGTGCTGGTCGTCGGCTGTGAACGACTCGGCGCCAATGATCGGCTTCCCATGCGTGTGAGCCGACGACGCCACCATCTTGGTCGTCTCCCGAGCCCCTCCGCCGATCCAGAACTCCGCCATGGGAAGGTCCGGCAGACCGCTTACCTGGAGGTTGTCGAACGAGCCGTTTCCATACCCCTCTGTGCAGAACCGAAGCCCATGCTCGTGGCAAAGCTCCGCCATGTAGCCGTAGTAGTTGTCCGCAAACAGGTCACACACGGTCCGCCGCAGATCCCAAAGAAACCGCTCGGTAGCCTCTCCGCTCTTCACCACCCGGCCAGTCACTGTCACCAGATAGGGCATCGGGTCGTACCCGCGCCGCTTCTTGAACTCCTCACGGAACTTGGGCGTCCAGTTCTGGCTGCCGACCTCGTAGCTGTCGATCAGCGCTCCAATCAGTCCAGCCTTGGAAACGCGCCCGTTTGCCTTGAGAGCAGTGGCCATCATCCCCGACCAGAACTCGTTCATCGCCTCGCGGCTCAGCTTGTCGACCTCGGGTCCCAGACCGGAAGCAGGCGAAGGCTCGTTCTGGGCGCCAGTGGGCGTATGCCCCATACGGATCAGCGTCCAATCTCCTTCGGGGAGGTCCACCGACACCCGACCGTCTGGCGCCATCGGAACTGTCCGAACGTCGTCCGAGGAGATAACGGCATCGTCAGGCACACCCTGAGCATCCGGGTGGATCCGATCCCCACGCTCGAACGCTGCCTTCTCCCGAATGCCACTCAGCCGAAACTTGTCGTCAGAAGGCGTCCTCACTGCATAGCAAACGATGTCCCCGTAATAGTTCAGCCGCTTCGCCGGCTGCGGAAGCGTCTCCTCGACGTGGCCGGTGCTGTGCACCTTGGTTTCCGACCAAGTCAAGAACTGCATCGCATGCTCGGGCTTCACCCATGGTCCGCCGCTGCTTGACCATCCTGCGCAATTGTGGATGTCCAGCTCCAACCCCAGCCGCTTCGCCTCATGAAACGCCCAAGCCAAGGCGTCCTTCCACTGAGGGCTCATAAACGGCTTCTTGCCCGCTGGAATCCCGACGTCCACATTAAAGATCTGAGCCCCGCCCAGGCCGAACCGCTTCATCGCCTCCAGGTCGGCCGTGATCCCCGCCTTCGTAATGTTCCCGTTGATCCAGTGCCACCAAGTCCGAGCCTTGGCAGATGAAGGCGGGTTCTTGAATCCGTCGCGCAGATCGGACTGGGCGAAGACGAAGGCGGGAAGCGCGGCAAGACAAACCGCGGCCAAACGAGTAGCGGAGCTCTTTAACATGAACATCGACGGTGCGAATCCTACCACCGGGCGTGTCACACTGCAAGCGGAATGAACGAGGATCGAGCACAGCGGATGGTGGTCTCGAAGGGCCGCCTGGGAGACAATTCCAGGGCTGAGTCCATCCGGTACTGGCAATCTCGCTCGTCAGACGAGAGAATTCAAGCCATCCTCGACATTCGCGACTTCTATTACGAGGTGATGCACCCTGGCACCGGGGCTCCAAGACTGGACCGATCTATTGTCGGCACTCGAAAGTTACGGCATTAAGTATCTGATCATCGGCGGGATTGCGGTGGGCTTCTATACAGAGCCGCGATTCACAAAGGATCTTGACGTCCTAATCGCTGTCAGTCCCGAAGACATCGACCGCCTTTTTTCAGCGCTACGTGATTTCGGCGCACCCCTCCACATGGTTTCCCCCGCCGATTTCTTGCAGGAAGATTTCGTCTTGTATCTGGGAAGCCCGCCATGGAGAATCGATATCTTAACCTCAGCACCGGGTATCGACTTCGCTGAAGCCTATAAGGACAAAAAGCAGGTCCTCCTCGGAGGAGTCAGAGTGAACTGCATATCGAAGGAATG
Source organism: Fimbriimonas sp. (assembly GCA_035550555.1). Classification (GTDB taxonomy): domain Bacteria; phylum Armatimonadota; class Fimbriimonadia; order Fimbriimonadales; family Fimbriimonadaceae; genus Fimbriimonas. Next base: position 5,093 of record DASZPA010000288.1, read on the forward strand.
GCTTATCAAATCGAAGCAGGCAAGCGGTCGAAATCAAGACCTTGCCGATCTCGACGCACTGCAAGATGCATCCTCGTAACACTTCCATGACCACCCTCTAATGCTGCCTGACCTCTCGCGCGAAGAGCTGATCCGATACAGCCGCCACCTCATCCTCCCCGAGGTCGGTCCGGAAGGCCAGAAGCGGCTGAAAGCCGCCAAGGTCCTCCTCGTTGGCGCTGGCGGACTCGGCTCGCCGACGGCTCTTTACCTCGCCGCCGCAGGTGTCGGCCAACTCGGAATCGTGGATTTCGACAGCGTCGATCTAACCAACCTTCACCGCCAAATCATCCACGGAACTAACGACGTTGGCCGTCCAAAACTCGACTCCGCCGAAGAGAAGATCCAAGCCGTCAATCCGCATGTCCAAGTCGTCAAGCACCAAGCCGCCCTGACCAGCGAGAACGCTCTCGATGTCATCCAAGGCTACGATCTGGTCGTCGACGGCACCGATAACTTCCCCACCCGATACCTCGTCAACGACGCTTGCATCCTCCTCGGCAAGGTCAACATGTACGGCTCGATCTTCCGCTTCGACGGCCAAGCAACGGTCTTCTGCGCCCCCAACGGCCCCTGCTACCGATGCCTCTTCCCCGAGCCCCCACCGCCGGGAGTCGTCCCAAGTTGCGCCGAGGGAGGCGTTCTGGGAGTCCTGCCCGGAATCATCGGCCTGATCCAGGCCACCGAAGCGGTCAAATGGATTCTTAATGTCGGCGAGCCGCTCGTCGGACGCCTCATGCTCTACGACGCCCTCGGCATGCGGTTCACCGAGGTCAAGATCAAGCGCGATCCATCCTGCCCGGTTTGCGGCGATAACCCTACGATCAAGGAGCTCATCGACTACGACCAGTTTTGTGGGGTCACACACCGCGAAAAGCTCGAGTTCGACCTGGAACCCGCCGAGTTCATGGCACTCACGCACATGGACGAACCGTTCACCCTAATCGATGTCCGCGAGCCGTACGAATACGCCATCGCCCGCATCCCCGGCGCCCGCCTCATCCCACTTGGTGACCTTCCCAACCACCTCCAAGAGCTGGACAAATCCCAAAAGACAGTCCTCCATTGCCAATCGGGCGTCCGCAGCGTGAAAGCCGCCCGCCTTCTGCAAGAAGCTGGCTTCCAGACCGTACTCAACCTCCAGGGCGGCATCGACGCCTGGATGAAGATCGGCGGCCAAGTCGAGGAATAGGAGTGCGAATCAGCCAATCAAACGGTGCCCATTCGGCGCCACGGCAACTTGGCCGCCAGGGTCGCAACGCCACCTAGGCCACCACCTCGCCTCTCTGGGGGAGAAGTCGGTGAGGCACGAACCGAGAGAGGGGAAATCCGGTTCGTTAACGCCACAAAAGTCCACTGAAATCTGCCCCGTTCAAATCATCCAAAGGTCCCGCCTAATTCACGCTCTCGCAAGCCAATCCCCCGTCGAGTGCGAAATCTTAGCAGGCGAAGCCTCCTGAAAGTCCCACCTAACGTCTGGGGATTCAAAATTCGAAAAGGCAAGATTCGATGGACGCAGAGTTGTCACTGGACAGCCTGTCTGTTGTCAAGGATGGTTCTCACGGCACCGCGCAATTGAACGTCTCCCACATTTCGCGGTGGGGATCTTTCTCCTGACTCCAGAAGACAAGGGCCCCAACCAATTCCTTCGTAGCGGCTAGCTCGCGCCGACCGA